>JAEWGR010000173.1 GCA_023388195.1 Bacillota bacterium
GGATAATACTATCGTTGCCTGGAACAGCCCGGAACTGGAGCCGGACATGCGCTTATGGCTGCAGCAGTTAAACGGACATGATTTAAAAGTCTGCCTGCTGTCTAACAACGGCAATAACCGGGTAAAAGCCATTGCGGCCCAATGCGGCGTTCCCTTTGTGGCCCGGGCCTTAAAACCGGCCCGGACCGGTTTCCGGCAGGCTATCGACAGGCTGGGACTGACACCGGCTGAGGTTGCCGTGGTCGGAGACCAGTTATTTACCGATATGCTCGGCGGTAACCGGCTCAAGTTATTTACCATCTGGGTGCAGCCCCTGGCAGCGCAGGAGTTTATCGGCACCAAAATTACCCGGCAGCTCGAAAAACTGGCCATTCGCCTGTTACGGGCCAGGGGCCGTCTATAGGAGGGGTAACGATGAAGCTAGCTATGCTGCAAATGGAGATCGTGGCCGGTGATCTGACGGGCAACAAACATAAAGGCCTGGCACTTGTCGAACAAGCGGCCGACAAGGCTGATGTCATAATTTTACCGGAAATCTGGACGACAGGTTATGCCCTCAAAAATGTGGCGTTGGCTGCTGAAGACCGCGACGGACCGCTAATGACCCAATTGGCCAGGATTGCCGGTAAGCAGCGCATAAACATCATTGCCGGCTCTGTTCCGGTAAATCGCGATGGCCGGATTTATAACACCACAATGATGATTGACAGGCAAGGCACTATCATTAACGCCTATGAAAAGGTGCATCTGTTTAGTATGTATGGTGAACAACGCTTTTTTACGGCAGGCACGAAACTTGGTCTGTTTTCCCTGGACAGTATGACCGCCGGGGTGGCAATTTGCTATGATCTCAGGTTTCCGGAGCTGTTCCGCTCACTGGCCTTACAGGGAGCTCAGATTGTATTTGTACCGGCTGAATGGCCAACCGCCAGGGGCCACCACTGGCGGACCCTGATTCAGGCCCGGGCTATTGAAAACCACTTATATATCTGTGCCGTAAACTGCGTAGGTGAGCATAAAGGCAGCCCATTTTACGGCCATTCGCTGCTGGTTGATCCGGAAGGAATGGTTGTAGCTGAGGGCGATGACCGGGAAGCGATTATTTATGGTGAATTTGATCCCGAGCGGGTGGCCGGAGCCCGCAAGGTGATGCTGACGTTTGCCGACCGCCGGCCTGATATGTATTCCTGTTAATAAGATCCGGGGGGAGTAAAGGAGAATTTATGAGGATAACGGCTAAAACACAAAAAGTAGGTTTGCTGGGGTGGCCGCTCAGCCATTCATTGTCACCGGCCATGCACAATGCGGCTTTTGCGGCCACCGGTCTTGACTATGTTTATCTGCCGCTGGCCACACCGCCGGCGTTGCTGCCACAGGCGGTAGCCGGGTTAACGGCCCTGGGTTTTAGCGGCGTTAATGTCACAATCCCGCACAAAGTAGCTATTATTGATTGTCTTGACGAGCTTGATGCCAGTGCCCAACTGGCAGGGGCGGTGAATACAGTCCTGATCAGCGGCGGCCGCTTGCTTGGCTATAACACCGATGGCAGCGGTTACATCGGCTCCCTGCTTTCAGCCGGGGTTGCCGTCCAGGCTAAACAGGCTGTGGTTTTAGGGGCCGGCGGGGCAGCCCGGGCCGTAGTGGCCGGTTTTGTCGGCGGCGGCATAACCTCTGTCTGTATCGGTGCCCGGGATGCTGGCAGGGCTGCGGCCGTGGCGGCGCTATTTGCCGGTACGGGGACGCCGGTGAGCGGCACCGGTTGGGACTCATCAGGCTTTGAGCAGGCAGTGGCTAACGCCGATATCATTGTCAATACCACACCTCTGGGCATGTATCCGGATGTGGCGAGTCAGCCGCCGCTGGCTTGGGCACGTATTAAACCGGCGGCCGTAATCTCCGACCTCGTCTATAATCCGCTGCAAACCGGCTTTTTGGCTGAGGCCAGCCGGCGCGGGCATACAGTGGTCACCGGCGAGGGGATGCTGCTGGAACAGGGCGCGCTCGCTTTTCAACTATGGACAGGTAGCCCGGCACCGCTGGCAGTTATGCGTCAGGCCCTATTGGCCGGATTACACAGTAAATCAACTGGACTCTGAGATCTGTTATCAATTATATTTATGATACCACGCTTAATTTTACAAAATTTTAATATTAACCAAATCTCAAATTTGCAGGAATTGTAATTTCCCAGGCGAATATATCTTAGTAATCTGATCCTTGTTGATCATCATAACCGGAGCAATGAAACCTGGTCTGTATTTGGGCACTTAGACCAGTTTGAGCGAGTAGTGCAACCGGCCGCAAAAATGATTTATTTTGCTTTGCCGGTTGTTTTTCATTTCTACATACTAGCCACTGGGAGCAAATTAGGTTTTTTGTGGACTATATAGAATAATGGAGCGCAACTATGTTGAACAACCGCAAACGGTTAGGTGACCTGTTGAGTGAAGCCGGGCTGATTACCCGGGATCAACTGGATAAAGCCCTGACTGTGCAAAAAAAGACCGGCGAACGGCTGGGCAAGGTTCTTATCAATCTGGGTTATATAACAGAAAACAATATTATCGAGGTTCTCGAATTTCAGCTTGGTGTGCCGCATGTGGAACTGGCCGGCCTGGTTCTGGCCCGCGAAGTTGTAGCGACCATTCCGGTTGCTTTGGCGGAACGCTATCAGATTATCCCGGTAAAAAAAGAGGGGCGCCGGCTTACGCTGGCGATGGTTGATCCCACTAATTTTTTTGCTATTGACGATGCGCGCATGGCATCAGGGTGCGAGGTCGAACCGGTTATTGCCGCTGAGCAGGAGATCATGCGGGCCATCAGCCAATATTATGGTGTTACCGAACTGGTTGAAAAAGCGGTCAACCAGTTGAAACCGGACGAAGCGGTGCCGATGTCTCAGGTCCAGACCGCTGATGATGCACCGATTATCGGTATTGTTAACTCGCTGTTCAGCCAGGCAGTGCGGGAACGGGCCAGCGACATCCACCTGGAACCGCAGGAAAAAACATTGCGGGTCCGGTTCCGGATTGACGGGGTGTTGCGGGAAGTGGCGTCCTTTACCCGTGATATTCAGGCTGCGATTGTCTCCCGGATCAAGATTAGCGGCGGTATGGATATTGCCGAGCGGCGTCTGCCCCAGGACGGCCGGATCAAGATTACCGAAGCCGGCCGCGATATTGATATCCGGGTATCGACGTTACCGACTATCTTGGGCGAAAAGGTAGTTATGCGGATTCTCGACAAACAGGCGGTCGTTCTGGATATCGGCAAACTGGGGTTTGCCCCGGATAACCTGCAGATCTTCCGCCGCCTGTATACCCAGGCCTATGGTATGATTCTGGTTACCGGCCCAACTGGGTCAGGCAAAACAACAACCCTTTATTCCACGCTGGGGGAGATTAATACCATCAGCAAGAATACGATTACGGTGGAAGACCCTGTTGAATACCGTTTAGACGGCATCAATCAGGTTCAGGTCAACCCCCGGGCCGGCCTGACCTTTGCCCTGGGCCTGCGGTCCATATTGCGCCAGGACCCTAATATCGTGATGGTCGGCGAGATCCGGGACACGGAAACCGCCGATATCGCCATCAGGGCAGCACTGACAGGTCACCTGGTATTGAGCACCCTCCATACCAACGATGCCCCGGGGGCCATTACCCGGCTGCTCGATATGGGAATTGAACCATTTCTGGCCGCCTCGTCCATCTTGGGCGTACTGGCTCAGCGGTTAGTCCGGTGTATCTGCCACGAATGCAAAACCAGCTATACACCGGCGGCTGACTCCATGGAACGGCTGTTTCTCGGCTTTGACCCGGACCAGCCTTTACAGCTGCAGCGGGGCACAGGCTGCGCGGCCTGCGGCTTTACCGGCTACAAGGGCCGGATGGGAATTCATGAGGTCATGCCGGTGACAACGGTCATCCGGGATTTGATTACCAGACGGGCCTCAGCGGACGAAATTGCCCTGGCTGCCAAAAAACAGGGAATGCTGTCAATGCGTCAGGATGGAATCGCCAAAACATTGGCTGGCCTGACGACAGCCGAAGAGGTCATGCGGGTGGCCTATGCCGGCCTGTAGCACTCTTACTTTAAATATAAGCAATCATTGCCGTAGATAATGGGGGATACCTTGATGATGGAAGCACTACTGAGGGCAGCAGTTGAGAAACGGGCCTCTGATGTTCATATAACCGTCGGTGTACCGCCGGTATTGCGCCTTAACGGCAGCCTGGTACGGACTGAATCCGCACCCTTATCGGTCCACGATACGCGGGTTATGCTGGAGGCTATCACCTCACCGGAGCAGCAGGATAAGTTCTGGCAGACCGGCGAACTTGATTTCTCTTTTGCCATTCCCGGCTTGAGCAGGTTCCGGGTCAACGCCTTCCGCCAGCGCGGTTCGGCCGCTATTGCCATCCGGGTGGTGAACGAGCGGATTGCCACCCTTGATGAGCTGGGACATCCGGAGATCTTGAAGAGTCTGGCCCGGATGCCGCGGGGCCTGATTCTTGTCACCGGGCCGACCGGCAGCGGCAAGTCCACAACCCTGGCAGCGATGATCGATCTGATCAACAATGAACGGGCTTGCCATGTGCTGACCCTGGAAGATCCGATCGAATACCTGCACAAACACAAGAAATGCATTGTCAATCAGCGTGAGATTCATGCTGACAGCAAATCCTTCGCCAATGCGCTGCGGGCGGCCCTGCGGGAAGACCCGGATGTCATTTTGGTGGGGGAGATGCGTGATGTTGAAACCATTGGCATCGCCGTTACCGCTGCCGAAACAGGCCATCTGGTTTTTGCCACTCTGCACACCTGTGATGCCGCTCAGACTATTGACCGGATCATTGACGTTTTTCCGCCCCATCAGCAACAGCAAATCCGGATTCAGTTGTCCCTGACCCTGCAGGGGATTGTTTCCCAGCAGCTATTGCCCCGTCTGGACGGCAGCGGCCGGATCGTGGCCCATGAGTTGTTGATGGTGACCCCGGCTGTGCGCAATCTGATCCGGGAGGGCAAAACCCATCAGATTGCCTCGGTTATCCAGACCGGTGCCAGGTTTGGCATGCAGGCCATGGATTTCTCGCTGCGCGACCTATTCCGGCGGGGGCTGATCAGTTATGAAGATGCCCTGGAGCGGTCCATGAACCCGGAGAACTTTATCCGTTTGGCCAACAGCTAGAACAGGAGAACATGAATGGCCAAAACTTATGAATATAAAGCCAAAGACCGCAGCGGCCAGCTGCATACCGGCAGCATCCTGGCCGACAGTGAAACGGCGGTCGCCCTCCATTGCCGGGAAAAAGGCTATTTCGTTCTGCAGATCAAGGAACAGGGCCGGCCTGGGGGCACCCTGGGGGCCATTGCCGACAGCCTCCAGACGGTGAAAACCAAAGATCTGGCCGTTGTCTGCCGCCAGTTTGCCACCATGGTGGATGCCGGCTTGTCCCTGGTCGCCTGTCTGAGTGTTCTGATCGACCAGACCGCCAATCCGCGTATCAAAGCCGCTCTGCAGAGTGTCTACAAGAAGGTAAAAGAGGGCGAGACCTTTTCCAGCGCTCTGGCCGAACACCCCCGGGTATTTCCCACCATCATGGTGAATATGGTGGAAGCCGGCGAAGTGGGTGGCGTGCTTGATGATGTGTTAAGCCGGCTGGCAACTCATTTCGAGAAAGAGCATAAACTGAATGAGAAAGTCAAGTCGGCCATGACCTATCCAGCGGTTGTTATTACGATGGCTATTCTGTGTGTCGTATTTATTCTGACCTTTGTTATGCCCACGTTTTTAAGCCTGTTTGCCGGCATGAAGGTGGAACTGCCCTGGCCGACAAGGCTATTGCTAGCGGTAAGCGACTTTTTGAAGAATTACTGGTGGCTTGTATTGCTGGAATTAAGCTGCCTGCTGATTGCCTTAAAAGTCGCCTACACCAAAGAGAGTACCCGCAAGCAGCTTGACCAGTTGATACTAAGACTACCGATTGTCGGGCCGCTGACCAGAAAGATTGCCATTGCCAGATTCAGCCGCACCTTGAGTACCTTGGTACGCGGCGGGGTGCCGATCATCACGGCCCTCGATGTAGTCAAACGGACAATAGGCAATCTGAGTATGATGGATGCCTTAACCCAGGCCCAGACCAGTGTGCAGGAAGGGGTAGGCCTGGCTTCGACCCTAAGCACAAGCAAAATCTTTACACCGATGGTCATTCATATGGTGGCCATTGGCGAAGAGAGCGGCGCCCTTGATAAGATGCTGGAAAAGGTGGCCGATTTTTACGAAAGTGAGGTCGAGGATACGGTCAGCCGGTTGAGCAGTATTATGGAGCCGGTGATTGTTGGTATATTGGGAGTGGCAATTGGGTTTATTGTAATTTCGGTTATGTTGCCGCTATTTGATGTTATAACTAATTTTGGCGGAACAAATACATTATAATTAAGCAAGGAAAGGGGGTGAATGTTATGTCAAAAACAATATGGAAGAGTCTTAGAAACCAAAAAGGTTTTACACTGGTCGAATTATTGGTTGTTATCGCCATTATTGGTGTCCTTGCTGCTATTGCAGTTCCAAAATTTTCAGATGCCACTGCAACTGCGAATGGTGCGAAAGTAGTATCCGAGCTGCGGATGCTTGACAGTGCCATTGTGCAAGTAGCTGCCGGGTCAGGTAAAGCACCAGAAAGTATTGTTGAAGCTGATCTCAAGGCGGAGAAAGATAAAATGTATACAGCTGATACTTGGCCCAAACCGCCTACTACTGGAAAAGTGATAGTTGGTGGTGTAACTTTTGTAGCGGATGCTAAAGATGCATATACTATTACAAATGGAAGAGCCATTTATAAGGAAAAGAAAGTTGAAGATTTGCTTGCCGGAAAATAATTGAGTGTAGCATTAGGCCAAGGGGGATGGTACCACTTGGCCTGATGAAATTTTTTTATAACTTGGGAGAACAATGTGGAAAGCCCTTATATTTTTTTGTTTTTTATGTTTTTGCTAGGTATCTTATTTGGTAGTTTTTTTAATGTGTGTGTCTATCGGTTACCGATTAATCAATCAATTTTTTTTCCTCGATCGCATTGTGTTAAATGTAATAATTTTATAAAGATAGCTGATTTAATTCCTCTTATTAGTTATATTATCTTGCGTGGACGCTGCAGTTCTTGTGGTCTGAAATTTTCAATTAGATATCCATGTATTGAACTATTATCTGGAATACTATTTGTTTGGTGTTTTATAGATTTTGGAAGTTCGTTATTTTTAATTAAAGCTCTTGTTTTTGTGTCGTTTCTCATGGTTATAGCATTTATTGACCTTGATTATAATTTGATTTTTGATAAAGTACTTGCATGGTTTGCGGCAAGTGGTATTACTTTTAATTTTATTATCGACTACTCAGCTTTTAGTGAATTTATTATCGCCGCCATAATGGGTGGCGGCATCTTCCTTATTATCGCCCTCCTAACCCAAGGTGGTATGGGCGGCGGTGACATTAAATTTATGGCTGCCCTTGGCTTATGGCTGGGCCTAAAGCTGACCCTACTGACTCTGTTTTTGTCTTTTGTCATCGGCGGCATTGGCAGCTTGCTGCTGCTGGCCTTTAAAATAAAAAGCCGCAAGGATTTTATCCCCTTCGGCCCGTTTATCGCTGTGGCAGCGTTTATCAGCATGCTGTACGGCAATGAATTTATCGCCTGGTATTTGAATCTGTTGTAGGACAGGCTGTACAAGTCTGGTTCGGGGGGGAATATGCAACAGGGCCTTACTTTAGTAGAACTCCTGGTTACTGTTGCCATTATCGGTATTGTTGCCGGTATGGCTGTGCCGTTGATTGCCGATGCGGTGGCTACGCAGGAACTGCATATTTTTGTCGACAACCTGGCCGCCGATATCCGGGGCTTGCAGCAACTGGGGGTTAACGCCAACGGTACGCAAACTATATATACGTTATACTGGATTGGCGGCAGTAGGCCGCAATATAATTTGCATGACCGGGAAAAGGCCATTAAAATCGTTGATTTCCCTGCTTCGGTCGCAGTAACCGGTGATCCTCAGTTCATCCGTTATGCCATTACCGGTTCACCGTCGTTCGGGGCGCAGACGATTGAATTCCGCAGCAAGCGGACCGGCGAGTACCTGTATGTTGTTATTGCGTCTGTGACCGGGCGGGTACGGGTCTGTGACGCTGCTGGCCTGGAATGAAAAGCAGTCCGGGGAGGTAGGATGCAATGAGAGGGAAACGGCCAGGTAATCAGGGCTATTTGCTGCTGGAGGCCGTTGTGGCAATTTTTATCGTGATGATGACGCTGGCAGTTGCCGGCATGCTGCCACAGGCCCTGAAAGCGATTACGATCGCCGGGCGCTATACGGCGGCCACGGCGCTGGCTCAGGGGCAGATGGAGCTGCTTAAGAGTAAGGACGACTTATTTTGGACGGCTGTTGCCTTGCCTTACCAGACTGGTCCGGCTGTAGTGCCTGGGACTGACTTTTATCAGACGGCAAGGGCCGAAATCAGCCCCCATGACCCGGAGTATCCGACCAGACAGCGTATTATCAAGCTGACGGTTTCTGTAGGTCTCCCCGGTGCGGAGCAGGTCACCCTGATAACCTATATACTACAGGAGATACGGCAGTTTTTGCCATAACGGAGGGAGTATGAACCGCTTTTGGACCAGTCGGCAGGGACTGACCCTGGTTGAGCTTATAGCTGGCCTGACAATTTTTCTACTGCTGCTGGCAGCCGTGGGGCCGCTGTTATCAACCTCAGTCCAAATTTGGCGGACAGGCCGTTCACAGGCTGAAATCCAGCAAACCGCACGGCTGGCGGTGGAACGGCTCAGTCACAGCATCCGGTATGCGAAAACGGTTGCTGTGGCCGATAATGGCGGCAGCCTGGTGCTAACAGACGGTAATGGCAGCAGTCTTATTTTCAGTGTCAGCCCGGATACGAAAGCCTTGTGTATGGCTATGGGCGGTAGTGCACCCCAGCCGCTGGCCGGCGACGGTCTCAATAAACGGGCCGGTCGGGTGGTTGTTGTCGCTAACCCCGGCGGGCAGTCGCTGTTTACTGTGCATACAGTTGCCCTGCAGGCTGCTACCGGACAGGCCCTGTCGCCGGTAAAGCGGGTGGAGTTTATGATTACTGTCCAGGATAGGGAGACCGGGCTTGAATATACCCTGCAGTCGGCAGTAATGGCGCAAAACTCGTAATAAGAGGTGGACCCGATGTTATATGTACGAACACGGGTAGGTAACCAAAATGGGTCGAGTGTTCTTCTGGCGCTGGCGGCACTGCTGCTGCTGAGCTTGCTGGGGTGCGGCCTGATTACGCTTAGCCTGACTGAGCTTAGTATAGCCACAAATTACCGGGACGGCACGGCTGCTTTATATCTGGCCGAGGCAGGAGCCAAACGGGCACTTGTCGAACTACACTACAATCCCGGCTGGCAGCCCCGCAATCCTTACTATGAGGGACGGGGCAGCTATTCGCTGGCAATTACGGCCGGCACGCCGATGACGATTGAAGCAACCGGCACGGTTCATAAGTCGGTGCGGAAGGTTGTCTTAAAGGTAACCAAGTATGCCGACGGCGCGGGCCTGATGATTAACTCCTGGAATTATCATTAAGTAGGAGGCAGAGTATGCAAATAAGGAATTTTATGGAGGATCTAGTCTGGCAGCGGCTGGGCGAGGTGCTGGACCGTCATCCGAAGGCCTGCCGCTGTGAGAAATGTCGCTATGATATTGTGGCCCTGGCTCTTAATTTTTTGCCGCCCCGTTATGTAGTCACCGATCAGGGCGAGACCTACACCCGGATTAAGGGGCTTGAGCAGCAATTTAATATTGACATTATTACCGCCCTCTCTCATGCCATACAAATTGTCTGTCAGCAGCCTCATCATGATGAAGGTTAATATACCCCAGCTGACTGCCCGGGTAAAGCAGTGGCTTACATATAGTCCGGCCAGCACCATCGGGATTGATATCGGTTCCGGCATGCTCAAGCTGGCTGAGATCGCCTGGCATAACCAGCAGCCTGTCTTGACAGCCGCCGGCCTGGCCGCCCTGCCGGTGGATCTGGTCCGGGACGGGATCATACTCGACCGTCAGGTGATGGCAGAGACCTTACGGCAGTTGGTGGCTACCGCGGGGGTTATGGGCCGGCAGGTTGTCGTCTCAGTGAGCGGCCATGCGGTGTTCATCCGCGAACTGACCTTTCCGGCGATGACCGAGGCGGAATTGCGCCAGGCCATCAGATGGGACCTGGATAAATACATACCGGCCGATGCCGAGAACTACTATTTTGATTTTGCTGTTGTTGGTGCCGGCAAGCTGCCCCATGAGGTCCGGGTTTTGCTTGTGGCGGCCCCGCAGTCAATGATTGATGCTGTTACTGCGATTTGTAAGGAGGTGGGGCTGAAGCCTGTGGCCATTGATATTGAGCCGCTGGCTATTGCCCGCACCTTTGCCGTGACTGCCAATTGTCTGGTGGCCGATATTGGCCAAAAGCTGTGTCAGCTGACTATCTTTCAGGCGAACTGCCCGGTGGTGTCCCGGTTGATCCCGCTGGGCGGGGACCGCTATACCGACGTTATCCGGAATTCGCTGGCCCTGGAGTACAATGAGACCGAGCTGCTAAAACAGCGTCAGCGGGGTTTGCTGCATACGGCGGACGGCAGGGAGCCGGCGCCAGCCTCTGTCCATAAACAGCTGCTGCTGCTGGTGGAAGAGCTGAGC
>JAEWGR010000081.1 GCA_023388195.1 Bacillota bacterium
GCCTTCATAGCGGAAGTCATCCTCAATCATGCATTCGCCATGTTCATTTTCCGTAGCCCGTTTATAAAAATAGGAGACTAAGGTAGTGCCATGATGCTGCTCAATAATATCTGTTATAACTTGCGGCAATTTATAATCACGGCACAAGTCAAGCCCATCTTTGATATGGGAAGTGACAATTAAAGTACTTAGCGAAGGCGCAATCTTGTCATGCGGATTTTCACAGCCTGCCTGATTTTCTATAAAAAAATAGGGTCTCTTAATTTTGCCGATATCATGGTAATAGGCCCCTACCCGCACAACCACCGGATCGGCCCCTACCGTAACCGCAGCTGTTTCCGCAAGATTGCCAACAAGAACACTGTGATGATAGGTTCCCGGCGCGTCCAGTAGCAGACGCTGCAATAAAGGATGGTTAGGTTTGGCCAGATCAAGTAATTTAATGGGGGTGGTAATATTAAAGGCATGTTCAAGATAAGGCAGTAACCCGGTAGTAATTACAGCGGAAGCAATGCCGCTAATGGCACCAAACAGGCACTGTACCAAAACAACGGTTCCGTCAAGCTGCTGGATAAGCCCGGTGGAGCCAATGACCAGGAAATTAATTGCCCCAATGGAAACCCCGGCCTTAATCAGACTGTAACCGTGAGCCATCTTGGTCACACTGTACACCCCTGCCATACCGCCAACCAGGGCAGCAGCAACGGCTCTTAAATCATGGTCAACAATTACGCCAAAAAACATGGCCATAATCACACTAATCACAAGCCCAACCCGGCTATCAATAAGGATAGCGGTTAACAGCGCCCCGGCCGCAACCGGCGCGGCAAAATCGGAATAATAATGAGCCATTTTTCCGATCAGCATCGTAACAAGGATAATTAACCCCATTAGCAGCAAATGCATGTCATTTTGATAAACCCGAAACGCAAAGTTATATAAGTAACCCAGTGAGATTCCCATAATTAACAGCACATAGATTGCCAGCCCCAGAATCCGTACTTCACTTACATTACCGGCATATAAGCCCAGTTCCTCCATGATATGGATCTGTTCGGTAGTTACCACGTCGCCGCGGCGAACCAATACCTGCCCTTTCTTGACGGTTTCCCGGACAGATTCAATATTGGCCAGAGCTGACTGTTTGCGCTTGTCTGTCTCACGCACATTTAATATAAAATTCGGGCGGATCAGGGTTTGGGCAATGCCGGCCACGACAGCTTCGGCATTTTTACCAAGCCCCAGTTCTTCCGCTTCCAATACGACCTGCTTACGGGCAATATCCAGGTCATCATCCCGGATGCCGCGCTGGAGGTATTTGCTCAGTATCGCCTTAGTATAATCCTCGGTTTTTGTCAATCCGGCCTCTTCCAAATTTGCCAGACCTGACACTACTGCACTTGACAGGGTTAAGGGTAACTCGTGAGTGAGCCTTTGAATTTTTTGTTCATTGGTTGCCTGGGTTTTATCGGCCTGAACCAGCCGGGCCACACGGAAAATAGCCTTGACATCGTCCTCCGCCTTGGCCATAACAGCGACATCCAGATCATATACATTGGCCACACTGGCCATAACTTCCATTTCAAGCTTTTTAGTCTTGGCGCTATCCACATAAGATACTGTCCTTGGGGCAATTACATCCCGGTCGCTCACTTGTCCAATTTGCAGCGAGACTTTATCCGGAATAAAATCGGTTGACAAAGACAGCATATAAAGGGCAAAGAAAAGCACCAGCAACACGATCCTGCGTACTAATGGCCGGGCATGTATGCTGCCCGGCTGAACAAATAATTCACGCAACCTATTATGTACCGACATCATCTTTTTCAACTCCATACAACGTCTATCCGTATATAATGAACAACGGCATAGACGTTCTTACTCTTGACTGTATTGTTCGTAAGCCTGGATGATTCGGCTGACTATCTCATGTCTCACTACATCGCTTTCGTTTAAATTGAGTACTGCGATACCTTGCGTTTTTGCCAGCACAGCCTGGGCATGTTTCAGCCCGGATTGCACGCCTCGAGGCAAATCAATTTGCGTTATATCACCAGTAACAACCATTTTTGAGCCAAACCCCATTCGGGTTAAAAACATCTTCATCTGCTCGGCAGTTGTATTTTGTGCTTCATCCAGAATGATAAAAGCATCTTCCAGTGTCCGCCCCCGCATATAAGCCAGGGGTGCCACTTCGATTATATTTTTAGCCATATACTTTTGTACCGTTTCGGCCCCCATAATGTCATACATAGCATCATATAACGGCCGTAAGTACGGATCAATTTTTTCCTGCAGATCACCTGGCAAAAAGCCAAGTTTCTCACCGGCTTCCACAGCCGGCCGCGTCAGAATGATTCGTTCCACATGCTTATTTTTTAAGGAAAATACTGCCATTGCCACTGCAAGATAAGTTTTCCCGGTTCCGGCCGGTCCTATTCCGAAGGTAATGTAATTATGGCGAATAGCCTCTAAATACTGACTTTGCCCCAGGGTTTTCGGCTTAAGATGGCGGCCCCTGGCGGTTACAAGCACGGTATCGGCAAACATTTGGTGAAGAAAATCGGCCTGACCTGCCATAATCATGCGCAGGCTGTAGCGTACATCATGGTTAGTTACCGGATTGCCCTCCCGGTACAAATAGATAAGCTCCTGAAACACGCGTTTAATCTGTTCAACTTCAGCAGCTTCCCCATCAAAAATTACTTCTGCTCCCCTGGCGGTTATCCCGCTGGCGAACTGTTGGCTGATCAACCCCAAATACTCGTCATTTCTGCCTAATACAGCTACGGCTTCTTTTGTGTCGGCAAAGCTAATCCGCTTTTCCAAATAAATAGTGCCCCCTAATTCAGTTATTGGGAAATATTTATAGTTTGCCCAATATCCTCAATTGTTTCCACATTCACTTTTACCCGCATAATATTTTCTTCCGGTGATTTCAGTATTTCATAGTTGCGTGACAATATCTGGGCAGTTTCCGGAATAATATTCTGAACCAGCTGAATCGCTTTGGCATGAGCCTCATCCCGTGCTTCTGTAACAGACCGTACTGTCACATTGGAATTAACCTCATAGTATAGTTTTATAGTTGATTCGACAGCAATCTCACTATTCCTCCATAGCGGTAGCTGTTTATGTATAATCTCGCATTCAGACTCGGGAAATGGCTGTGCTGATACAGTATTAAATGTTACCTCACTTGTGCCGATTTTCAGTGTAACCTTCGCTTGCCTGTTGCCGGTACGGGCCGTAGTTTTTTGTTGTAGTTCAGCTTCGGCGTAACTTTCATACCAAATCCGGGCATTTATAATTCCTTTGGCCCGTATAAGCTCCGGCGGGACATTAATGATAAGTGGCTGGCCTTCGACTGCGGTTGACGCTGCCGGCTCAGGCATAAATCCCTTAATCAGTAAGTCCCCCTTTTTTACAGTATCGCCTATTTTTACTGCCGGTTGTCCGGCCAGGGCAATAATCTCGGTAATCACACCATCTTTTGCGGCCACGATGTGAGCCGGTGTTTTAGATTCCTGTTTGGGCATCGTTTTTTCAACGATTTCAATGACGGCCCGTGTACCGGTAAAATTGATACCTACCCAGGCCACTTCCGGAATATTTAATAATATTTCCCGTTCAATTGACTTGGTATTAAGAGTGTCTTTTACGGCCCCGGCTTTCAGACCATTCTCCCTGGCAACATTTCTAATTTCACTCTCTGACATATTTTTTAGGCCTGTAATATCAATAAACCAAACATAAGATGACATTATATTCAAGAAAAGAATAAACAGGACAGCGCCGGCAATGAGCATTTTTCTTCTTTTAGCCCGCTTGATCAAAAAAGGCAGGCCACGATGAGCTAAAACCTGGATATGGGTATTGCTTCTTACAACCAGCGGGCGGATTTTAAAAAAATCATTAAGGCTGATCCAGGCAATTAGGTCTTCATCAACTTTAGTGATACCCCATAATAATATTTGTTCGGCAATACAAAGGTTGATAAACCTTTCCGGGAAAACACCAGTGATCCGGATTTTTACAGTGCCGCGCAGGTATTTGGTATTAAATATCATATTTAACCTCCCGCACCACACCCTCGACCAGGATTTGTTCGGCCTGCAGATTGCCCAGTGACAGATCCTCACCGGCAATAAACAGCTCGCCCTGATTAAGTTTAATCCGGACAAGTGAAGGGGTATACTCGATAATCCCTTTATGGTTTTCAACCAGTAATTGTTTATTCCCGAGCATGGTTATTCGCGGCAAATCAAGCACTATATCCTGCGGTATTTCCAGAAAACCGGCCAGTGACTGCAAATTTCCCTTTCGGCGCAACATGAAAAATCCCCCCTCATATACAAATGTATGCCTAAGAGCAGGCCCATTAGTACATGAATGGGGGAGTAATTAACTGCGGCTTAAATATTCATCAAACCGATGCACTTTTACGGGTGCGGCAAATCTCATATAATTTGTAGCAACAATCAATTCACCGCAATCAAGATTTTTTATCTCATTACGCTGTTGGAGAATATCCTTGCGACACATGGCTTCCAGCTTGCCCCGGTCGGATTTGGAGGCCAATCCCAAAATAAACAAAGTATTTAGCTGGGACAGTACTTTATCGGCCAATAGACGCGGCTGCTGGTCAACAACACACAGCCCGATATTAAACTTGCGGGCTTCGCTGACAAGCCTGGCAAAAACATTTTGTGTGCTTTGCTCTTTCTTGCCCAAAAACCGGTGTGCTTCCTCCAGTACAATTAATACCGGCTTGGCAGAAGAACGTTCAGTTTCTGATTTGTTGGCATAATGCAGCAGCATCTTTTTTGATAGTAAAGTTGACAATGCCTGTTCACCAACAGGTGAGATATTTTTTAGTTCGACCAATACCACTTTTCCTTGCTCTAAATCGGACAGCATCTGGCCAACTGCGGTTATGCCGGCAGAATCACCGGTCTCTTCGTTAATATTTAACTCCTGTTCTAAATTCCAGCAAATGCTTTTAATCTTGCTGATTGTCCGGGCCTGAAACTTCTGGCCGGTACAGCCGGCTATTTCTTCAATGATATCATCGGTTTCATATTTTAAAATATAATCCATCCAGCGTTCCTGCCAGACAGACGACAGCTTGTAAATAGCATCAAGCTGCGGTTCACTGAAGGTCGCGCAGGCTGTAATATCCTCTGGTTCCACCTCGCTATAATTTAATGCCAATTTGCGGACATTAGACCTGGTTGATTCAGGATTGGTGTTGTACACCACTAGCCGCTCATTAACCCGGGGATGCATGGATAAATCACGGTAATATTCGTTATGCACGTCAAAGATAAGCAGGCCGTAGTTTTCGCTGTCAATAATCGAACTGGAAAGAACTTTTACCAGGTTGCTTTTACCGGAGCCGGTAGTGCCAAAGATACCGATATGCTCGGTTATCGCCTTGGAACCGAAGATGCCCACAGGTAACTTCAGCACCTCCCGGCCACTTTTTAGATAGCCAATTTCCAGATCGCCCTTCATTTCATTGAGTAAAGCGGTGTCATCGGTGGCTAAACCACGGACTTCACAGAAAAAATCCGGACAGGTTTTAGGATTAAACAGCTGACCCATAGCATCTGAATAACAGAGCTGTTCGGCAATCCCGATCTTGACAGTATGATTACCGCCAAGATAAAAATCAAGTTCTTCCTGATTGGCTATCTGGCCATTTTCATCCAGCTTGCTCATTAGATAACTTACACCATTCATTCCTGACCAGCGTGATTTAATCTTAAAATCGTAAGCCCGGATATAAAACCGGTCGTCATTTTTACCTTCGACAACTAAAATATCGCCAAAATCCACATCCTGGTTAGGAGCAACGACAAATTCCATATAAGTGCCTTTAGCATAAGTAAGGCGTCCTTTGTACTCTGACATATGCTTGCCCCCTTGATCAATAAATTTATTCGTGCCTTTATTGTGTGTCAAAACAACAAAAAAAAACAGGGGGTATTTTTCCCTGTTTTTCAATAGCACATTTATTACGCTCCCGGTTTTGTCCGGGTATTATTTAAATTGTCGCCAAATTGGCCGGTAAGCGCGTGGCGGCTGAATTATTTCTGCAAAAATCAGGCCATTTTGCACCATCTGCGGCGAAACCTTGCCTGCCCATGGCGAAACAGGCTCAATGAAGTGCGGTACATCCACAGCGGCCGGCATATGTAATGGTTTCGGCGGTATAATCGAGGTCTTAGGCGCCGTTTCGGTAAGATAGCCGGCAGCCTGTGAAATCGGCTTGCTTTTTATCTCCACTGGCTTTATATCTGCCGGCTGTGGTATGGTTTCCGGAATATCGGGATATTCATAGTCTTTAGGTTGTTTTCGCCGTTTTAACAGCTCTGGTAAAAGATACATCACCAGCATTAACAGCAGCGGCATTAATATATCCATAGTTTCACCAACCTACTTTTTAGGTTCATCAGCCTTTGGTGTCAAGTCAACCGGACCGGCTTTGGCAATGGTTTCACGCATCTGGGTATCGGCCAGCACATTATTCATGTTGTAGTAATCCATAACGCCCATGCGCCCCTCTTTCAAAGCAACTGCCAGGGCTTTAGGAACATCAGCCTGCGCTTCCACTACTTTGGCCTGCATTTCCTGCGTAAAGGCACGCATTTCCTGTTCCTGGGCCACAGCCATAGCCCGTCGTTCCTCGGCTTTCGCCTGAGCAATGCGTTTTTCGGCTTCAGCCTGGTCGGTCATAAGCTCAGCACCAATGTTACGGCCAACATCAACGTCAGCGATATCAATTGACAGAATCTCAAAGGCAGTACCTGAATCAAGTCCTTTTGTCAAAACAGTACGTGAGATATGATCAGGGTTTGCCAGTACCTCTTTGTGGTCATCGGTCGAACCAACGGTCGTAACAATGCCCTCGCCAACCCGCGCCAGGATAGTTGCCTCACCGGCACCACCCACCAGGCGGTCAATATTAGCTCTTACGGTTACCCGGGCCTTAACTTTGAGTTCGATACCATTTTTAGCTACTGCAGACACAAAAGATGTTTCGATTACTTTGGGATTAACACTCATCTGCACGGCTTCCAGCACATTCCGTCCTGCCAGGTCAATTGCGGCCGAACGTTCAAACGGCAAGGGAATCTCCGCCCGGTGAGCGGCAATCAGGGCATCAATGACCCGGTCAACATTACCGCCTGCTAAATAATGAGCCTCAAGCTGGTTAACATTAACAGCAAGGCCAGCCTTATTGGCTTTGATTAAAGGCAATACGATATTGCCGGGCGGTACCCGCCGGAGTCTCATGCCCACAAGAGTAAAGATACCAACATTGACCCCGGCGGCCAGCGCCGAAATCCACAATCCCAACGGAACGAAATGCAGGAAAATGCTAATTCCAATGATCACCAGGGCTACTACGAGAACACTACCAATTAAAGCTGTCAAATGACTACCTCCTAATTTTTATTAAGTGTTTACAGGACGAACGACGATACGGTTTCCGGTTACACTCACCACCTTAACCAAAGTATTGGGTTCTATAAACTGCCCCTCTGACACCACATCAAGTTGAACGCCCTCTATAAGCAAGGCTCCGGCAGGCCGCAGCCCTGTTGACGTAATTCCTGTTTTGCCCAGATAAAGGCCGTAATCCTGGCTGCTGCTGAAACCGGCACTTGTCGTCTCGGCATCCTTGAGGATAAGCCGCTCCCACAATTTGCTGGAAGGCAAACGCCTGACAATCAGCAGGAACAAGGCAATGGCAACAAGTAAACTAATGGCCAGCATATTCATGGCGGCAATATCGGCCCCCAGCGTCAGGAACAGGCTGGCAAAAATGGCAATAACGCCAATAATACCAAATATCCCGGCCCCGGGTGTGTAAAGCTCCAGCAGGATTAGCCCAATGCCACCAATGAAGAGGACAATCTCCAGCCAGCCGGCGATCCCGGTAATCCATTGACTGCCAAAGAACAGGAGCGCTGCGCCCAGACCAATGAGAGCCGCCACACCTAACCCGGCGGTTTTAATTTCGGCTAATATAGCCAAAAATATGATAGACATCAAAAAAGATTTTACTGCAGGATCAGACAGCCAACCTGCCAGTTTTTCCTGCCAGCCCTGGGTATATTCGAGAACTTCCGTGCCTGCCAGGCCATAATTGGCCAATACAGTTTCCCGGTCCGGAGCCACGATGTCCGCATAACCAACCTTTGCCGCCTGATAGTCAGTCAGGGCCAGAATCTGCCCAGGCTCGGCATAGCCCGGATAGCCCAGTGACTTATCAACCATCGCTTCCGCTACTTTGGGATCTCGCCCTGTCCGGTTTGCGGTCGCTGCAAACTCAGCTTTTACGGCAGCAACAGTTTTCTCTGTTGTGGGTATAGGTTCGGCCGCACCAATACTGCCGCCTGGTGCAATCGCAATATGTTTATGCGATATAGCTATAAGTGCCCCGGCTGACCAGGCCCTGTTTTTTACATAGCAAATGGTTGGCACCGGTGAATCAATAATCATATCCCTGATGCTGACTGCTGCATCCACCAACCCGCCAAAGGTATCTATTTCAATCAAAACAGCCTGTGCCTGTTTCGTGCGGGCATCAGCCATAGCCCGGTGCACAAGTGCAGCCTGCCCGCCATTTATTTCCCCTTTTACCACTATGCTGATAACAGGGCCGGCGGCGGCCCTTACAGGACTGTCGATAGCAAACAGGGACAATAAGGATACAAGGAACAATAGTATCACTTTTCGATAAAACCTATGCCGCATAGACTCACCTCAATCGCCAGAATGACTATCTGCTTACAATTCGCTATTAGTTTATTCGGCAACAATTGCCAGCATTCCTGTTTTTAGCTCAAACAAATCTCATATGTCGAAAGTTTGAAAATTATTACTTATTCTAAATCGCTTGACTTGTCGATTCGTGTATGTTATTGTCTTAATATAGTCTAGTGAAGCTTACGCAGCATTATTGATAGCACCATTTGCAGCTAACCTAACATACTAACTATTACATTTGCAGCAATTAATATAACTTCTCTGTCGCAACATATAAATCACAAACCATAGCATTCCACAGCTTAATCCTACTAATGTATATCTCTCATTTCTTGCAATATAGCCAACTCTAAACGTAAATATTGCTTCACTAACTGAAATAAGACAAGCATTGCTTGTCTTATTTTTTTACTCTGTTGGGACTTATACAATTCGGCGCCGGGAGTCTGAGATCAACTACTACTGCTCCCGAGCCTACAGGCAGCCTCTACCTGCCGCCTGCAAGATTGGCACAGGCCTGCTCTAATCTCTGGTTAAACTAAAATCCGGCGTTGTTAACGCCGGATTTAATCCGTACTACTGATTTAAGAACTCCCGTACAACACTGTTTACCAGTTTGCCGTCAGCACGGCCTTTCACTTTTGGCATCAGTACAGCCATAACCTTGCCCATATCCTTGGCGTTCGCAGCCTGAGCCGCTTTAACAGCCTCGGCTACAAGAACGCGTACTTCTTGTTCGCTCAGTTGTTCAGGAAGGTACTGCATCAGAATGTCGATTTCACGTTCAATGGTTTCCACCAAATCAGGACGGTTACCTTTTTTAAACTCATCGATCGAATCCCGGCGCATTTTGACTTCTTTAGCCAGTACATCCAGAACTTCCTCTTCAGCAAGTTCTTTCTTTTTGTCAATTTCTACATTTTTGATACTGGCACGTACCATTCTTATAACAGAAAGCCTGAGTTTGCCGGCTTCTTTGTCCTTCATGGCCTGCTTCATATCTTCGGTTAACTTGTCTTTAATAGACATGCAAATTAATACCTCCGAAACTAGTTAAACTTACGTTTACGAGCTGCTTCGGATTTTTTCTTGCGTTTTACGCTGGGTTTCTCATAATGCTCGCGTTTTCTTACTTCCGCAAGAACCCCGGCTTTTTGGCAAGTACGCTTGAACCGGCGGAGTGCGCTGTCAAGCGTTTCATTTTTGCCTACTTTAACTTCAGACATCTGATCTCCCTCCCTCCACTAGAACCATTACGAGGAAGTGTATTTGAATACATACACCTATCTATTATACACCAAAACTAGGAATACTGTCAATATTAACCTGGCGGCCAAGTCATAGAACGTCCACCGAGAATATGGAGGTGCAGATGATACACGGTCTGTCCACCATGGTCTTTGGTATTGATGATAGTACGGAAGCCTTCTTCCGTTAAGCCGGCGATTGCGGCTATCTTCGGAATTGCCGCCATTAACCGGCCCAGCATGGCGGCGTCCTCCGGTTCCGCTTCAAGAATACTGGCAATATGCTTTTTGGGTATTACCAGCAAATGAACAGGAGCAACCGGATTGACATCGGGAAAAGCAATAAGATCTTCATCTTCGTAAACGGCTTTTACCGGGATCTCATTGGCCGCAATTTTACAAAATATACAGTCCTGCTGCATAGGTACTCCCCCCGCAGTAGATAGTAATATACATTTACTCTATAAAATATTCTGCCTAACTAGCCAAATTCCTGCCGAAAATATGGTAAGCAATTGAATTTTATTCAATTATTTCACCCCATAGCCCGTCTGCCTGCAGCTGTTTAAGAAATACAGGCAGAGCCCTGCCAATCTCAGCCGGTCCGCCACAAGCATAAACACGAATATAGTTTCCTGATAAGCCTGAAATCAACCCTTTATTTTCATTGTTCTCAAACAATATTTCAACTTTATTGTTAAGGAATGACCGGTTAAAGGCAATAGCCTGTGCGTCGGCGATCAGCTGCAGGCGTTGTACCCGCTGTTTCTTTTCCGCCTCACTTACCTGACCGTCAAAACCGGCAGCCGGTGTTCCTGCACGTCGCGAATAAGGAAATACGTGGATCTTGGCAAATTCCATTGTCCTGACAAAGGCCAGCGTACTTGCAAACATTTCTTCAGTCTCGCCGGGAAACCCCACAATGATATCTGTGGTGACGGCGATTGACGGTACCCTGGCTTTAATGCCGGTAATTAGCTTCTTATATTCATCGGTGGTATAATGCCTGTTCATAGCTTTTAAAATCCGATTGTCCCCTGATTGCAGCGGCAAGTGTAGATGCGGGCAAAGACGCGGCTCTGTTTGTAATAAAGCGACTAAGCTGTCCGACACTTCTATTGACTCAAGCGAGCCCAACCGGAGACGCAGTAATCCTTTGCCGCCGGCAGCGAGTACTGTTTGCACAGCATCGACAAGGGTTACCTCCACCCCGTCTTTAGACGGTAGATCACGGCCAAAGGCACCAAGATGAATACCGGTGAGAACAATCTCAGTAAAACCTGCCGCTACCAATTTTTCCGTCTCGGCGGCAATACTGGCAAGTGGCCGGGAACGCAAAGGGCCGCGGGCATAAGGGATGATACAGTAGGTGCAAAAATTTGTACAGCCTTCCTGTATTTTAAGAAAAGCCCTGGTTCGACCCGGCTTTGAAAAAAAAGGTATATCCTCAAATTCTTTGGCCTGCATAATATCGGTTACCGTATTAATCTGGGTGGTGCGATGATTGGCAGCAGCAGCCTCTACCAGTTCGACAATGCGGGCCCGGTCCTGGGTGCCAACAATAACATCCACACCAGGAATGGCTGCCACCTGTCCGGGAGAAATCTGGGAGTAGCAGCCGACAACAGCAATGATTGCGCCTGCATTCAGACGGCTGGCCCGGCGAATAAGCTGCCGGGATTTTTTTTCCCCCAGAGTGGTCACCGAGCAGGTATTTATAACATAGACATCAGCCTGTTCAGTAAAAGCTACAACCTCATAGCCTTTACTTTTAAACAGCCCTTCCATCACTTCCGTTTCAAACTGATTTACTTTACAGCCCAGTGTTGTAAACGCCACCTGCGCCATAATCAGCCTCCTAAATCGCCGCACTCATACATAACAACAGTCAGCGCTGCAACCGCAGCTGTCTCCGTACGCATAATTCTCGGTCCCATAGTAACGACACTGACCCCGTTCGACTCGCACAGATTAACCTCAGCGGGGCTAAAGCCCCCTTCAGGACCAACAAAAAGACCATAAACAGGCTGTCCGGTTCTGTTAAGTGCCTGTTTCAGGCCCTGTGAAGCCTGCCCTTCATATAACATAATTTTGCTGGCAGCGGTTAATTCCGGACGTCCAAATACATCAGCCAAACGGGTAATGGGCAAAACCCGGGGAATGTAACTTCGCCCGCACTGTTTAGCTGCCTCACGGGCTATTTTTTGCCAGCGGACTACTTTATCCGCCTGTTTCGCCAGATCGTATTTAACTATGCAATGTTCTGTAATTGCGGGAATTATGCCGTAGACACCAAGCTCCACTGCCTTTTGAATGATATAATCCATTTTTTCGCCCTTGCCTAAACCCTGGACTAACCAGACCTCAACCGGCGGCTCCGTATTAGCCTCAATAGCTGCAAGCAGTTTTAGCTGTACTGATTCAGCACTGATCCGGATGATTTCAGCCTTGGCGGTTTTCCCATCCGGAGCCGCTACCAGCACAGTGTCACCGCTGGCCATTCTCAGGACCAAAGCCATATGGCGGGCGTCAGCACCCTCAATAAACAAGGTATCGCTAAGCGGTACATCTATAAAGAAACGGCGCATCCAAGCGCCTCCTAACGGCTGCCGCTGCCGGCCACGATGGCCACCCAGCCGCCTTCTTCAATAACCCGGTCAACAACAAACCCATTATCAATAAGGGCCGCAGTTACATCGCCCAAACGTTCGCTAATAATTCCACTGCTGATAAATACACCATGCTCGGCCAGCCTTAGACGGACATCAGGCAGCATTTTAATGATGATATCGGCTATGATGTTAGCAACAATCACATCGGCCTTGCCGGTTATACCGGTTAACAGGTCACCTTGTGTGATTTCAACACAGGCAGTGACGTTATTGAAGGCAATGTTTTCTTTAGCCACCCGCACCGCTACCGGATCAAGATCAACGGCCCGTACGCTTGCTGCCCCCAGCTTGGCTGCGGCAACAGCTAAAATACCGGAGCCGGTGCCGACATCAAACACAACATTATCGGGTGTAATAACATCTTCCAAACAGCGGATACACATGGCCGTAGTATGATGAGTCCCCGTACCGAAGGCCATGCCCGGATCCAGTTCGATAACAATGTCCCCGGTGGCCGGAATATACTCTTCCCAGGACGGCTTAATTACAATATGCTCACTCACCCGCAGCGGATGAAAATATTCTTTCCAGGCGGAAGCCCAGTCTTCTTCCTGAACTTCCCGGCAGTTAATACAACCGCGGCCTTTGTCAAGATCATGCTCATGCAGACCATTGATACGCTCTTCAAATTCACGCAGTTTATCATCTAAAAACTCATCAACCGGTAAGTAGGATTTAATAGTTACAACCTCTGTGTTGAGTTCTTCGGGAATGTCGCAGTAATCCCAACTCCCAGAGCGACGGTAGGCATTAACAAGTTCAGGGTCCTCAATAACAACCCCGCTAGCGCCCAACTCATGGAAAATATCAGCTACAGCTTCTGTAGCTTCATGGGAGGTTTGAATGCTGATTTCAGCCCATTTCATGCGCCATCGCCCCTTAAACTTCAATTATAAATAATAGTTACAGAATCAAATTGTGGCATGCTATTAGTAACCGCGAAAATCAGGCGGCTATTAATAGCATGTGAAAAAAATCTTTGTTACATTCATATACATAATAACCATTAAAGACTACTGCCGTTTAGATTAATAAAAGCTCTTACTGGCTTTCAAATAGCGCCAAAAGCGTCTTTAAACTTTTTAAAAAAGCCTTTTTCCTCAGAGGTAGGATCGGCACCACCTGCCTGGGCAAACTCCTGTAAAAGTTCTTTTTGACGATCGGTCAGTTTCTTAGGGGTTACCAACTTAACGCGCACATGCTGATCACCGCGTCCATGACCGCGTAAATGCGGTATCCCTTTATCTTTTATCCGGAATACAGTCCCGGTTTGGGTACCCTCAGGAATTTTCAGTTTAACTTTACCATCCAGAGTAGGCACTTCGATTTCATCGCCCAGCGTAGCCTGCACAAAATTAATCGGCACTTCGCAAATAACATCATTGCCTTCCCGCGTAAACAGTTTGTGCTGCTTGGCGAACAGATAAACATACAGGTCTCCGGGAGGGCCGCCCCGTTGCCCGGCTTCCCCTTCCTGAGCCACTCTGAGCCTTGAACCATTGTCAACCCCGGCCGGAATTTTAATTTTTATTTTACGTTTAACGCGCAGTTTCCCCTTGCCGCTGCATTCTTTGCAGGGGGTTTTTATAATTTTCCCTTCCCCCCGGCAACGGTCGCAGGCCCTTACGTTGACCATGCGGCCAAAAGGCGTATTCTGTGTTACCTGCACCTGACCTGTTCCCCGGCAGTCAGGACAGGTTTCCGGATGGGTTCCCGGTGCTGAACCTGATCCCTGACAAGCCTCGCAATCTTCGGTCCGGGGCACCTGAATTTCAGTCTCTAAACCAAAAGCCGCTTGTTCAAAGCTGATCTCCATGTCATACCGCAAGTCCGGACCCCGTTCAGGTCCTGCATTCCGACCACCGCCAAACCCAAATCCCGCCTGACCGAAAAACATATCAAATATATCTGAGAAACCGCCAGCGCCAGCACCGCCAAACCCACCGCCACCGTTAGCGGCATCAAACGCAGCATGACCAAATTGGTCATACTGCGCCCGGCGTTCGGCATTAGATAAAATTTCGTAAGCTTCGTTGACTTCTTTAAATTTCTCTTCGGCATCCTTGGGATTATCACGGTTAACATCAGGATGGTACTTGCGGGCCAATTTACGGTACGCCTTCTTTAATTCATCATCAGACGCCGTTTTGGCTACACCCAGCACTTCATAATAGTCTCGCTTACTCACTTCACACCATCCCAAAACAATTTATTTCTTTTCGTCGTCCATTACTTTATATTCGGCATCAACTACTTTATCATCCTGAGGCGCGCCTTGCTGCCCCTGCGGAGCACCTTGGTCGCCTTCGGCCGGCGCATTCGCCTGATACATAGCTGCCGACAATTCATAAAGTGGTTTGGTAAGTTCTTCGGTGTCAGCTTTTATAGCCTCAAGATCACTGCCTTTCAAAGTTTCCTTGAGTTTATCAGCTGCTTGCTGAACTTTTTCCACAAGGGCTTTGTCGGCTTTATCGCCAAATTCTTTAATTGTCTTCTCTGCATTATATACTAAAGAATCGGCATTGTTACGTACCTCAACCTCTTCTTTGCGTTTTTTATCTTCAGCCGCATGAGATTCAGCTTCTTTTACCATTCTTTCTACCTCATTCTTATCAAGACCACCGGAGGAAGTAATGGTAATTTTCTGCTCTTTACCTGTACCCAAATCTTTTGCAGATACATGAACAATCCCATTGGCATCAATATCAAAAGATACTTCAATGCGCGGCACACCGCGGGGGGCAGGAGGAATACCGGAAAGCTCAAAGCGTCCAAGTGTTTTGTTATAAGAAGCCATTTCCCGTTCACCCTGCAGCACATGAATATCAACAGATGGCTGATTATCCGCAGCAGTCGAGAATGTCTGGCTCTTGGAGGTCGGAATTGTAGTATTGCGGTCAATGATCTTGGTAAATACACCACCCAGAGTTTCAATCCCTAACGACAGTGGTGTAACGTCGAGGAGCAAAACATCTTTTACCTCGCCAACAAGCACACCGGCTTGGATAGCAGCACCAACAGCCACACACTCATCCGGGTTAACGCCTTTGTGTGGATCTTTGCTTAGTGACTTTTTGATGGCT
This sequence comes from Bacillota bacterium, assembly GCA_023388195.1. Classification (GTDB taxonomy): domain Bacteria; phylum Bacillota; class Negativicutes; order Sporomusales; family Sporomusaceae; genus Sporomusa. Next base: position 15,784 of record JAEWGR010000081.1, read on the forward strand.
TCCTGTACAGCCGGAATACGGGTTGAACCACCTACAAGAATAACCTTGTCAATATCTTTCGCCGATAAACCGGCATCACTCAGGGCCTGACGGGTTGGCCCCATGGTAGCCTCCACCAGATCGGCAGTCAATTCCTCAAATTTTGCCCGGGTCAGACTGATGTCAAGATGTTTGGGACCGGTTTGGTCGGCAGTAATAAAGGGCAGATTGATATTAGAAGTAATTACACCGGACAATTCAATTTTGGCTTTTTCGGCTGCTTCCCGCAGGCGTTGCATGGCCATACGGTCATTGGCCAAATCGATTCCCTGCTCTTTTTTGAACTCAGCGACCAGCCAGTTCATAACCCGCTCGTCAAAGTCATCACCGCCAAGACGGTTATTCCCACTTGTGGCCTTAACCTCAAAGACACCATCACCCAGTTCCAGAATGGAAACGTCAAATGTACCGCCACCCAGGTCAAATACCAGGATAGTGTGGTCGTTGCCTTTATCCATGCCATAGGCTAAGGCAGCAGCAGTAGGTTCGTTGATAATACGGAGCACTTCCAGGCCGGCGATCGCACCGGCATCTTTGGTGGCCTGACGCTGACTGTCAGAGAAATAGGCCGGAACAGTAATTACTGCCTGCGTAACCTTTTCCCCTAAATAGGCTTCTGCATCTGATTTAAGTTTTTGCAGGATCATTGCCGAAATTTCCTGGGGAGTATAATCCTTGCCTTCGATATTGACTTTATAAGTAGTACCCATATGGCGTTTAATCGAACTGACTGTACCATCAGGATTAGATACGGCCTGGCGTTTGGCAATTTGCCCGACCAGACGTTCACCGTTTTTCGAGAAGCCAACTACCGAAGGGGTAATACGGCTGCCTTCCGGATTAGGAATAACAATAGGCTCGCCGCCTTCCATTACAGCTACTACTGAGTTAGTAGTACCAAGATCAATACCAATTACTTTTGCCATTGTACATTTCCCCCTTAATAAACTGTTATTAACTGTTTGCTACTACTTTTACCATACTGGGACGGATTAACCGGCCATTGACTTTATAGCCTTTTTGCAGTTCTTCAATGATTATGCCGTCAGCCTGACTTGCATCCTCAACCCGCATAACCGCCTCATGCAAACTCGGGTCAAATACATTGCCCACAGCATTAACAGGTTCTACACCTAATTGGCATAGGGCATTGCTTAATTGCCGGAAGATCATTTGCACCCCGGTTGCCAGGGTATCAACATCAGCCGGGGTACTGGCCGTTGCCCGCTCAAAATTATCAACAACAGGCAACAGTTCGCAAACTACCCGTTCTGTTACAACGGCCGACAATTCCTCTTTTTCTTGCCTGGTCCGCCGCCGGAAATTATCAAAATCGGCCTGAAGCCGTTTATACCGGTCTGTCATTTCCTCAAGTAACCGGCCTTTTTCATTGAGTGCAGACATAAACTGTTCTACATCCTCAGGATAAAAGCAGATTTCAGGATTATCGCCTGCCGCCTCGCCCACGCGGTCTGTTTCCGGCCCTACCGGAATCTGTTCTTTTTCATTATCTGCCACAAAACCCACCTCCTGCTAAAAATCAGGCATACCGCTATCGGCAGCGCCTGCCTTCTGGGCATTAGCCCCTTCTTCTTTTTTCTTGATAATAGTATCAATACGTAAAATAGCAACAGCGACTTCGCCGGCAGCTTTAATCGCATGCAATTTTACCGGCACAGGGTCAACTACCCCCCGCGCCAGCATATCAGCCACTTCACCAGTATCACAGTCTATGCCCAAGGAGTCGCAGTTTTGCATAGTTTGTGTAGTAACGGCTTCCTCTACCTTCTCCAGCGGGTTAAAACCGGCATTTTCGACGATCTGGGACAAAGGCTGCTTAAGCGCATTGGTTACGCAATCGAGACCGTAAGCCGCCATGCCCTTAAGGTTATCCCGGTATTTGCCAACTTCCCGGGCCATAGCAATCTCAATCGAACCACCGCCTGGCACATAACCACCCTTAACAGCAGCCTGCACACTTGACGCCGCATCTTTAGCAATACGTTCCCGTTCCCCCACTACCTCTTCTGTGGCTGCACCGACCAAAATCGTGGCCATTGGCTTGCCATTGCCGCCAATAACCCGGACTTGCTCAAGCTTCTCATCCTGATATACTTTTTCAGCAGCACCCAGGTATTTCTCAATATCAACCGGCTCTTTTTTCAAGCCGGTGCGTTTGATCATCCGGGCCCCGGAGTGATCGGCGACCCGGCGGAGGTCTTTTGCAGATACACGTTCAATAACCAAAATATTGGCATCTGTTAGAATTTCTTCAGCAGTACTATGTACACCCCGGTCTACCATGACAACATTAACACCAAGGCTGACAATTTTCTGGACATTTTTTTTGAACTCGTCCTGAAGTTCGATATAACGCTTAAAACCGGCTTCTGTGCTCAATGCCTCATCTTCAATTTCCTCAGGCTCAAGCGCATCATCAATAAGCAGCAATTTTGCATAAGACACTGCGTCGGGCATTTCTTGCGTCATCCGTTCCTGATCAACGATAACACCCAAAAACACCTCGTTATTGGCTCCGGCTTCAGCAGTGATAATCTCAGATAACTTAAAATTGTATTCATTGAGCTTTTCCACACCAATCAGCCTGGCGGCTTCAACGACCAGATCAGCGATATCGGCATGCTCCCGGCCGGCGATCATAGCAATACTGCGGAGGAGGGGATCATTAACCTCAGTAATGGTGCGGGCCCGCTCTTTTACTCCATCCAGAACCCTTGCCACACCATATTTAATGCCTTCGATCACTCTGGCAACCGGTACGCCGCGCATAACCTGGCTTACGCCTTCCGAAACCAGACTGCCTGCCATAATTGTCGTCGTGGTTGTGCCATCGCCGACCTCTGCCTGTTGGGCTTTGGCAGTATTAATCAACATCTTAGCTGCCGGATGATTGACATCCATTTTATCTAAAATGGTAACACCGTCATTAGTAATAATAACCTCACCAAAGCGGTCAACAAGCATCGTATCAAGCCCTTTGGGGCCAATAGTGCCTTCGACAGCCGCAGTGATCGCCCTTACAGCATTGGCGTTAGTTAACAGTGCGGCCAGTCGCTCATCCACGTCAGCCCCACTGCCTGCTTGCTTTAGATTCATGTAGTTCCCCCTTATCACAACACCTTGTATTTTTTTAAAATTTCACCTAAATGGCGTTGCATAAATTTAAGTACCGACATAGTTTTGCCATATTCCATTCTGGTTGGGCCAAGCACAGCCACCGTGCCCACTACTTGCCCGTCAATACGGTAAGTGGCCTGAACAACGCTGCAGTCGTGAATACCGGTATATTTATTTTCCTGACCAATAGTAACAATTACACCGTCACTATCAGGCATATGGAGGATATCGCTCAACAATTTATCTTCCTCAAACATGGTTAACAAACCTTTAACTTTATCAACATCCCGGAATTCAGGCTGATTAAGCATCTGGGTTGTGCCGCCAAGATAAACCTTATCGTTCTTATCAGCAGAAAGAGCTTGTTTTAAAAGGGTAACTGCCTGTTCAAAAATCTGTGGATCAGGCCTGATATCGTTTTGAATATCTTTTAAAACCGGGGTTGTTATCCGGTCAACTGCCAGGCCTCCCAAACGGGAATTTATCACATTGGCAACCCGGCTCAGGTCTTCATAATGGAGCCCCTCAGGTATTTCAATAATCTTATTATCCAGTAAACCGGTATCGGTCACAATAATAACAATTGACCGGCGCTCATCTAATGGCAAAAACTGTAAATATCTAAAGGTACATTGCGCCATCTGCGGCGCTAATACCATGGAGACATTTTGGGTCATGCGCGATAAGATTTTTACCGTCTCCTGAAAAACTTCCTCAATTCGCCGGGCTCTTGTGTAATACCAGTTATCGATAAGTGCAATATCGGAATCGGAAATCTGGGGTGGCGCCAGTAAACAGTCAACATAAAAGCGATAGCCCTTAACTGACGGTATCCTGCCGGCCGAGGTATGCGGTTGCTCGAGATAGCCTAAAAATTCCAAATCCGCCATCTCATTACGGATAGTAGCCGGGCTAATTCCGAGATTATATTTACGCGCAATTGTCCGTGAACCGATAGGTTCTGCCGTAGAGATATAATCATCAATAATAGCTTGCAGAATTTGGCGTTTTCTTTCATCCAGCACCGACTTCCCCCCCTTGCTGTTAGCACTCATGTCTGTTGAGTGCTAATGCCTATTAAAAAAATACCACTCCTTGGGTTTAATGTCAAGATACTAAAGGGCTTTATCTAATAACTAAGTCACGTTAAACTGCCAATCAAAGGCTGTTCCCGCAGCGCTCATCCATAAAACGGGCAAAGACAATGTTACTGAATTTCATGCCTCTGTCAGTCAACCATACCCGGCGACCATTGACCGCCAGCAGTTTTTGCTGTTGAAGCTCATCAACAGCATCAGCGAAATGAAAGAAAAAATCGAGATTAAACTGCCGGGTAAAATCGGCGGCTTTTAATCCCTCTACCGTACGCAAAGCCAAAAAAATATATTCGGATATCGACTGGGCCC
>JAEWGR010000129.1 GCA_023388195.1 Bacillota bacterium
CCCAACTGAGCGGTAATTGGCGCGCAGAGCATGGTATACTGGTGAATCTTATTCATGGCGGCGATAAAGTCTGGATTGGATAAGGCATAGCCGATCCGCCAGCCGGTCATGGCATAGGCTTTGGAAAATCCATTCAGAAGGATTGTACGGTCCCGCATGTCCGGGAGGCTGGCAAAACAGGTATGAACTCCGTCGTAGGTCAGGTCAGCATATATTTCATCAGAAATAACAATCAGATCATGCTTGGCGGCAAACTGGGCAATTGCCGCCAGTTCTTTTTGCGGCATAATGGCCCCTGTCGGGTTATTGGGATAACCGATTAACAGGGCTTTGGTACGTGGTGTGACCAGCTTTTCCAGCTGCCCGGCAGTAACGCGGAATTCATGCTCAATCGTTGTTGGCACCGGTACCGGCACACCGCCTGCCAGCATCACGCAGGCTTTATAGGATACATAGCATGGTTCGGGGATCAGCACCTCATCACCGGGGCTAAGTAGGGCCCGGATGGCCAGATCCAACGCCTCACTGACGCCAACAGTGACCAGGACCTCCTGGCGGGGATCATAACTTACGTTATAGTTAGTATAAATGGTATTGGCAATCGCTTCTCTGAGCTCCAAAAGGCCATAATTTGAGGTGTAGCTTGTGTAGCCTTTATGCAGCCCATGAACACAGCTCTCCCGGATATGCCAGGGGGTGATAAAATCGGGTTCACCGACACCGAGTGAGATCACACCTTTCATTTCGGCGGCAATATCGAAGAACCGTCTGATTCCTGAGGGCGGGACTGCTTTAACGGCCGGCGACAGGCGGTCGGCCCAGCTCATGGTGATACCACCAGCCGGTGATCCTCTTCACGGTCTTCAATAATAACACCGGCATATTTATAGCGTTTTAGCATAAAATGGGTTGTCGTGCTGATGACGCCATCAATTGTTGATAGTTTGGTAGCCACAAACTGAGAAACCTCTTTCAGGGTGTGCCCTTCTACCATGACACTTAAATCATAAGCACCTGACATCAGGTACAGGCTGACCACCTCGGGGAAGCGGCAAATGCGTTCGGCTATGGCATCAAAGCCCACCTCCCGCTGGGGGGTAATCCGTACGTCAATAATCGCGGTTACCCTGTCTTCGCCGACCTGCTCCCAATTAATAATTGGCTGGTATTTGACGATGATTTTTTCGGCCTCAAGCTGTTTAATCTGGGCGGCCACCTCGTCTTTGGAGCGGCGGAGCAGGGCTGCAAGCTGCTCCAGCGGCTGGGTACAGTCTTTTTCCAATAAATCCAGTAACTCTTTCATGAATAGACACCCTCCTAAATCTGTAATAAAAAATAAAAAATCCCGTCCTTAAAAAGGACGGGATCATAGTTCCCGCGGTACCACCTAGATTAGCCGGTAAGGGCTCGCTCTGACCTGTTAACGCCAGGAAAACGGTAGAACTTACTTAATTTCAGCCTACAGCTCAAGGGTGGCTTTCCCAAAATAGCTTCCGCCGGTTTTCACCCTAGCCGGCTCTCTGGAAGGTAAGACTGCTTTGGTACTGTCCCTGTCATCACATGCTCATTGTTAATTTGTAACTATAGTATCATAAAAAATAATGCAAGGCAAGTGATAATGTCAGCTTACATGTCGGTACTCATATCCTTAATCAACTTCCGTATCTCAACCGTTTGGGTAAGCAAGCCGTTTTGCAGCAAAAAATCCTGGGTTTTTTCTAAATCACGGATATCATCGCCAGTAATGGCCGGATTGAAGTCATACCAGCTATACATCTTTTGGACATCCTCCACCGATATGCCTGTTTCAGCCGCCGTCAGCCGGTATACCTCGTCCTGGTGATTCTGCATGTAGGCCAAGCCTTGCCGGTGTACTTTCATATAACGTTTAACAAGGTCAGGGTGTTCCCGGAGAAATTTTCCTTCCACAGCAATGACAATCGTAGCGTCCAGCAGGCCCTCGCCGGTGGCAATAATACGGCCGCCGGCTTCGACTGCTTTGGGCACCGCCGGACCGGCAACCAGTGCGGCATCCGCGTCACCGGCCATCAGGGCTGTAACTCCCTGGGGAATGCCCATATTGACGAATTTGGCAGCATCACCGGCTATACCCTGCTGCTTGAGGGCTGCCAACAGTAGCTGATGAAGGATGGTCCCCTTCGGCCCGGCCACTGTTTTACCATTAAGGTCGGCTACGGTTTGAATGGCCGGATCTTTGGTCATAATGACGAATGCCTTAGGAGCCCGGCTGTACATGCCGATGATTTTGATATCAAGACCGTTGGCTGCTGCCAGGATAGCCGAGGTACCACCCAGGGCATTGCAGAAGTCCAGAGAGCCGGATGCCAGGGCGGCTGTCATTTTTGGCCCTTCGGTTATTTCCGGAAACACAACCCGGATATCGTCACTGGCAAATTCTTTTTCAAACAGTTCCAGTTTTTTTTCAACAATTGAAGGAACATTGAGCGGCAGCTTGACATAGGAAATATTGATGATAGAGGGGCTGGGGGCGGCAGGCTGATTTGTTTGCTTTGTATTGCAGCCGGCCACTGTCAGGACCAGGAGGATTAACAGCATACATACAATTTGTTTCTTCATGTGTCACACTCCTTAGGCTTTTATTTACTGCTTGTCAGGCAGTCATGATAGCTTGCAGTACCTGTGTCCTGAGCGCATAAAACTCGGCTGAGGCCGGACTGCGGGGATAGGCAAGGGGAATGGGGACAATCTCACGGATGCGGCCGCTGTCCATGACAAGTACCTGCTGGCCAAGAAGGACGGCTTCATCAACATCATGGGTCACAAATAAGATTGTTTTTCCGGTCAGCAAAAATATATGGATGAGCTCTTGCTGAAGGCTGGCTCTGGTAAAAGCGTCTAACGCTCCTAACGGTTCATCCATCAAAATGATATCAGGATTATAGCAAAGAGTGCGGCCCAGCGAAGTTCTCTGAGCCATACCACCGGAAATCTGCGCCGGGTAAGCCTTGCGGAAGTTCTCCAGATTGAGCATTTTTAAATAGTGGGCAACTGTTTGCTCCACGCGGTCATGGTCGGGTTCCTGCCCGAGGGCAAAGGCCATATTCTTTTCCACCGTCAGCCACGGCATCAGCCGCGGCTCCTGAAAGACCAGCCCGATTTTAGCCGCAGGCGGGTTAAACAGCATTGTGCCGCAGCTTGCCGGTTCCAGGCCGGCAATAAGCCGGAGCAGGGTTGTTTTGCCGCAGCCGCTGCGCCCGACAATAGTGACAAAACTGCCTGTTGCCACTTCCAGGCTGATATTGGTTACCGCCATTACCTCTTTAGCCGCCAGGGGATAGATCTTTCCCACATCATGCAGTGTCAATGCGATCATGGGCCTTCCGTCCCCTGGGCCCAGGGCATGCCATAGCGGGTTAGCTGCAGAAACAGATAATCGATCAGGTAGCCGATAGTGCCAATAGTAAGGATACCAATGATTACTATATCAGAACGGGAGATTTGTTCGGCATCCAGGATCATATAGCCGATGCCGGCTGACGCTGCCACCAGTTCGGCCCCGATCAGCGCCCGCCAGCTGTACCCCAGCCCCAGCCGTATACCAATAATGATAAAAGGCAGGGTTGCAGGCAAGACAATTCTGCGGAATTTTTCCCATGTGCTGAACCTGAATGCGTTACCCACTTCCAATAGTTTTTGGTCACAGTGGCGTATGCCGTTTAATGTATTCAGAAAGACCGGGAAAAATGCGGCCAGAATAATGACGGCCAGTTTTGAGGCTTCGCCGATACCGAACCACAGAATCAGCAGCGGAATGCAGGCCAGAGGCGGGATATGGCGGACAAATTCGAGGAGCGGATTAATGAAAGGTGCAAACTGCCTGTTGCTGCCAAGCAGGACAGCCAGCGGGAAAGCAAGCAGAAAGGCAATCAGAAAGCCGGCAATCACCCGGTAAAAGCTAATTGTCAGGTGCTGCAGGAGAATGCCTTTGTCCAGAAGGGTGATTGCTGTTGCCAGTACCTGTGACGGCGGTGGCAGGATGTAAAAACTGAATAATCTAAGCTCGGAGACGGCAAACCAGCTCAGGATGATTATTGCCGGCAGCAGGAGACCTTTGAAAAAATTCATAAGTATAGTTGACTCCTTCGAGGGTTGTGTAGATAACATTTTATGGCAGGCTTTAAAATAATTATTTGGTTAATTTCGACATAGCTATATGTAAAATCCTGCAATTTATGGATTATCTTACAATGGTCGACTTATTATTTTAGTACCGGCAGGATTATACAGAATTTACTAGAATAGAATCCATTTGAATAACAGATAAACTTATTTGACTTGCGGAAAGGAGGCGGCTGCGTTGGGGTATAGCAATATAGAAGGGGCCCTGTTGGTATTGTTTTTTTTTGCTATCGCCGCAGCGATGCCGCTGGCCGTTTTTTTGCTTGGCAAACGCAATAGCAGTCTGTTTTCGGCCGTTAGCTGGCTGGCATTATGTACAGGCAGCCGGTTATTGGCCCAATTGGAATTTAAGCGTGAATGTATTGCTGTTCCTTTTTTGTGGGCACACGTGTCGCTGTTGGCAGCCTGCTTATTGCCGGCAGCATGTTACCATTTGTTAGCGTGTTATGTATGCCAGGGAAATCATGTTTGGCTGGCGCGCCTGGTCAGGCTCCATGTTGTGTATGCGGTATTTGCCCTCTTATGGGCAGCGGCCAGCCCTACAGCCGGCGCTGAGGCCGGCTTCCTGCTGGTATGGATAACAGCAGGCACTGGCCTGGCTGTCGGCGGGATTATTGTTCCCCGGGCTGTGGCCGGCAGCTTTGCCGCCAGAATGGTTATGGCCGGTACCGTCATTTTTGCCGGTATACAGGGGCTGTGCCTGTTGACGGCGGGGGCCGGCGCATGGCCCGGGCCGTATACGTCCTATTGGGGTTTTGTCCTCATGGTACTGATCTTTTTACTGTTGCTGCGGCGCCAGTTAGCAGAAGAGAATGCAAGCAGCCGGAAGGTTTTGGCCAGAACCTGGCGAACATTACATGATTCAGGGCGTGAAGCGGGGTTTAGGAGCAAAATGCAGGCCGCAAGTGACCTGTCAGCTGCAGAAACGGTAGAGCCGCTGCCGGCCAGGAGCAGTTCTCTTTGTCAGACTGCCGGTGTTAGTGCGGACAAAATTGCCCGCTTTGCCCATGAGATAAACTCCCCTCTGGGCACAGGCATTATGGCGGCTTCTTATCTGGGGCAGGAAGTGGAAACTTTGACCCAGTTATATAAACAGGGGGCTGTTAAGAAGTCTGATCTTGAAAAACATCTTACTCTTTATAGCGAATCGGCCGACAGTATCCTGGCCAACCTGCAACAGGCAGCCGACCTGGTGACAGATTTCCGAAGATCTGTCACCGGCGATGAGCAGCGCCGGGTATTCGGCATAGCCGCCCAGCTTAAGCAGGTACTGACAGCCCTGAGGCCCCGGCTGACCCAGGCCGGGCACACCATAGACCTAAGATACGATACCGATATTCGTATTGACGGTTTTCCCGGTCTCCTGAATCAGATCATTACCAACCTGGTACTTAACTCTCTGGTTCATGCTTATGATCAGGGGGAGCAGGGGCATATGCTGTTAACGCTACGAAGAGAAGACAGGATGGCGGTGCTTACATATGCCGATGATGGCAAAGGGATAAGCGAGAGTAGCGTTGGTCATATTTTTACTCCTTATTTCACGACTAAGCGGGAGCAGGGCAATACAGGCCTGGGGCTTAGTATTATTAAAGAAATCATCACAACAAGGTTTGGCGGCACAATTGAATGCCGCAGTACGGCCGGTAAGGGCGTCATTTTTACAATAAGGTTGCCAATAGGAGAGTTGAAACATGAGTAATGAAGCAGATAATCTGATTTTTGACACAGAAGATAATGACAGCCTGTTAACATTTGCTCCGGAGTTTGAAGCCGGGGACAATGTCAGTTGGAAGATCATTATTGTTGATGACGACAAAGGCATTCATAAGATAACCAAAACAATTCTCAGGGAATTTACTTTTGAGGACAAGCCCTTACAACTTTTAAGCGCCTATTCGCCGGCTGAAGCCAAAGAATTAGTGCGGCGTAATCCGGATGTGGCCGTAATTCTGCTGGATGTTATGATGAACGGGGATAAGGTTGGGCTGGAAGTGGCCCGGTATATCCGGGAAGAGCTGAATAATCATCTTGCCCGGATCATACTAAGGACCGGTCAGCCGCAGGAAGCACCGGAGGAAACCGTAATCCGTGACTACGATATTAATGATTATAAAGAAAAGACAGAGCTTACTGCCCGCAAGCTGACGACAACCATTATTGCCTCACTCCGGTCTTACCGGGATATTGTCAACCTTGACAATAATCGCAAAGGCCTGGAAAAGACACTGGAATCGGCGGCGGCTTTACTGGAAGCCCAGTCGTTGAAACGTCTGGCGTCCTGTGTGTTGACACAGCTATTATCGATTCTGAGTGTTAATGCCAGTCACCGGGCTGCGGCCATTTCCGGGTTAGTCGCAGTGAAAGAGGCCAATGGTGAGTTTTATATCCTGGATGGTACCGAAAAATACTGTGGTATTGTCGGCTGCCCGGCCAGGCAGATGGCTGCCGGTAATCTTGATGATATTATCGACAAGGCGCGACAGAGTAAAAACGGCATTCATGCGGACAACTGCTTTATTCAGTATTTTAAAGGAAAAAATCAGCATGAAAGTTTTATTTACTTAGAAGGGTTAAATAGCTTATCGGACTGGGAAAAAAATCTGATTAATATTTTCGGCATGACTGTCGCCGCCACCTTTGATAACAGTTTTCTTGCCCAGGAAATTGAGGACACACAAAAGGAGATTATTTTTACCCTTGGGGAGTTCTCGGAAGTCAGATCCAAGGAGACCGGCAATCACGTACGGCGGGTGGCCGAATACTCTAAACTGCTGGCTTTAAAATACGGCTTGCCTGAAGAAGAAGCCGAATTGATCAAATTGGCTTCGCCGATGCATGATGTCGGCAAGCTGGGGATTACCGATTCGATTCTCAATAAGCCCGGCAAGCTGGCACCGGAGGAGTTTGAGGTCATTAAAGCGCACGGGGTGCTGGGTTACGAGATTCTGCGCAGTTCTAACCGCAAGATCCTGCAGGCTGCTGCTTTGATAGCCCTGCAGCATCATGAAAAATATGACGGCACAGGCTATCCGGACGGTGTAAAAGGAGATGCTATTCATATTTACGGCCGCATCACAGCCATTGCCGATGTCTTCGATGCGTTAGGCAGCAAACGGGTTTATAAACCCGCCTGGCCGCTGGAAAAGATCCTGGAATATTTTACCTGTGAACGGGGTCGTCACTTTGACCCGCAGCTTGTGGATCTCTTTCTTGCCCATCTGGAGGAGTTTCTTCATATCCGGGATACCTTTCAGGATCTATAATTGTGGAATGCTGTCGATTTATCCATTGACAGATCCTTTTGTTTCACAGTAAACTACAAACTGGAATAATGTTTACTGAGGGGAGAATGTTCATGGAGGATTCGCAGCAAAAGAGAGAGGGATTTTCTTCAGGCCTGGCTGTTTTTTTTGCTACTTTAGGCAGTGCCGTCGGTCTGGGTAACATCTGGAAATTCCCTTATCTCACCGGAGAGTTTGGCGGCGGGGCATTTCTGCTGGTGTATTTTATCTGTATTGTTTTGGTTGGTCTTCCCGTTATGTTAAGTGAATTTTACCTGGGCCGCAGTACCCGTCGCAATGCGGTTGGTGCTTTTGAGAAGCTCAAGCCGAAAACTGCCTGGCGTTATACCGGGGTAATGGCCGTATTAGGCGTGTATTTGATTATGTTTTTTTACAGCTGTGTTGCCGGCTGGGTCTATCTGTATCTGTTTAAAGCCATTGCCGGAGATTTTGCCGGCATTACCGCAGCGGCGGCCAAGGCTCAGTTTGGCAGTGTGGTCGTAGGGCCTTTAAGCCCGATACTCTGGCAGGTCATTGTGATGGCTACTGTTTCGGGCATTCTTATTATGGGGGTCAAGAAAGGGATCGAACGCATCACTAAAACCCTGATGCCTCTATTTTTCGTGTTAATTGTGTTGTGTGATATCCGGGCTTTGACCTTGCCTGGCGCCGGCGCCGGCATCGACTTTCTCTTTACTGTCGATTTCAGTAAAATTACGCCGCCGGTTATTTTGACGGCCCTAGGGCTTTCGTTTTTTAAACTGTCGCTGGGTATGGGGACAATGGTTACGTACAGCAGCTATTTTACCCAGGATAACAACCTGTTTGGCACCGCCGTGAAAGTGGCGGTATCCGATACCCTGGTCTCAATGCTGGCCGGCCTGGCCATATTCCCGGCTGTATTTTCCTTCGGCATGGAGCCGGGGGCGGGTCCGGGGCTGCTGTTCATGACCATTCCCCTGGTGTTTTCCCAGATGCCGCTGGGCAGTATCCTGCTTGTTGCGTTTTTCTTCCTGGCCTCCATTGCCGCCACTACAGCCATGCTGTCGCTGGTGGAAGTGCCTGTCGCCTATTTTGCTGAGGAGAAGGGGTATGGCCGTAAAAAAGCAGTATTGCTGAATGCGGTGATTATTTTAGTCTTCGGCGCCCTGGCGGCTTTATCGGCGGACAGCTCGGCGCTGCTGGGCCAATATACTGTTTTTGGCAAAGGCTTCTTTGACCTTTTCGATTATATATCCTCCAATATTTTGATGCCTGTCGGCGGACTGCTGGTAGCCTTGTTTGCCGGTTATGTTGTTAAAACCTCAGAGCTGCGCCGGGAACTGACCAATAACGGGAAAATTGCGGCCGGCTTATTTAATCTGTTTTATTTTCTGGTTCGTTATATTACTCCGGCCCTGCTGCTTTTAGTTTTTTTAAGCTCTATTGGTATGATAAAATTATAAGTGATACCTGCAGGGAGCCAAAATTTTTAACCGGCCGGTGAATCAGAACGGCCTGGCTGCCGGATACTATTTCTATAACAACAGAGACGGTTCTGACTTTATTCGTCAAAACCGTCTCTTCCTATTAGGGGGCGACTGGATTGTTGGCAATTGATTACTTGTATGACTGGTTCCAGGATTACGTCCGGACGTATTATACCAGTGATGAGTTTGTTATGGCTCGGGTTTTGCTGAAAGAGGAACACAGCAAACGGGTGGCGGCTGGTGCCGCCGGTCTGGCCGCTGAACTGCAGCTTGCAGACCGGCAAAGGCTGCTGGCCGAGGTTATCGGCCTGTTCCATGATCTTGCCCGTTTCCGGCAGGTTACTGAATACCGTACTTTTGTTGATGCCGAGTCTTTTGACCATGGCGATGCCGGGGCGGAGGAATTGGTCCGTACCGGCCTGCTGGCTGACTTTACTGCAACTGAACAGGCTGTGATTCACTTTGCTATTATCAATCATAACAAAATGCTGATTCCGTCTGCCGGCCCCCAGAACACGCTATTTGCTAGAATCATTCGCGATGCCGACAAGCTGGATATCTTCAGGCTTCTGCCGCCCGTTGAGGCCGATCATGATTATTCGCCCCAACTGCTCAGTCAGCTAAAACCCGGAGGAGTCCTCTCCTACCGGGATGTCAAAACCCTGGCGGACAAACGCCTGATCAGGCTAAGCTGGTTTTACGATATATATTTTGACTCGACACTCGCTCAACTGGTTGGGGAGGGCCATCTGGAGCGCCAACTGGCAGCCCTGCCTGATACCGGTGCCTGCGCGGCCATCAAAACCACACTGCAAACCTATGTTCATAACCGGCTAAAACATGCCTGACCGACTCAATGCAACACAAGGGGACGGTTCTTCTGTGTTGATGGGATTGCAGCCTACCTGAGCAACGGAGTAAGCCGGCCTTGATGAATAATATGGAGATAATACATGGCCCGGGACAGGGCTACATACAGTAGTCTGGCATCATAAGCATCATTGGTGAATTTAGTATCGGCAGCATTCCAGATGATGACGCCGTCAAATTCAAGACCTTTGGCCAGACTGACCGGAGCTACCGTAATACCGCCATGATAGCTCAAAGCACTGCCTGAGATCAGGTTCAGATTGTCGAACTGAGGGGCGGCGGTTTTCAGGCCCTCATATAATTTCAGGCTGTCGCTTTCCAGTTTAGTCAGTATGCCGATGGATTTGCAGCCCAACTGCTGAAACTCTTCGATGGTCCGGAGGGTGCTGTTAAGTGCCGCCAGTGCGGATGGTGCCGGTTCGATGACCGGCTGCCGGCCAATTTCATAAACCGGGACAGCCTTTGAGCGGCCGGCGGGCAGGACTTTGTTGAATAAATCAACAATTTCCTTAGCGGACCGGTAGCTGAAGTTAACTTCATAATACCGGCATTTGGCTTCAGCAAATACTTCTTTCAACAACGTCTGCCAGCTTGTCAGTCCCCGGTCGGTGTGGATGGCCTGCGACATATCACCCATAATGGTAAAGGATGTGTTGCGGGACAGGCGGGATAATACGATATATTCCAGTAGATTGATGTCCTGACCCTCATCGACGGCAATATGATCAAACTTATCCACATGTGTAAAGCCGTCAATAAGCAGCTTAAGGTAACACAATCCGGCCAGATCCTCCTGTTCGAGGTGGCCGGCTGCCAGGACGGCTCCGGTATGTGCTGTCAGTTCATCAACCGAAAATCCATGCGGTTTTACTTTGCGCCAGGCCTGTTTATCCTGCATAAGCTCGGCATAGCCGGCTAAGAGGGTAAAGAACGGCCATTTGGCAATATGCCGTTCCATAAACTGATTGCCTTCGGCAGCATAACGGGCTGCGGTTTTTTCATCGGCCCGCGCTTCACCCCGTTTATATCTTGCTTCATACACCTCGACAAAGTTTCTTATCCGGAAGCTGATATATTTCTGCAGGGAACGCAAGCGCTCATTATAAGGGACGCTGGCACCCTCAACGACCTTCTCCAGCTGCTGCTCCCGGCTGATGACAAGCTGACCGTCAAACAGGCTGATGTCGTTGAGTTTCAGACAGAATTTCTCCAGCCGCTTATCCAGGAATATCTCCATTACTTTAATAAAATCGGGGGTGCCTTTCCATCTGGCTATTGCAGCCAGCGGCTCAGAACTTGCAATTGCCGGGCTGATAACGGCTTCGAACTGGATAATTGCGGCCGCCAGATCGGCGAAAGTCATTTGTCGTACGTCCTGGGCATCAATTTCAGGCAGCAGGTCGGAGATGTAATCCAGAAAGATTTTGTTGGGAGCAATGATGACAAGCTTCTCGGGGCTCAGCTTTTCGTTATATAACAGGTAAGATAAGCGGTGCAGGCCGATGGTGCTTTTGCCGGAGCCGGCTACGCCCTGGATGATGGTAACCTGGTTTAACGGCTCGCGGATAATCTGATTTTGCTCTGAGCGGATCGAAGTAACAATATCTTTAAGGCGGTCACCGGCACCCTTTAACAGCCGTTCGAGCAGGAACGGGTCGGCAATCAGCGACTCCTGCTGGCGGTTCATCAGTTTGCTGAGAATATTATCATCAGACATCGAGATCAACTGACTGTCTTCGATTTTATACTGGCGTTTAAGCTTGACATCACCGGTATAGGTATAACGGCCTAAGACCTCGTAGCTGGCACGGCCGTCCTGGCATTCATAAAAAATTGTCGATACCGGGTCCCGCCAGTCAAATACCAGGATATCCTTAACGGTTTCTATATCCAGGCGGGCAACTTTTGTCCGGCCGATATAATAGTGTTCAAAATCCTCGGTACCGTCTTCACGGAAGTCTACGCGTCCAAAATAGGGGCTGTCCAGGGCTTTGGCGATGTCTGCGGCCTTAAAGGCATGGTCGCTTTTCATCAGTGAGTGGACATAAGCGCTTACTTCATCTTTTTTGGAGCGGGACTGACTGATTTTATGAACCCGCTCGTCCATATCATTCTCTAAATCTTTAATAATCTGTTGCATGGATTGAATGGTTGCAGCCAAATGCTGCTGTTCCCGGGGGAAATCAGGATGAGTGCTCATAGCGGTTACCTCGCGTATCTTAGCAATTGTTTTCTCTGTTAGAATATTATAGGACTAGATTATTATGTTTAGCAAGTCATGATGTAATGCCTGGCAAGTATTTCTGTCGGAAAAATAGAAGAAGGTGCTTCGCGACTATTGTGATCAAGTAATAGCGGTTTTGCCGCAGACCGGAAAAAGAGGGCGGCATTTTACGCGCTTGTGTGACAGATTGTGTTATAATAAATAAAACGGGTAAGAGTGGGGTGTGGAGATGGAGGAGATGCTTAAGCAGCTGCTTGCAGGCCAGTCGCAGTTGTTCGCAGGCCAGAAACAGTTATTTGAAAGCCAGAACCAGCTAGTCGAAGGTCAGAAACAAATTTTGGTCAGGTTGGACAGGGTCGAGGGCAGACTGGACAAGCTGGCAGGGAGAATGGACCTGGTTGAAGGCCGGCTGGATAAGATGGAAGGCCGACTAGATAAGATTGACGGCAGGCTTGATAAGATTGAGGGCAGACTTGAGATTGTTGAGGGCCGGGTCAGCCATAACAGCGAGGTTGCGCAGGCACTCCTGCATCGCACGGAGGAGCTCAATGCCCAGGTTCATAGCGGCGGACACAATCTGGCTGAATTGACGGGGGCCGTGAACCAGATAAGGGATAGAATGGACAGCCTGGAACGGAAGGCGACTCGCATTGATGCCAATGTATATTCCATGGCCGGCGATGTCTCATTTCTTTTGCGCAAGGCCAGTGAGCATGACGAGGTTATACGGCACCTGAACCGGGCCAAGTAAACCGGCCGGTGATTATCCCCGGCCAGATGATTATGTTTTCATGAGAATATGAGTGCTAAAAAGCCTAAGTAAAACTTGCGCGGTTTTCTTAGGTTTTTTTGTTCTATAAAATTTACAAAACTTGTGTATACATGTCTGATGGTTTAATTTACCAGAGGAGATTGCTTTTCCAGAGTGGAATTTCTGAGGGAATATAAAGATAAACTAACCGAGACGTCACCTTGGCGAGAGGAGCTAATGATGCAGGCAAAGTTGCAGAATTTGAGTTATTATAAGTGGTTAATTTTCGGTGTTGTGGCTACCGGTTCTTTTATGGCGACAATGACCTCATCGATCGTCAATGTGGGACTGCCGCCTATCACGGCTGCGTTACATACGGATATTACCACCGCCCAGTGGGTTGTTACCGCCTATCTGCTTGTCATTACCAGCCTGCTGCCGCTGATGGGGCGGCTGGGTGATATCTGGGGGCGAAGGACGGTCTATGGTTTTGGGTTTATCGGTTTTACTGCCGGTTCGCTGTTGTGCGGTGTTGCCAATTCAATCAGTCTGCTGATCGGGTTTCGGATACTGCAGGCTGTGGGCGCGGCAGCCCTTATGGCGAATTCAATGGCCCTTATCACGGGTAGTTTTCCCCAGAGTGAACGCGGCAAGGTATTGGGGGTGATTGGGACTGTGGTGGCTTTGGGCAGTCTAAGCGGCCCGGGGATTGGGGGCCTGCTGGTAGAACATTTTGGCTGGCATTCCATATTTTTTGTGAACATTCCTGTTGGCTTGCTGGGGTATGCCGGGGTGAGGCTAATTCTGCCGGCAGACCGGGATTTACGGCGGGAGCGCATCGATTATCTGGGGGCGGCCCTATTTACGGCAAGTATGGTAAGTTTTCTACTGGCTCTGAGCTATGGCACCGAATGGGGTTGGACGTCCCTTGCCACTATGAGCTGTGTGGGTTTTGCCCTGCTTGTTTTTGGGGTGTTTATCTGGTATGAATCCAGGATTGAACAGCCGATGCTGGAATTAACTATTTTTAAAAACATGACCTTCTCGGCTGGAAATCTGGCCGGTTTTCTTTCCTTTACCGCCATGTTTACCAATACCATGCTGCTGCCGTTTTTTCTCCATGATGTGCTGGCTTTTGCCCCGGCGAAAACCGGCTTAATCATGTCGGCTTTCCCCCTGGTTATGGCCATTATTGCCCCCGTGAGCGGGGCTCTGTCGGATCGGGTGGGGCCAAGGCTATTAACAACTGCCGGCCTGGCTTTAATGGCCGGTGGGCTGTTGCTGACCGCAAAACTGCAGCCTGGTGCCGCACTATGGCTGATTATGGGGGCACAGGCACTGATGGGATTGGGCAATGGCCTGTTTCAGTCGCCGAATAATAACAGTGTAATGAGCGCGGTCGAGCCGCGGCAGCTGGGGGTGGCCGGCGGCATCAACGCCCTGGCCAGAAACTTCGGTATGGTGTGTGGCACCGCTGTGGCGGTATCCATTCTGGAATACCGGCGTGTCGCCTATCTTAGCGGTCTAAGCGAGCCTACTGCCGGTCAGCAGGTCGCTGCGTTTATGAGCGGCTATCACGATGCCTTGCTGGTTGGCGTAGGGGTAGCTTTGGTGGGGGCTATGATTTCTCTTAAACGTACTGAAAGCCGATCGGCGGCATCATGAAGTAGATTATGCGGTGTATAAAAACTATCAGGATTGGTGATCACATGAGTAAGGGAACAACCCTGTTCCGGTTTTGGGCCTGGCTCAAAATCCTGCGGGATAATGTGGTAATTTTATATTATGCCTGGCGTCACCCCCTGACCCCCCAATATGTAAAAGGGCTGCTGACAATGCTGGTTATCTACATAATCAGTCCCATTGATATCCTGCCTGATTATCTGCCGCTGCTGGGCATTGCCGACGATGCCACACTGGTAACGGCGGCAGCACTGTACCTGACCCGCTTGCTGCCAGGGCCAGTATTGGCTGAGAGTAAACGGCAGAGTGAAAAATGGGGCCGGCGGATGCCGTATATCCTGGGCATGATTGCTGTGGCCGCTGTTGCCTGGGTGGGGTTGGTCATCGCCATTTTCCAGAAAATTTTTTTCGGATAAATCAGTTATTTAGGCATGGTCTTGCAGGAATTGCTCGAATTTTGCCGAATATTCCATTATATCAGTAAAATAGGAGATGGTTCACATGGCCATAATTATGTCAGATTTCACAAGTTTCTGGTATAGTGATGATATGGAAGAGCAGGTTGCTGTTGCCGATGGTGAATTTATCTTGTTGAGCACAAACACGAGGAAAGTAGAAAAACTGGGTTCTACCTTTGCGGAAGCTAAAGAAACGCTAACAGTATTAGGTAAAATTGAGAATTTCTCTGATTTTCTGTGATCTGTGAAACAGTTGGTTGATAGGGTTTGTACTGATTAAGTCAGGTACAGACCTTTTTTTATACAATTTAGGCAAATAAGAAAAATTAAAAATGTATGCCTGAAAAAGATTGACAAGATATGTGTACTCAATTTATAATATATTTAAAGTTATGAAAATTAAAAATTACTTAGAATGCCTATAGCTATTAGATATTAGGAGGCAAAACTCTATTTGAGTTTTGTCTCTTTTTATTATTCAGGACCTTTGCAGCCAAAAGTTCTGAAAGTCACGTGCTAAATTTTAGTTATGGAGAGGAGAAAACAAAGTGTCCGAAAATTCTCATGAGGAAAGCATGCAAAGAGGGCTAAAGAATCGGCATATTCAGCTGATTGCCTTAGGGGGAGCCATCGGTACCGGTCTATTTTACGGATCAACAAAAGCGATCCAGATAGCAGGCCCGGCCGTTATGCTTTCCTATCTGATTGGCGGTATCATTATTTTCTGGATTATGCGGCACATGGGGGAAATGCTGGTAGATGAGCCGGTATCAGGCTCCTTTAGTCACTTTGCCTATAAGTACTGGGGTGATTTCCCGGGATTCCTGTCAGGTTGGAACTACTGGATAGCTTACGTACTCGTTAATATGGCCGAACTGACAGTAGTCGGGAAATATGTCCAGTTCTGGTGGCCCGACATTCCGGTCTGGGTCACGGCGCTGGTTTGCTGGGCAGTACTTACGGCGATTAATTTGATTCATGTAAAATTGTACGGTGAGTTTGAATTCTGGTTTGCCATTATCAAGGTAGTGGCGATTATCGGTATGATTGTTTTCGGAACAATGCTTCTGTTAAACGGGCAGGCCGGAGCCAGCAGTGGTGTCGGCAATCTCTGGAATTATGGCGGCTTTTTCCCGAATGGAGTGGAAGGATTCCTGTGCTCACTGGCGATTGTCATGTTTGCTTATGGCGGCACGGAATTGATTGGGGTTACAGCCGGGGAAGCGGATAATCCCAAGAAAACTATCCCAATGGCAATTAATCAGGTAATGTGGCGGATTCTGATTTTCTATGTTGGCGCATTGCTGGTCATTTTGATGATCTACCCCTGGAATCAATTAGGCGTCGGCGGGTCTGAAGGCAGCCCGTTTGTTCAGATTTTTTCTAAAATAGGTATTTCCTCTGCGGCAGCATTGCTGAATGTAGTTGTAATTACAGCAGCGCTTTCCGCCTATAACAGCGGCTTGTACAGCAACGGACGCATGCTTTATAATCTGGCTCAGCAGGGCAATGCCCCAATCATATTCAAGAAATTGAACAAAGGTGGCGTACCGGTAGTAGGCATTCTGTTTTCCTCCTTCCTTATGGGTCTGGTAGTATTCTTAAACTACCTTATTGAAAGTCAGATCTTTACGTATTTAATGGCCCTGGTGGTATCGGCAGATATTATCAGCTGGGTAATGATCAGTGTCAGCCATATGAAATTCCGTATGGCCAAAGAGGCCGCAGGAGAAAAAATTGAATTTCCGGCCGTATGGTTTCCGGTTACAAACTATATTTGCATAGGTTTTTTAACGATGATTTTTGGTGTAATGTGGTATTTGGGCGGCGACTGGCGCATTTCCATGTACCTGACGCCGGTGTGGCTTGTTGTTCTGTGGCTTGGCTACAAATTTAAACCGCAGGCTAAGCGGGAATCCACATCCATACCGAAATAGTTTTAAGATTTAAAGTGGCGTGGCAAGCGGGACCGGATGGCTCCGGTCTCGCTTGGACTGCCAGAATTCATGGATAGATTCTGTTGAGATAAGATTACCCTAAAGCGCACAGGCGGCTTCTGCCGGCGTTCTAAAGGACTTAGCACAACCACGTCTTATCTTGTGAAAAAATAAGCTTGACTTCGACGGCCTGGTCATCTATCATAATATGTAAGTTGCCTTCCTTAGATGCTAGATATGAGAGTGTGGCAGGCAAGAACAGGTGCTAGGATAAGGTGCTCTACATTTTCATTGCGATGTAATTTTACGGATAGCTTGCCCAGAGTTATGAGATATTAGGGGGTAAACTCAGTAATGAGTTTTACCCTTTTTTTATTTTCTAAAAAATGGAGGTACAAATAATGATTTTATTAGACGGATATAGTTTAACACTGCCTGATGTGGTTAAAGTGGCCCGAGGGTATGAGGAAGTCGGCTTAAGTGAACAGGGACGTACTCAAATTATGGCCAGCCGGACAATTGTAGACAGAATTCTGGAAGATGAGAAGCCGGTATATGGTATTTCCACCGGGTTTGGGAATTTCAGCCAAATCTTTATTTCAAAAGAAAAAAGAGAAAAACTGCAAAAGAATTTGATTCTCAGCCATGCTACCGGCGTAGGCGAGCATCTGCCGGAAGACGTTGTGCGGTCGGCCATGCTGCTCAGGGCTAATTCTTTGTCTAAAGGCTATTCAGGAATTAAACTTTCCACAGTGGAGATGCTGTTAACCTTTCTGAACCGTCGCATTAGCCCGGCAATCCCGGCTAAGGGCTCGGTTGGCGCCAGTGGCGATTTAGCGCCTCTTTCCCACATGGTGCTGGTTATGCTGGGTGAAGGTCAGGCTTATGTGAACGGCAAGCTTATGAGCGGGGCCCAGGCCCTGGCTGAAAGCGGTCTGGAACCATTGGCTCTGGGCGGTAAGGAAGGCCTGGCTTTGATTAATGGTACGCAGATCATGACAGCTGTCGGCTGTATGGTATGGAAGGATGCCGTTGATCTGATGAAGAGTGCCGACGTGGCTGCCGCTTTGTGCACTGAGGCTTTAAAAGGAACCCGGACTGCCTTTGATCCCCGCATTACCCAGGTGAGGGCTCATATCGGCCAGATGGCTACCACGGAAAATATGCTGCGGCTGACAGCGAACAGCCCGATTATTGAATCTCATGTTCATTGCGAGAAAATACAGGACGCCTACTCCTTGCGTTGTGTCCCTCAAGTGCATGGCGCCTCAAAGGATGCCTTGCGGCGGGCCGAAGAAACCTTGAACATTGAAATCAACGCTGCCACCGATAACCCGCTGATTATGCCGGATACCGGCGAGGCAATATCAGGCGGCAACTTTCATGGACAGCCAATTGCCCTGGTGATGGATTATCTAAAGCTGGCCCTGGCTGAGCTTGGCAATATCTCGGAGCGGCGCACCAACCGGCTGCTGGATGCCCATTTGAGCGATCTGCCGCCATTCCTGACAGCCTATCCGGGCGAAGATTCAGGCTTAATGATTACTCAATATACGGCAGCTTCGCTGGTCTCTGAAAATAAAGTGCTTGTCCACCCGGCAAGTGCTGATTCGATTCCTACCTCAGCCAACCAGGAAGATCATGTTAGTATGGGAACCATTGCTGCTCGCCAGGCCAGAGAAATCCTGGAAAATGTGCGCTATATCCTGGCTATTGAATGTTTAGCAGCAGCGCAGGGCATTGATTTTCTGGCGCCGTTGACCCCGGGGCTGGGAACAGGTGCTGCCCATAAAGCGATCCGTCAGGCTGTACCGCATTTGGACGAGGACCGGATACCGTCCCCTGATATTCAAAGTATTTATCAGTTATTTGCTGACGGTTCACTGATTAAGGAAGTCGAAGCGGCCATTGGGCCGATGAAAATTTATTAAACGCTTCATCTATGATACAATACTAGGAACAGGAGTTACTCCTGTTCCTAGTATTGATTGAGCACCGTAATAAGAATATGTCGCCAACCCATGATTTTCCTGCGGCAGATGGGTGAAAGAAAGGTGGATAAGTGATGTTCAGCATAGAAAACAATGGCAGCCTGGGGAAATTGGCAATTTTGACAATCATGTCTGGCGGTGAGGATGAGCTTGCCTTAAAACGGCAGGGGGAGAAATTCGGCTACCGGCTGTATAAAGGCAAAGTGGGCTCAATGGATTCGGCTAAGATTTTTGCGGCCGTTGAAACGGCGGCGAAAAAAGAAGGTCTTATCGACCAGCGTTACCGGGAAGAGCATGCCCTTTATCATTCGGTGTTTGAAGCTTACAGTGGGATGTGCCGGGGGCAGATCGGGCTGGGGACGGTGTTGCGCAGCGCCGGTTTGCTATTTTGTATTGTCCGTGGGACGAAGCTGCCGGGGAATGATGCTGATGGTGAGTGGATTGCGGTGGCCCTGTACGGTAATATGGGGGCGCCGATTAAAGGCTATGAGCATGAAGTGCTGGGCCTGGGGATTAATCCAATTTAACCAGTTTGTAAATAAAGAGAAGCGCCACTTGCCTTCATTGGCAAGGTGGCGCTTTTTTTCATGCTCAGAAGGTTACCAAATGTCATGTCCCTGGCAATAATCCGGTGAAGCCAGCTTGATCAAGCTGTTTGCGAGATAGCCGCCAAGCCCGATAACGCTTTCAATATGCAAAAAATGGGCAATGGAAGGATCGAATAAAACGGTGGCATTGGCTGCGATTTCTTCATCGCCTTCCCAAATAACCACACAGAGGGGGATCTTCGGGAAGACGGTAAAAATTGCTGAAGCATCACCAAAACAGGCCGGCTGTCCCCCCAAGGGCTTGGCACATTCCAACAGCAGCGAGGCCTGGTTGCCGAAAGCTTTTATCAGACCGCCGATTGCATCTTTATGGAATGCCGGATAAAAGAGCATGCCCCCATTGGGAATCTCTTTCAGGCTGACCCATTTATGGGCTACTTCGGCGCTGGCCTGAAAGAAGGTGAGGTAATGCAGAATCAGAATCGCAGCCCCTATTTTAGGACCAGAACCGTCTTTTTCTTTGCAAATGGTTTTATTTACACAGTCCACGATATAGTTTTCGTTTAAATAGGGGACGACAAATTGCTGATTTTCACTCAGATACAATACGTCCATACTAGCTGCAATCTCTGCCGGCGATTTCGCCGCAAGATCCTGCCAGCCTTTGTCGTAGGCAATACGATAATTACTTTCCAGTGTAATTCCTCCTTAATTCGCACATAGTACCTATAATTATATTAAACACTGCTGTCCTGCCGATGAAAAGAGCCAGTTTGGCGGGAGTTCGACAGGGCCAGATGAGACGCTGTGGGTGTTGTACTCCTTGCGAAAAATCATGTGATGTCCTGCACTATAAGTTCTATATTCTTATTATATCCACCTTCAAAAAGAGACTGCCGGAGGTGGATATATTTGACCAAGTGCGGAGATATATAATATGCATGGCCTATTTAATTATCCGGTTACTTGCAAATATGTACAGGAGCTGATCGCTTGCGTAGCCAAAAAAGACCATCAATCCTGTTTGTAGCTTTAAACCGTCATCAAAGCCGGTATTTTCACCAGCTAGGCGCCCATTTAAATGACACCTATGAAATTTTCCATATTTATTATGGCTTGTCTGATTTTGCCGGTTCACTGACAAAACCGGAACTGCCAGCCTGTGTCACTTTTACGCAGGCTGAGTTAGCCGATTTAATTCGTTTTTTGCTAATTAAGGGTCAGGCCCGAAAATTCACAGGATTTCGCGGCTGGATGCATTCACAGTCTGTTCTGGAAAGCCGGGCCTATTATGCAACTTTGTATTTTTATAAATACCTGTGCCGTGTTCCTGTTGACCTTGTATGTGTATGGAATGGTATCAATCTGCCATTGGCCTCTGCCGTCAGGGTGGCAAGAAAGCTTGGTAAGCAGACTGTCTTTTTTGAAAATGGCTATTTTAGAGATACAACCACGCTAGATCCAGCCGGTGTTAACTATCAAAATAGTCTGGTGAACAAGCCGCGCTCCTTTTATGATGCTTTGTCGCCACAACCGGCGTTACTGGAAAAATTATATAGTACGGCTGCGCAAACCCGGCAAATTAAGCGTAAATGGTATCAAAATCTTATCAAAAGGCAAGAAATTAGCCACCCGGAGCCTGTTACCCTGCCGGAGAACTTTATTTTCCTTCCGTTTCAGGTACAGGATGATACGCAGGTTCTGCTGTATTCACCGTATGTTAAGTCCATGACTGCACTGGTAGATTGTGCCGTGAACGCGGTAAAACAGTATAATGCGCTTACAGGCAAAAATGTCTGGCTTGTTGCCAAAGAGCATCCTGCCGATTTTGGCCGCGTAGATTACTCTGCGTTGCAGGCCAGGTACCAACAGGATAATATCTTATTTTTGCGCTTTTATCCAACGCCTGACTTAATTGCCCAGGCACAAGGGATTATTACCCTGAATTCTACAGTGGGTATCGAGGCGTTGGTTCATCATAAACCGGTTATAACCCTGGGGAATTCCTTCTATAACATAGATGGCCTGGTCTGCCAGGTTACGCAAGCAGAGCAACTGGCAACGTGTATTCAGTTTATAGAGGCAGAACCGGATCATCAATTAATTGACAAGTTCTTATATTACTTACGTTATTGTTATCTGGCTGAAGGCTCCTGGCATCAACCCAGTGAGCTGCATTTTCAAAGTGCCCGCAGAAAGATTGCCGAAATCTTGCAGTAAGTAAGAGCCGTAAGTGGACATCATTTTTAATTTTCTACAAGCAAAAATCAACAGGTCGAAAATATACGGTTGGTGCAGTTGGCAACTGGTAGCAGGAGCAGGATTTTTAGGATGGCTTGACTAATACTAAGATCTAAAAAGGAAGCAAATGAATATTCTCCCGCTTCCCTTTACTCTTTATAACGGATGGATTGAAAAAATGTATATTTTTACTGATATTGTCAGCCGGTTTACCTGCCAGATGTGCGGCACCTGCTGCAGCAATCCGTGGCAGGTAACTGTGGATAAGGCCAGTTACAGCCGGAATGAGGCGTTGTTTACCGCCTACGGGCGTAAAGCTGAATTTGAGCAGGCTTTCATCACCCTGGAAGGCCGGGGCGGTTATGGTGAATATGCATATATTGCCAAGCAAGCCAGGGGCGGCTGCTGGTTTTTGCACACTGATAACCTGTGCCGGCTGCATAAAGAGGCTGGTCACAGCCATCTTGATGCTGTGTGCCGGACATTCCCCCGTTACCCGATGAATACAGCCCGCGGAATCGAGATAACCTTAAGCTTTAGCTGCCCGACCGTATTGAAGCTGGCTGACCGGGATGAGGCACTGCGGCTAATCAGAGCCGATTTCCCGCCGCTGGATCTTGTTGATAATAACTATGCCGCCGAGATTTATCCGCAGCAGCAGCCTGAACGGCAGCCTCTCCGCTATTATTTTGAACTGGAAAGTCATTTTATTGATCTTTTGCAATGCCGGGCTATGCCCTTGGGCGAACGGCTGGCTTTTCTTGCCGAGACGGTACAGGCCGTGGACAGCCTGGCCGGTGCTCAAGACATCGCGCGCGGGGTGACAGCATTATTTAACCGCAACTATGACTGGCTGGATGAACTGGCCGCTGCCGGCGAGCCTGCCAGGCTTGAAGCAGGCAGTAGGTTGCTGGAGAATTATTTTGTTAGTTTGCTCTTTAAAAAGCCTTTTTATATTTTCGGCTTCGCTAAGACCCTGCAGCTATTAAACCATATCTGGCAGCAGTTGATGGGCGCAGATGATCTGGGCCGGGAGATTATGCGGCTGGAGCTGCAGTATGGTCATGACCGGCAGGCATTGTGGCGCTAAAAAACGGGTAATACTGCTATTACCCCAATAGGTAGTTTAAGTAGATTCAGTGACGATTGCAAGCAGGTGACAAGGCAATGACCACAATATTAAAAGACATTCAGGAAACAGTGACTAAATATGCCAAGATTATAGCCCATGTTATCAAAGTGGATGTAGAGATTGTTGACGAGAACCTGATCCGGATAGCCGGCACCGGTGTGTATAAGGCCCAGATTAATGAAGATATGTCGGCTGCCGGCTTTGTGTATAAAGCTGTGTTGGAAACAGGCGAGCCGCAATTTATTCCTGACCCGGGAAAACACGCATTATGCCGCTGCTGCCCAAAGAAGCTGGGCTGTGGTGAAAAGCTTGAAATGTGTACCCCGATTAAGCTGGATAACCGGATCATCGGGGTAATTGGTTTAATCTGTTTTTCGGAAGCGCAAAAAGAGCATTTGCTGCAGGATTTGTCCGCTTTCCGGGATTTTTTAGTCCAAATTGCTGATTTTATCAGCGCCAAAGCCAGGGAACAAAGAGAAGTTGAACGGGCGCTGATGCTGGTGGATCTCCTGAATCAGGTTATCAATACCATGACTAAGGGTGTTTTGGTTTTAAACAACAGGTCCGAGATCGTCCATATCAACGGCAACGCCGTAAAGCAGCTGCAGGTAACGCCGCATTGCCTGCACCAGCCGATTCTGCTGGAAGCCACCGGTGACTCTGTTCTGGATCTGGAGGAATTCAAGGTGACCATTGAGGGCAGAAAGTTTGCCCTTATGGGGCATCTGGTGCCTGTCAGGCCGCAGGTAGCCGATTATGCCGATATCTTAATCTTTGATGAAATCAAAAATGTCAAATCAGAGATCTATGATTTGACAAGCATTGCGGAAGAAGTCAGCCTGGCTGACATAGTAGGCAACTCGGCGGTTATGCGGCAGTTGAAAAACAAAATATTAAAAGTGGCGGCATCCAATTCCACTATTTTAGTCACCGGTGAAAGCGGTACAGGCAAAGAAATGATTGCCCGGGCTATTCACCAGGAGAGCAGCCGCCATGATAAACCTTTTGTGGCGATCAATTGCGGCGCTATTCCAGATACCCTGCTGGAGAGCGAGCTGTTCGGCTATGTCAGAGGCGCGTTTACCGGTGCTGATCCGCGGGGAAAAATCGGTAAGTTTGAGCTGGCCAACAAAGGGGTTATCTTCCTGGATGAGATTGGCGACATGCCCTTATACCTGCAGGTAAAGCTGTTGCGCGTACTGCAGGAAAGGAAGATTACCAGAATTGGCTCCAATCAGCAGCTGGATATAGATATCAGGGTGATTGCCGCTACCAATAAAAATCTGAGCCGGATGATCGAGGAGAATAAATTCCGGGAGGATTTATACTACCGGCTGAATGTAATCCCGGTTGAGGTGCCGCCGCTGCGCGAGCGCCGGGAGGATATTGAACTGCTTGTCGCTTATATGATTAAGCGCTACAGCAGCCTGTTCGGAAAAAGGATAGCCGGCATTGATCAACCGGCCATGCAGGAGCTGATGGCTTATTCCTGGCCGGGCAACATTCGTGAGCTGGAAAATACCATTGAGTTTATGATTAATATGGTTGATGACGGCAGTGTAATCAACCAGGAAGCGTTACCTGGCAGTATCCGTGCTGCCAAGCCGGTACCGGCGGCCCAGGTGGTTTACCGGCCCCGGACGCTGCAGGCTGTGGAGCGGGAACTGATTGAACAGGCTTTGCGCCGAAATGGTGCGACGACTGAGGGCAAGAAACAGGCGGCCCGGGAACTAGGGATTGGTATCGCCACCTTTTACCGCAAGCTGGATAAATACCAATTATCATAATGATAATTGTCAGGCATAACCCCTTATCAAAATGATAAAATTTATCATTTTGATAAGGGGTTATGCCTTGTCAACGGGCCGGCAACCTGCTGTGAAACCGGCGGCAGGCTTAAGGGAGTAACGCCGGAACAGGTTTGGCATGGTAATTGCAGTAATTAAGGGCGTATGGTCAAATACCACTAGGAGGCTCAACATGCTGGAACAAATACAATGGGAAAAAAATAAGCGGGTGCAGAAGGAGAAGCATAAGGCGCCAATTGATTTTTTAAATCACCAGGAGGTAGCCAGGGCAAAACAGTTTCACGCCAGTTTCCCTGCCTATCACCAAACACCACTGCGCAGTCTAGAGGCACTTGCAGCCAAGCTGGGTGTTGCCGGTGTGTATGTAAAAGATGAGTCTCACCGGTTTGGCCTGAACGCGTTCAAGGTGCTGGGGGGAGCTTATGCCATGGGCCGGTTTCTGGCGCAGCGGCTCGGGCAGGATCCGGACAGTATAAGCTATGCCCGGCTGATTTCGCCGGAGTGGAAAGCACAATTAGGCGATATTACCTTTACTACCGCTACCGACGGCAATCATGGGCGGGGCGTTGCCTGGACGGCGCGGCAGCTAGGGCAAAAAGCAGTGGTCTATATGCCGAAAGGCTCATCGCTAAAGCGTTTTGACAGTATCAGGGGTGAAGGGGCGGAGGTGGTCATCACCGATTTGAATTATGATGAGGCTGTCCGGCTGGCAGCGGCGAATGCCCGGAAATATGGCTGGGTCGTTGTCCAGGATACTGCCTGGGCGGGGTATGAGGAGATACCGGCCTGGATTATGCAGGGGTATGGCACCATGGCTTTGGAAGCGCTGGATCAACTCAAGCTGCAAGGGATAAGCAAACCCACTCACATCTTGCTGCAAGCCGGCGTCGGTTCACTGGCCGGAGCCGTACAGGGTTATTTTGCCGCCATGTTTCCGGAGGATTGTCCCCGGACAATTATTGTCGAATCAGACCAGGCCGATTGCCTGTTTAAATCGGTGCAGGCCGGTGATGGACAGCCCCATGCGGTAGGCGGTGATATGGCCACGATTATGGCCGGTCTGGCCTGTGGTGAACCCAATGTCACCGGCTGGAACATCCTGCGGGATTGCAGTGAGCTGTTTGTCTCCTGTCCCGACTGGGTTGCTGCCAAAGGCATGCGCATGCTCGGCAATCCGCTGGGGGCTGATGCCCGGGTGATTTCCGGCGAGTCAGGAGCGGTCACTACCGGGCTATTGGGTGTGCTGATGCAGGCCGAAGAGTGCCGGCAGTTGAGAGAGGATCTGGGCCTGGATGCCAGTTCGCGTGTATTGTTGTTCAGCACGGAGGGGGATACTGATCCGGACAGGTACCGCAGCATTATTTGGGATGGAGAATATCCAAGTTTTAGGAAAGGCAGGCAACATAAGTATGTTAACAGCTAAAAGGCAACAGGAACTGATTGCATTATGTCAGGAGCTCATCCGGCAGCAAAGTTATTCCGGGGCAGAGAGCAAGATAGTCGACAGCCTGAAGGAAGCTTTTGACCGGCTTGGTTTTGATGATTATTTTATTGATGAGTATGGCAGTGTCATTGGTCATATTAAAGGGCGGCGCCCTGGCAAGAGCATCCTGTTGGACGGTCATATTGACACCGTACCGGTACCGGCGGATTCCCAATGGCAGCATGATCCGTTTGGCGGCGAGTTAAGCAATGGCAGGATATATGGGCGGGGGGCCTCGGACATGAAAGGGGCCATAAGTGCTATGGTCTCTGCCGCCGCCTATTTTGCCGCCGATACCGGCCGGGATTTTGCCGGGGATATCTATGTGGCCGGGGTTGTGCATGAAGAGTGTTTTGAAGGGGTGGCCGCCCGGAAAATCAGTGAACGGGTACAACCTGATTACGTGATTATCGGTGAGGCTTCCGAATTGAATCTGAAAATAGGCCAGCGGGGGCGGGCGGAGATTGTTGTGGAGACCTATGGCAAGCCGGCACACTCGGCTAATCCTCAGGCCGGCATCAATGCTGTGTATAAAATGACCGGGCTGATCGAAAATATCCGCAAGCTTAAGACGACCTGGCAGGACGGGCTGGGCCACGGTATTTTGGAACTGACGGATATTAAATCATCGCCCTATCCCGGTGCTTCCGTTGTGCCGGAACGCTGCCGGGCTACCTATGACCGGAGACTCTTAGTAGGCGAGACCCGGGAGTCGGTACTGCAGCCGGTGCTGGATATTATCAGCGGCATGGCTGGGCAGGACCCGGATTTTAAAGCGGCTGCGTATTACTCCTGCGGCGGTGAATCATGTTATACAGGCGGTAACATCGAAGGCGAACGCTTTTTCCCCGGCTGGCTTCAGGACGCCGATGACGAGTATGTGCAAGCGGCGCTGCGGGGTTTGCAGCAGGCCGGTCTACAGCCGGAAATTACACAATATTCGTTTTGCACCAACGGCAGCCATTATGCCGGTGAGGCTGGCATAAAAACAATCGGGTTTGGTCCGTCGCGGGAAAATCTGGCTCATACTATTGATGAATATATTGAAGTGGAGCAATTATGCCAGGCAGCGGCAGGCTACTATGGCATCATGCAGTCGGTTTTAAAATAGCAGGCGAGGTGATTATATGCAGATCCTGATTAAAAACGGTACGATTGTGGATGGTACAGGGAAATTACGGTTTACTGGCGATCTGATTGTTAAAGATGACCGGATTACAGCGGTAGGTAAAGCTGCCGGGGAGCAGTTCGACCGGGTTATTGATGCCCAGGGCCTGGTGGTTGCCCCTGGTTTTATCGACACCCACAGCCATTCCGACCTGCAGATCCTGGTTGACCCGTATGTTGCTCCCAAGGTCAGACAAGGTATTACCACTGAGGTGCTGGGCCAGGACGGCATCTCTATGGCCCCGCTCCCTTCGCAGTATATCAGTCCCTGGCGCAAGAATTTAGCCGGACTGGACGGGGACAGTGATGCGATTGACTGGGGGTATGAGACGACAGACGGCTACCTGAAACTGCTGGAGAAGGCCGGTGTAGGCTTAAATGAATGCTATCTGGTACCCCATGGCAATATCCGGATGGAGGCAATGGGACTGGATAACCGCCAGCCGACAGCCGCGGAAATTACCCGGATGTGTGAGATCACGCGGCGGGAGATGGCGGCCGGCGCGTTTGGCCTGTCCACTGGTCTGATTTATATGCCCTGCGCGTATTCGGAAACAACAGAACTGGTCGAGCTGTGCAAAGTGGTTGCCGAGTATGACGGTGTGTTTGTCGTTCACCAGCGCAGTGAGGCCGATACCATCCTGCAGTCTATGGCCGAGGTGATCGACATTGGCCGGCAATCGGGGGTCAAGGTGCATTTCTCGCACTTTAAGGTCTGCGGGCGCAAAAACTGGGAGGCTATCGATGCAGTCATTGCCCTGCTGGAAAAAGCACAGGCCGAGGGGATACAGGTGTCTTTTGATCAGTACCCTTATGTTGCCGGCAGTACGATGCTGGGGGTTATCCTGCCGCCCTGGGTGCATGACGGTGGCACCGATAAGCTGCTGCGCCGTCTGGAAGATGCCGAGCTGAGAAAAAAGATGATTCAGGATATTGAGCGCGGCATTCCGGGTTGGGACAACTTTATTGACTTTGCCGGCCTGGACCAGATTTTTGTTACTAGTGTTAAAACCAAAGCCAATGAGGATGTAATCGGCAAGAATCTGATTGAGATTGGCGAACTGCGTGGCAAAAACCCTTATGATGCTGCTTTTGACCTGCTGTATCAGGAAGAAAACGCTGTCGGCATGGTCGATTTTTACGGGACTGAGGAGCATGTGATCCGCTTTCTGACCAGGCCTGAGCAAAATGTTTGCACGGACGGGCTATTGGGCGGCAAGCCGCATCCCCGGGTATTCGGTTCCTTTCCCCGCATCCTTGGCAAGTATGTGCGGGAGGCTCAGGCCCTGACCCTGGAGGCGGCAATCAGGAAAATGACGGCTAAGCCGGCCGCGGTGTTCGGGTTAAAGCAGCGGGGACTGCTGAAAGCCGGGTATTATGCGGATATCGTTATCTTTAATCCTGACACCATTCTGGATAAAGGCACCTTTGTTGAACCGGTCCAGTATCCGGAAGGGATTGAGTATGTTTTGATCAATGGCGAGGTTGCTGTTGACCGGGGGCGGCAAACTGCCATACTGCCGGGACAAGTATTGCGGCGGGGCCGCTAGAATTAACAGGAGGTTTATGACCATGAAAACAGTAGTTCATACCGATAAGGCGCCGGCAGCGATCGGCCCCTACTCTCAAGCCATTGCGGCCGGTGGTTTTCTCTTTATCTCCGGGCAGATCCCGGTTGATCCGGCGACCGGGGAGGTAGTCGCCGGCGGGGTTGCGCAGCAGGCCCGGCAGGTGTTAGATAATCTGAGCGCAATCCTTGCCAGTCAGAGGCTGGAGTTATGTCACGTGGTGAAAACCGGGGTGTTTTTGCAGGATATGAGTGATTTTCAAATAGTTAACGCGGTTTATGGTGAGTACTTCCGGGAGCAGCCGCCGGCGCGGGCCTGTGTGCAGGTAGCGAAGCTGCCCAAGGCTGTCCTGGTGGAGATCGAAGCTATTGCCGTATTGAAATAAGCGGATAAGTGCAGGTTTAATAGTCTGAATATAAAAATGTTTCTTGCATTATTACCATTATAATTAACGCTATGGAGGGAAAACCAATGAGTGAACAGAAGGACCAGGGTGGTTTCCGCTGGAAAGTAAGGCATTCTATCTTATCAATTATTTGGGCCGGATGGCTATTTTCGTTCCTGGACCGCATGGTTATCAGCGTGTCCCTGCCGTTTATCGGCCAGGAGCTTAACCTTGATGCAACTCTGCAGGGGGCTATCCTCAGTGCCTTTTTTGCCGGGTATGCCTTATTTCAGATTCCCGGCGGCATGCTGGCCGATAAGTTTGGTTCCCGGAAGGTAATGACGGCCGCGATTGCCTGGTGGTCGGTGTTTACCTCCCTGACAGGCCTGGTGGCCTCCTATCCGATTATGCTGTTCTGCCGTTTCGTGTTTGGGGTTGGCGAAGGCTGCTTCCCCGGCGCCTCCTGGAAGACAATAGCCACCTATTTTCCGCCGAAGGAGCGGGCCACAGCCACGGCAATCCAGTCTTCGGTCAATACCCTGGGGCCGGCGGTGGCTACCCTGGTGGCAGCCGGCATTATCGCCACCTATGGCTGGCGTACGGTGTTTATAACCCTTGGTTTCCCGGGTTTGCTGATCGCCGCGGCAATCTGGTTTTATTTCCGAGATAATCCTGCCGATCATCCTAAGATTACCAAGCAGGAACTGGCGGAAATTGAACCGCAGCCCGGTGCCGGTGCGGTGGCCGGGGCCGGCAATGCAGGGATGACCTTCAAGGAATTTATCAAAAAACCGATCCTGTGGCAAATGGTCTTAATCTGGTTTTTGTTTGATATCACCTTTTGGGGCTTTGTTTCCTGGCTGCCGTCCTATCTAATGAAAGTAAGAGGTTTTTCACTGCTTAAAACCGGTATTGCCGGTTCCATTCCCTTCTTTGTCGGTACGGTCGGCACCCTGCTGGGCGGTTATTTATCTGATCGCATCAAGGGGCAGCGAAAATGGATGTTTGTCCCGAATGCGTTAATCGCCGGTTTCTTCCTGTATATGACGTATACTGTACCTTCTGCCGATATGGCGATAGTATACCAGAGTATTTCCTCGTTCTTTATGTTCATGGCTATGGCCGCATTTTGGGGCTTGGTCATGGATTCGATCCCGCCTAATATCATGGGCTCCGCTTCCGGTACAGTAAACTTCGGCGGTCAGGCGGCCGGTTTCATATCGCCGTTTGTTATGGGGTATCTGATCGATGCCGGCAAAGGTTCTTTTGACACCGCTTTTATATTTCTGATCATTGCTGTTGTTGCATCGGCGGCAGTCACCCTGACAGTCAAGCAGGACCGTAATAACGGTTCGTCAGTCAGTGCCTAGCAGGTGCAGTCCGGCAGAAACTGATAAAAGACCCTGGTTTTGGACGCCGGCAGAAGTAGCTCTTATGCCATAAAATATAGTTGTAGATTCTGGTAGACCAAAAGAGGCACTGAGCTTATTGCTCAGCGCCTCTTTTGGTCTACCCCCCGGCTGATGAATGGCCTGTTGCCGGTTTTTCTACTGTTTAAGCACTGTATAGGTGCTTAAGTTAGTGCCGTTTTGGTCAACAAAGGTAATTCTAATCGGATTATTAAAATTAAGGGACAGGCGGTCAAGGGGAATAACATCACTGGTCTGGGTTGCTGTCAGCTTGCTGTTAGCCAGCGGACTTTTGGTTCTGACCGTAACAGTAAGATCATTGCCTTTCTGAACGACTTTTTCAATACCGATGCCATATCCTTTTTCAGCAACAGAGCCAATATAGCCATAAAGGGCAAATTGACGCCCGAAATCAACGGTATCGACTTTATTAACGATGATGCCGGGAATTTCCTCAG
Source organism: Bacillota bacterium (assembly GCA_023388195.1). GTDB lineage: Bacteria > Bacillota > Negativicutes > Sporomusales > Sporomusaceae > Sporomusa. The sequence goes on from JAEWGR010000129.1 coordinate 31,028, forward strand.
CATCGGGTGATGTCGGCTGAGCCAGCAGGACCCCAAGCTTCATATCGGCCGGATAAGTGCTTTGATTCCAGCTCCAGCCGGAAAAGTTATTGTTGGCATAAAGGGTGCGCTCTTTAACAACCACTACCGGCCCCGTAGTTGTTACGGTGCCATACATGCTGGCCGGGCGATAGGTGGCCGGATATTGGCTGTTGCCAATGCCGCGGATGGTGGTAATCACCCATTTGCCGCTGCTTTTCTCCAGGTCGACCTTAAACGTCTGGCCACTTGTTTTCACCTGGACAATTGCTTTGCTGCCGGTAACCGACAATAAGCTGAAGGAATCGTGATAGCTGTCGAAGCCAAACCGGCTCGCATTCGACCGGACGACATCCACCGGATCACCGCCGCGGACAACACCGGTGCTGATTTCTTTGACACTCACAATCTTCCATGTATCCTTATCTTTAGTTAACCGAACGCTAAAGTTTTTGCCATTGTCCTTGCGGACGGAAACGACGGCTGACTTGTCATTACTTGACTGCAGGGTAAAGTGGTCGCGTCTGGCATCAAAACCGTAAGCAGCGGCTGCGGCTTTTACGGCTGCTACCGGGGAACCGGCTATATTCTGATTGCCTCTGGGCCGGTCTTTATCACGGTCCTTGTCACGGTCCGGTGTTTTCCCCCGGTCCTTTACAGTGTCTTTGACCGTATTGTCACCGGTACCTGCAGCCGGTGAAGCTGTTTCTGTTGTCGGTGCCGGTGCAGCTACTACCGTTTTTTCCGCAGCCTGAACCTTGGAGATGGGGAGACCAGGCAGGAGAGCCGAGGATACAACGGCAGCACCGGCAAGGGCAGCTACGAGACGTTTATATTTGCGTCTGGCGATTTTTCTGCGGCTGGTGTACATTGTTGTTTTCTCCTTTCGTTTTACCAAGGTTTTATTAATATTTGTTGTTAGTGTCTGCAAAAACAGTCTGTTGCAAACACGGCAGTTTATGGCTGAATAACCATTAAAAAAATAAGCGCTGATGGTCATAGGCTAACAGGAAAAGGAGTTTTGCCAAATCCGGAGTAATATACAAGTATGAGAGATTTCACCTGCCGGGGAATATTACTTACAAAGCATGTATCTGCCGGTTCCGGCAGGCCCGGCCCTTGCCGTTCATGGCCGGAAGCAGAGAGGGAGGTCCTATGCCGCAGTTAATAATAAAAGGTATGGAGCAGGAACAGATAAAAAAAATTAGCCGGCCGCTTGTGGACGAACTGCAGGGGATTATTGGCTGTCCGCGCGATTATTTTACCATTGAGGCAGTAAACAGTGTGTTTATTATGGATGGAGAGCAGCAGGCCGTCACACCCTTGGTTCAGGTTAACTGGTTTGACCGGGGCCAGCAGGTTCAGGATCAGGCAGCAGCCGCAATTTTCCGGCATATAGCCGGGGTTGGCTTCAGCCAGGTGGAAACTTTTTTTGTTGTTTTGCAGGAAAACAATTATTATGAAAATGGGGCGCATTACTAGTGGTGTTTTAGCTTGCGCAACCCAGGTTATACATCTCCAGGTGATCCGGACAGGGCTGCTGCATAAGGTAGATGGCGGCAGGCTGGAAGCGGACCTGCTGTTTTCACTTTTTTGTTTGCGATAGGATTATGACGGAATTTGCAGAATATAGGCAATAAGGAATCGGCGTCTGATGGAGGAAGGTAAAATGGCAATGCGTAAGGTGCGGGTGGAACAGGCGGTGGGCATGGTCTTAGGCCATGAACTGACTAAGATTGTTCCTGGCGAATATAAAGGGCCGGCTTTTAGGAAAGGCCATATTATTCAATCTGAGGATATTGAGCATCTGAAGAATATCGGCAAAGAGCATATTTATTTATTTGAGCTGGGACCGGATGAATTGCACGAAAACCAGGCTGCCCAGCGGCTCGCAGCTGCTGCAGCCGGGCCGGGGCTTATTCTGGATCCGCCGGGAGAAGGACGGGTCAATCTTAAAGCTGCTGTCGACGGGGTTTTGGAGGTGAATACGGCGGCCCTTACTGCGATTAATATGACAGAGCACGTGGCTCTGGCTACACTGCATAGCGGTACGGTGGTTAAAGCCGGAACGACAGTGGCCGGTGCCAAGATCATCCCCCTGGTAATAAACAGGCAGTCGATCGAACAGCTAGAGGCAGAGTCCCGGCAATATCGGTCTATTATTGCGGTTAAGGCTGTAAAGAATAAGAAAATAGGCATAATTATTACCGGCAACGAGGTGTTTTATGGCCGGATTACCGACAAGTATGCGCCCGTATTTGCCGGTAAGGCGAATACCTATGGAGCCAGTCTGCTGGCTACCGTTTATCAGCCTGACGACAGTGCCCGGATTGCCGCCAGTATCCTGGATTTTAAAGCCCAGGGAGCCGATATTGTTATCGCCGCCGGCGGTATGTCGGTTGATCCTGATGATGTCACACCCGATGCCATTCGCTCCACCGGGGCTAAGGTCGTGACCTATGGGGCGCCGGTGTTGCCAGGGGCGATGTTTATGCTGGCTGAGCTTGCTGGTATGACCATTATGGGCATGCCGGCTTGCGGTATGTATTCACGGACCACGGTACTTGACCTGCTCCTGCCCCGGATAATGGCCGATGTTCCCGTTACCAAAGCCGATTTAGCCGCCCTGGGGCATGGCGGGTTGTGTTTGGCCTGCAATGAATGCGTGTACCCCCATTGTCCTTTTGGTAAATAAAAGTAAAATAAGGGGCTTGCCTCAATAAGCATGCCCCTTGGCAAAGAACTCAATCAAGCAAGGAATGTAGTCAGCCTCAGTTCGCTCGCCAGCGACCTGAGGCTGTTTCCATTCACAGCTAGCTTGGTCTCCTCACTTCTGTTTTGCTGAATTAAGCAGGATTTTAGCAAAAAAGGTAGAAAACTATCGAAGTTCTGAATATATATGAATTCTGATCCGTTTTTTTTATTCTAGCATTTGTTGCAGGCAGGAGAGAGTGGTTAATGTTTAAGCTGGCTAGCTGGGAAGAGTTCTGCAGTGAGCTGCAGCAGGATTTAAAGTTGTTTATTTTTATACTGGGAGTTTTTTGTTTGTTCCGGGTAGGCTTTATTGCCGTGATGCATTCATTTTTAAGTGAGAGTGTCACTGTGCGTGATATTGCCGCCGCTCTGTATTACGGCTTTAGGATCAGCCTCAAGAGTGCCGGTCTGATGGTGTTGCTGCCGCTTGTCTTTTGTACCGGCCTCAGGCTGATTGTTCGCTGGCGGAAGCTGGGGAAAATCCGTCTGTATCTGGGGCTTGCATATGTTACGATGCTCAGCTTTTTGTTTCAGGCCCGTATTCCCTATTACCAGGAATTCCGTATGGCCTTTAACCAACTGTTGTTTAACACGTTTAATGACGATGTCACCGCGATCGTCCACACGGTAATCGAGCAATACAATTTGCCTGTCCGGATTTTGCTGGCTGTTATTACGGCAATTGTCCTGGGCAATTTACTCAGACGCTGGCTGGCCGCGAAAACCTATGCCTTTCCGCGGTTTGACAAGTGGTATCAGAATATTGTGCTGCGGGCGGCACTGCTTATTGTGATTTATCAGCTGGCGATTTTTGTCCGGTTTGGCGGCACGATGACATATGCTTACAATATTGACTGGGAGAATTCGGGGATTACGAAAGACCAGTTGCTCAATGAAGCGATTCTCGATGATGTGCAGGCCCTATACCGAGCCTATACCCTGCATGAACGGGTCAGTTCCTCTACCGGTCTGGACATGGAACCGGGGCGGCTGGCCGATTATGGCGGTTATCTGGCTGAACGTCCTGTACAATCAACCGACCTGGCCGATTTTCTCCGTAAAAAGGTCGTGGCCGGGAATAATAACCCGCCCCGGCAGGTGTTCCTGATTATTGGCGAAAGCTACGCCAACTGGCCGCTGCTGCCCCAATACAGTAATCTCAATATCGCCAACGGCCTGAAAAATATTATTGCGCAGGATGAAGCTGCGTATGTTAATGCCTTTTTGCCTAACGGTATGAGTACAATCTCCGGCGTAATGGGGGTTATAACCGGCTTGGCCGAGGCGAATCTGTACCTGAATTATCTCCCCGAATCCTACCGGGAACCGTATGAAACGGCGCTGGCACCGCAAATGAAGCGGCTGGGATATGCAACCGATTTTTGGTATGCAGGGCCGGCCTCTTGGGAAAAAGTCAGGGATTTTACTCTGGCCCAGGGCTTTGACTCGTTCCACGGAATGGGGGATTTTGCGAGTAATGCCGGTAATGTCTGGGGTTGCGACGATTATTTCCTGTACCAGGCGGTGCTTGGCCAGGTACGTACTGATCAACCGGGCTTGCATGTTATCCTTACTGTATCCAACCATTCCCCCTATACGGTTGACCTGGCCCGGGAAGGGTTTGACCCTGCTATTGTGGCAGCCGGCCTGCCGGCAAGCCTGAAAAATGACCAGGAACTGATCAAGAAGCTGGGGCATTTCTGGTATGCCGATAAAATGCTGGCCCGGTTTGTAAAAGAGGCCCGTGAACAATATCCTGACAGTTTGTTCGTTATTGTCGGTGACCATGCCGACAGGGTTAATATTGACACAAACCCCTCGCTGTATGAGCGGTATGGCATTCCCTTTGTCGTCTACGGCAAAGGCATTACGAAAGAATCCCTGCCCGAGCAGGCGGCCGGCAGCCATATTAATGTTACGCCCACCCTCCTGGAACTTGTCGCCCCGGCTGGATTTGAGTATTACTCGGTGGGCCACAGCCTTACCAAAGGCAATCAATTTGGCATAAACTACGGTTTCTGGATAACTCCCGGTTATATCGGCAAGACCGACAGCGACAATGCCGAAGCCCATATGCTGAAGCTTGGTTTTGAGCCTCCTGACCAGGAAACAATCCGCCAGGAGGTTGATTCAGCCCGGGCGATTTCCTGGTGGCGTATAAAATATGGCAAGCAATTAAAACTGTGACCAAATAATAAATGAGCGCCGCCGGCGCTCATTTATTTTAGTCTAATTGAATTTGCCGCCAAAGGAAAAGTAATACTTATCCTCAACATCAACATCCTTTTCATAAACACGCCGGTAGAAAGTCGTAATATGGCGCTGCGTGATATATTCCAGGCCCACATTGGCCTGCGATACATAGGCGTCATAACGGTTGCCGGTAATGGTGACATCAGAAAAAGCCAGTAAGCGAGGTGTGACCGGGTAGTTAAACTTGCGGCAGTAGCTGACTGTAAAGTCAGAATAATCATCGACGAAACTGAGGTGCAGTTTGGAGTAATTCGTATTGACCTCAGTATCCAGCGCATATTGAACATAGGTATTTACAATGCCTGTTGCGCTTGTCTCGGCTCCGGCAGTGGACAAGGGCAGTACAGTCAGGGTGATAAATGCGGCGACAACCAGAAACATGATATACCGACCTCCGAAGGCGTTATGTCGCCTTCTATTCGTCTTTCAGGCCGGGATATCCTGCACTAAGCAGTAAAATTGCAATAAGCAGCAGCGGGGCTGGCTCCGGCCCGGATGTTTGACTAGGGGCAGGAGCGGTAAAACGCTTATTGGAAACTATCGGCTTGTTGTGATATACTAATATTTGGATAAAACAACAGAAAGAGAGTGAGTATATGAAAAAATATCTGGTAGCCTTTGCGGTGATGGTCATGTGTCTGTTTTTACTGACTGCCGGGTGCGCCGGCAGCAATGGCGCTGCGCCTAATCAGACGGGGACAAGTCCCAAACCGGTACCGCCGGCAACCGAAACGGCCAGTGTCAAAAACAGTGTGGCCCTCTTTGAAACATCAAAAGGTAGTTTCCGCATCGAACTGTTTGAAGATAAAGCGCCGCTTACAACTAAAAACTTTATTACTCTTGTCAATAAAGGTTATTACAACGGGCTGATTTTCCACCGGGTTATTGAGAACTTTATGATCCAGGGCGGCGATCCAAAAGGCAATGGCACCGGCGGGCCCGGCTACACCATCCCTGATGAATTTCACCGTGACCTCAAACATAATGAGGGGGTTATTTCCATGGCCAATGCCGGTCCAAATACCGGCGGATCCCAGTTTTTTATCACCCTGAAAGCTACGCCGTGGCTTGATAACAAGCATGCCGTGTTTGGCAAGGTTGTAGAAGGGATGGATGTCGTCCAGGCAATCGGCAAAGTCAAAACCGGTGCTCAGGATAAGCCGGTGGAGGATGTTGTCATCAAAAAGATTACCATCGAGCCAGGCAAATAAAATAGTACCGTGAGCCCGCTGGCAGGGGCTAAATTATTACAGGCCATTTTGTGTGGCCGGGAGAGGGGAAACTGATGGAACTGACAACAATTGAACAGGCTATAGCCGGATTTGTCCGCAGTACGGCGCTGAATGCGGCTGCCGAAATCGGGCTGGAGAGAATCTTTGACCAGCCGCTTGTTGGTGCAGCCAGTGCTGCCGATAGTTTATTTGAGAATTTCAAGGCCCCAGACATTGTCGGCCCCAATCATTTACTGCCCCGGGACTGGCTGACCGGCGCCGAGTCGGTTATAACCTATTTTCTCCCGTTTACCCAGGCTGTACGGGTGGCTAACAGGCACGGGGATCAGCCTGCCGTCGAATGGCTGTATGCCCGGATTGAAGGGGAGCTTGTCAATAATGCCGTACGCCGGTTTTTGGTGGAATGGTTTACAAAGGCCGGTTATCAGGCGGTGGCACCGGGGCTTGATACCCGGTTTGCAGTAGTCAGCCGCAAGAGCAACTGGTCGGAGCGGCATGTTGCTTTTGTCGCCGGGCTGGGCACGTTTAGCCTGAACCGGTCTTTTATTACCCGGGCCGGTGCCGCCGGCAGGCTGGGCAGTGTTATCGTTACCGCTCCTGTTCAGCCTACACCCCGCAGCTATCAAAGTCATGATGAATACTGCAGCAAATGCGGCGCCTGTATCCGGCGCTGCCCGCCGCAGGCCATTGATGACACCGGCAAAGATAATGATCTATGTGCAGCGTTTCTTGATCGTACCGCCGAACGGTACAAACCGCGTTACGGCTGTGGCAAATGTCAGACCGCCGTGCCGTGTGAAGCATTCGCACCTGTCGGGCGGGCCAATTGAAAAGTGGCGTACAAAAACCTCTTACGGTTAGCGTAAGAGGTTTTTTGCATGATCAGAAAGTATATCGGTTTCTAATCATAAGTAAGAACGCCTATACTCTAAAGGATACAGGCGGCTTCTGCAGGCGTCCTGAGGGACTTGGCACAAGCCAAGTCTTTCTTAACTTCATCGGCGTTCTATAAAAAATATTTGGCAGCCTGCTTATCGGCCAGCACCAGCAATTCACCGGCCGGCCGGACAAGGCTGGCAGGCATGATTCCGGTTTGGCTCTGGCCGGTGACAAGGTCATATAATACGGCGGCCTTACTTTCGCCTGTTACTAAGAACAGGACCCGGGCGGCAGCGTTAAGTACCGGCAGGGTCAGGGTCAGACGGTAGCCGGCCTGCGGGCCGGCATAGCTGGCTGTAACCAGAGTGCGATTTTCGGCAACGGCAGATGAGCCGGGAAACAGGGAAGCGGTATGGCCATCGTGGCCAAGCCCCAGCAGAATCAGATCAAAAGCAGGTATGCCGCTGGTGCCGAGGCCAAAAAACCGGGCCAGCTGTTGTTCATAGGCGGCCGCGGCGGCTGCGGGCGGTTCATTGCCTGTAACCATGGGAAAAATGTTGCGCCCGGGCACTGGTATTTTACTGAGCAGGGTGTCGTGGGCCAGGCGGTAGTTGCTGTCGGCATGATCCGGGGGGACACAACGTTCATCACCCCAGAAAATAAATACATTTTCCCAGTCAATAAGCAGCCCGTGTTTGTCGTCTGCCAGCAAGGCATATAAGCCGCGCGGGGTCGAACCACCGGCCAGGGCGGTTGTAAAACGCCCCCTGGCCGCAATGGCCTGGGCGGCCACCCCGGCAAACAGGGCGGCGGCTTTTTGCCAGACGGCCTGCGGGGTGTCAGATATTAAGAACTGGTGTTCCGGCCATCCTCGAATCTCCACAGGTTTAGATTCCCTCCCAGATATTCCAGTGTTTGCTGATAGATGTGATCCCCCAGGCCGGGGCGCATTGCCTCGGTGATCAGGTCGGTTTCATTGCCTGTTTCCAGACAGGTTATTTTCTCCGGCGGCGAGTTTGCCGGGAGTGTAATCAGGGTCCGGAGATGCCGGTTATCCTGGCAGAGGGTGATACTGAACCGGGCAGGCCGGTTACCGCCGGCCGTTAGGCAAATCTGCTTGATGCCGGCATCAAGGTGGCTGACAGCCGGAAACATCCGGAAATGACACATGATAGAATGGCCGCTGCTGCTTGCCATAGCCACGCGGTACACAGCCGCCGGCTGTTCTTCGGTAATACCTGAACGCAGGCTCCAGCCCAGACGGCTGGCCAGCCAACTGAATAATAACAGTACCTGACTGTTATTGAGCAAATGATGACGGGATAGTTGATGGCTGTAGACAATCTCCAGATGTTCGGCAGCAGCCAGAAAAGGCTGGTAAGCCGCCAGGTCATACAGGCTGGCCAGCGCTATCCGCCACGGGGTCAGCCGGGACCAGTTAATATCCCGGACCCCTTGTGGCTGCCGGGTTTGCAGCAATTCTAAAATCTTTGTAAAACCGCTGTGCGGGTTTTTAATTGTTATGGAATCCAAAATCACCTGACTGGCCAGGGACGAAAACTCCTGAAACAGGGGTTCCCCCGGCTGGAAGGGATAACGCCACCAGAGAATGACAGGCAGGTCAGAGGGCAGCAGCATTTTGGCCAATTGCGACAGGCTGCTGCTGTTCTCCGGGCTACGGGGGATAACAATATGTTCATAACAGGTCTCGTCAGAACAGGCCAGGGTTAAGGCACACTGGTAACCGTCTGCTTCCCGGCTGCTGATCTGATCCGGTCGTAAGACAACAGTAACAAACCGGCCGGGATGGTGTCTGGACAGGGACCCAATGGCCTGGGTGACAGCCGCCGCCCCCTGGCTGTCGGCAACAACGGCAATTAAACTGGCGGCATTTTTTTTTACTAAAGGAATCCCGGTGTTCCTGGCCTGGGCCAGATTAGTCCATAGTCGCCGCAGTTCCTGTTCAATCCGGGCCGGTTCCGGGTCTGCTGTAGTATAAACAGGGGTGTGCATTTTGTTCGCCTCCTGCATCAGTAGTTACGGTTGACGCCAGTGCCGCCGGTCATGGGCAAGCAGCTGATCTGCCGCGTCCGGTCCCCAACTGCCGGGCTCATACTGGGGCAGGGCCGGCGGGGACTGCTGCCAGGCTTCGAGGACCGGTGTCAGCAGCTCCCAGGTTTTTTCCACCATATCGCCACGGGCGTAGAGGGAGGCATCGCCCAGCATAGCATCCAAAAGCAGGCGGGCATAAGCTTCCGGCGATTTTTGCGCAAAGGTTTCGGCATAGCGGAAGGCCATGTTGACAGGCCTGATAGTGAGGGCCTGGCCGGGAATTTTGCCGTTGAAGCTGAGGGCGATGCCTTCATCGGGCTGAATTTGCAGTACCAGGGTATTGGCGCCAACCGCACCGCCGTCTGTTGCGGCAAAGAGGCGGTGTGGAGCTGTTTTGAACTGAATGGCAATTTCAGTTACCTGCTTACGCAGGCGTTTGCCTGAACGCAAGTAAAAAGGTACGTTAGCCCAGCGCCAATTGTCTATGAACAGTTTGAGGGCGGCATAAGTCTCTGTAGTGGAACCGGGGTTGATGTTTTTTTCCTGCAGATACCCCTTGTGCTGGGCGGCGCCAGGGCCACCGGGGCCGTACTGGCCGCGGACCGCACAGCCGTCGACCTCAGCGGGGAGAATGGGCCGTATGGCCTGCAGCACTTTGATCTTTTCATCCCGTATAGCGTCGGTGTCAAGCGATACCGGCGGCTCCATGGCGACTAACGCCAGCAGCTGCATGACATGGTTTTGAATCATATCCCGGAAAGCACCGGACTGCTCATAATATTCGCCGCGGCTTTCCACACCGATACTTTCGGCGGCCGTGATCTGTACATGGTCAATATAGTGCCGGTTCCACAACGGCTCGAAAATACCGTTGGCAAACCGGAATACCATGATGTTCTGCACCGTCTCCTTACCCAGGTAGTGATCAATACGGTATACCTGATCCTCGGTAAAAACCTGGAGAACCTCGCGGTTGAGCTGCCTGGCGCTGGCAAGATCCAGACCAAAGGGTTTTTCAATGACAATTCTTGTCCAGCCGCCGGTGGGGGCTGTAGCCAGGCCAACCTCATGCAAGCGCCGGATAACAGGGATAAACATGCCGGGCGGGGTGGCAATGAAGAACAGACGGTTGCCCTGTGTCCCGCGCCTGTGATCAATTTCAGCCAGCAGCCTGGCCAATTGCTCATAACTGGGTGGTGTCTCCGTGTCTGTTGTATTATAGAAAAGGCCATCAGCAAAGTTTTGCCACAGAATATCCTGTACCGGTCCGGCATCGGTATACCGGCTGATGGCCTCCCGCATGGTTTGCCGGAATTCAGCATGACTCAGTGGGGTCCGGGCGGCCCCCACTACCGAAAACCCGGCGGCCAGCAGGTTTTTGGCGGCCAGACTGTAGAGGGCCGGTATCAGCTTGCGTTTCGTCAAATCGCCGGAGGCGCCGAAGATTACAATTGTGCAGGGCTCGGCTGAACGTCTGCGTCCCAGCCCTTCGTTAAGCGGGTTATAAAAGCCAGATTCCATCTATTTCAACCTTTCCGCCTAAGTAGAATTTTACAGCTGCAAGCGGCTTGTCAGCATGTTGTGCCGCCGTCTGCCGCCTTCTTTGACCTTTGTGGATAGTATGGCCGGATTGACAGCGGCTAAAACCGCAGGAACCACACATAATATATATATATTCTAAAGACAGCAGGAGGAAATATGCCAAGCATTCAGTATGATATCGGTCTCATTGGACTGGCGGTGATGGGGCAGAATCTGGCCCTGAACATAGCCGGCAAAGGGTTTGCCATTGCTGTTTATAACCGGACTGTTGATAAAGCAGCTCAGTTTGTGCAGCAACAGGGGGCGGGGTTGCCGCTGTCCGGGGCCGCTTCGGTCGCTGAACTTGCCGGTATGCTGGCCAGGCCTCGCAAAGTCCTGCTGATGGTCAAAGCCGGTGAACCGGTGGATGATATGCTCCAGGCTCTGCAGCCCCATCTTGAACCGGGGGATATAGTTATTGACGGCGGTAATTCTCATTTTGAGGATACCCGCCGCCGCTGCCGGCAGTGCCGGGAGAGAAAGCTTCATTTTGTCGGCCTCGGTGTTTCCGGCGGCGAGGAAGGGGCACTTACCGGACCCAGCCTGATGCCTGGTGGTGACCTAAGTGTTTATCAGCAGCTGGAACCTATTCTGACCGCCATCGCCGCCAAAGTGCCGGGCGGGGTGTGTTGCCAGTATGTCGGGCCTGACGGAGCTGGTCATTATGTAAAGATGGTACATAATGGTATTGAATATGGGGATATGCAGCTGATCAGTGAGGCCTACCACCTCCTGCGTGATGGGCTGGGGCTTAAGGCTGACGACCTGCAGCAGGTTTTTGCCGGCTGGAACGAGGGGGTGCTGGAATCCTTTCTGATTGAGATTACCGCCGCTATTCTCGCCCGGCGCGACCCTGAAACCGGCAGGCCGGTTGTCGATGTGATTTTGGATCAGGCCGGACAAAAAGGAACAGGCAAATGGACAAGCCAAAGTGCCCTGGAGCTTGGCGTGCCCACCCCGACCATTACCCAGGCTGTTTTTGCCAGGTATATGTCTGCCTATAAACAGCAGCGCCTGGTGGCAGCCGGTATCCTGACAGCGCCTGACAGCCGCTATAACGGGAATAAGGGTGAGTTTATTAAAGCCATCCACGATGCACTGTATGCCTCTAAAATATGCTCGTATGCCCAGGGGTTTGATCTGTTGGCGGCTGCAGGCAAAGCCTATCACTGGGAATTGAATTACGGTGATATTGCCCTGCTGTGGCGGGGCGGCTGCATTATCCGGGCCCGGTTTCTGGCCAAGATCGAAGAGTCGTTCCGTCATAACCGCAGCCTGCCTAATCTTATGGTGGCTCCTTTTTTTCGCCAGGCGCTTATTGCCGCTCAGGCTAACTGGCGGTTTGCTGTCAGGGCAGGCAAGGAGTTAGGCATACCAACACCGGCTTTCAGCGCATCCCTTGATTATTATGACAGCTACCGCACCGCCCTGCTGCCGGCCAACCTGCTGCAGGCCCAGCGCGATTATTTTGGCGCCCATACCTATGAACGGCTCGATAAGCCGGGGGTATTTCACTATGACTGGTATACATGATTGTCGGGCGGGGACCGCAGCAACCAGCAGCCCTGTTGCTGCCGGCTTTCCTGCCAAGGCAAAGGACAGGCCTGAACTACCGCCAACCAGTCAGGAAAGAGGATATGACAGTCTTTTTAACCTCTCAGCGACAACCGCCCCTGTTACAACAGGGGCGGTTGTTGTTATGCCGGTGCTGCGGGTAAATTGGCCTTTGTATTTATATAAAGAACAAAATAGTGAGAAATAAGCCGTAAATCCAAGAAATGCACTACAAACAGCAGGTCTTTTGACCAAAATGGCACTTTTTATCGCTTCCAAACTTTAATGCGTTAAAGTAAAATAGGGATACAGTTAAAAACGAGTGGAGGAATACAGGATGAAAAAATTAATGGCCGCTATGCTGGCATTGGTAATGGCTGGTATGTTGATTGCCGGGTGCGGGGGCAGCGACAAGAAGAAAATTGTGGTCGGTCTTGATGATAATTTTCCGCCCATGGGGTTCCGGGATGCTAACAATAATATCACCGGCTTTGATGTGGATATGGCCAAGGAAGCTGCCAAACGGCTGGGTAGGGAAGTGGAATTCAAGCCTATTGACTGGGGCAGCAAGGAGGCCGAGCTGAGCGGCAAGCGGGTGGATGTGCTGTGGAACGGTCTTACAATCACGGAAAAACGCCGGGAAAATATTCTGTTTACCAAAGCTTATATGGAAAACCGCCAGATTATTGTTGTCGCTGCCGGTTCACCTGTAAAGACCAAGGCAGACCTGGCCGGCCGGGTTGTCGGCGCCCAGGAAGGCAGCAGCAGCATTGAAGCGATTGAAAAAGATGCGGCTACGCTGGCCGCCTTTAAAGAACTCAAAAAGTTTGGCGACAATGTGGCTGCTTTGATGGATTTGAAGACCGGACGGCTTGATGCTGTTGTCGTGGATGAAATTGTCGGTCGTTATTACATAGCCAAAAAGCCTGGCGAGTATGTTATACTGGCGGAAAACTTCGGCACTGAGGAGTATGGCGTGGGTATGCGCAAAGACGATACCGAGCTGCTGAGCAAGCTGCAGAAGGCCCTGGATGATATGAAACAGGACGGCACAGCGGCGAAAATCTCCCGGCAATGGTTTGGCGAAGATATTGTAAAATAAGGAAGAAGTAAATGGATTATATACTGGGCATTTTACCGTCGCTGCTGGCTGGCACTGTAGTGACCCTGCAGATGTTTTTCGCTACGATTATCCTGGCGCTGCCGCTTGGCCTGCTGCTGGCCCTGGCCCGCATTTCGCGTTTCCGGGCGTTGCGCAGCACGGTAGGCGTATACATCTGGCTGTTTAGAGGGACACCGCTGATGCTGCAACTGTTATTTATCTATTTTGGCCTGCCGTTCCTGCCCTATATCGGTGTCCGCCTGCCAGACTTCCCGGCGGCACTGCTGGCGTTTGTGCTCAACTATGCAGCCTATTTCGCGGAAATATTCCGTGCCGGCATCCAGTCCATCGATCGCGGCCAATATGAAGGAGCCAGGGTGTTGGGGATGACCTATATGCAGACCATGCGGCGTATTGTGCTGCCGCAGGTGATAAAAAGAGTGCTGCCGCCGGTCAGCAATGAAACGATCACTCTGGTCAAGGATACCTCACTGATTTATGTATTAGCTATGAATGATCTGCTCAGGACAACCCGGGCCCTTGTCCAGCGGGATTTCAATACGACCCCTTTTATTGTGGCAGCTGTTTTCTACCTGTTGATGACCCTGGCCCTGACCTGGATGTTCCAGAAGCTTGAACAGAAATATGCTGTATATGACGAGTAGGAGTAGCGCCATGAAAATGATACAGGCAGTCGGCATTGAGAAAAGGTTTAATCATCTTGAAGTTTTAAAAGGCATTTCGCTTACGGTAACCCAAGGGGAGGTTGTAGCCATCATCGGCCCTTCGGGCTCAGGCAAGAGTACTTTTTTGCGCTGCCTGAACCGGCTGGAAACCATAGACCGGGGCCGTATTGAGATTGCCGGCGAAGTCCTGGCCGCCAGTGAGCCCGACGGTAACATACACTATGCCGCCGAAGCCGAGGCCAGACGTATCTGCCGCCGGATGGGGATGGTATTTCAGCAGTTCAACCTGTTTCCCCACCTTACGGTGCTGGAGAATATTATCGAGGCCCCGCTTACCGTCAAAGGCGTGAGTCGCGAGGAAATTACTCCCCAGGCTGAGGAACTGCTGCAGAAAGTGGGACTGGCCGACAAGCGGGATGTGTATCCTTCACGGCTTTCGGGCGGGCAGAAGCAGCGGGTGGCTATTGCCAGGGCTCTGGCGATGAACCCGGACATTATGCTGTTTGACGAGCCTACCTCCGCCCTGGACCCGGAATTGACAGGCGAGGTGTTAAAAGCTATGCGCCGGCTGGCCCAGGAGCATATGACCATGCTTGTCGTCACCCACGAAATGGCCTTTGCCAGAGAAGTGGCCAACCGTGTGATCTTTATGGATAATGGAGAAATTGTCGAGCAGGGGCCGCCGGCAGCACTGTTTGCTGCTCCCGAGCAACCCCGGACGCAGGCCTTCCTGAAAAGAGTGCTGTAGGTGCCGGAATTAAGTATAAAGAAGCAGAGAAACGGGAGCGCCGAAGCGCGGGAACGTTCTTTTTGCTTCTTTTTGCGTTTGGTCTGGGAAGCAAAAAGAATGTTTCCTTGCTTCAGTAATTTGCTTTTGACAGCGGGGGCGGCTTTGCGATAAAATAAAGAAGTATTTGTTAAAAAGCATGAGGAGTTTATAATGAGTGTTTTAACTGTTGAAAATGTATCTCACGGCTTTGGCGCCCGCACTATTCTTACCGAGGCATCTTTCCGGTTGTTAAAAGGCGAGCATGTCGGCCTTATCGGCGCTAATGGCGAAGGCAAATCAACCTTCTTAAACATCATCACCGGCCAGCTGACACCGGACGAGGGCAAGGTCGAGTGGTCCAACCGGGTTACGGTGGGGTATCTTGACCAGCACTCGGTTCTGTCAAAGGGGAAAACGATCCGCGACGTGCTGCGGGAAGCCTTTCAGAATATGTTCGATCTGGAAGCCGAGATGCTGGGGTTATATGATAAAATGGGTGATGCCACCCAGGCTGAAGTGGACAAGATGATGGAGGAAGTGGGCGAGCTGCAGGACATGCTCGAACACGGCGGCTTTTATGTCCTTGATGCCAAAATTGAAGAAGTAGCCAACGGTCTGGGGTTGGGCGATATCGGCCTGGACCGGGATGTGACCGATCTGAGCGGCGGACAGAGGACAAAGGTGCTTTTGACCAAATTGCTGCTTCAGAACCCTACTATTCTGATCCTGGACGAGCCGACCAACTATCTTGATTTTGAACATATAGAATGGCTGAAAAGATATCTGAAAGAATATGAGAATAGTTTTATTCTTGTATCTCATGATATTTCGTTTTTGAATGAAGTTGTCAATGTTATTTATCATGTTGAAAACGCCGTCTTAACCCGTTACAGTGGTGATTATGAGCAGTTCCAGCAGATGTATGCCGTGAGAAAAAGCCAGGAAACCCGGGCTTATGAGCGGCAACAGCAGGAGGTTGACCGGCTGGAGGATTTTATTGCCCGTAATAAAGCCCGGGTTGCGACCAGGGGGATGGCTAACAGCCGCCAAAAGCGCCTGGACAAGATGGAGATTCTGGAAAAACCACGGGAAAAGCCCAAACCCACTTTCCAGTTCCGGGAAGCCCGGACGCCCAGCCGGTTTATTGTCGAAGCCAAAGACCTGGTATTAGGTTATGATGAGCCATTGACCAAACCTGTGGACATTGTGCTGGAACGAGGACAGAAAGTAGCCATCAGGGGGGTTAATGGCCTGGGGAAATCAACCTTGCTGAAAACCCTGCTTGGCTTCATTCAGCCTGTAGCCGGCAAAGTAATCCTGGGTGACTATCTGCAGGCAGGCTACTTTGAGCAGGAATCGGGCCGTAACAACAGCCGGACAGCCATGGAAGAGGTCTGGGATGAGTTTCCCGGTCTGACGAATTTTGAGGTCAGGGCGGCGCTGGCGCGCTGCGGCCTGACTAACGAGCATATTACCAGTCAGATGATGGTGCTAAGCGGAGGCGAGAATGCCAAGGTCCGTTTGTGCAAACTCATGCTTAAAGATGTCAACTGGCTGGTGCTGGACGAGCCGACCAACCATCTTGATGTTGAGGCCAAAGCCGAGCTGAAGCGGGCATTGATGGAGTTCAAAGGCACAGTTCTGCTTGTTTCGCATGAACCGGAGTTTTATGAGGACTGGGTAACGGCTGTCTGGAATGTCGAAAACTGGACAACCAAAATTGTATAATAAACAGGCGGTCTGTGATTTGGTCACAGGCCGCTCTTTATTTGGCAGCAGTCCGCCTGCATAATTTTGTGGCTGACCTGGAAAAGGTATAAGCATCACATCTCACCGGAGGTTTATATGTATTCTGAAGATATCGCCAGCCTTTGCAGTGCAGCCGTAAAAAAAGCACAATTTCTCAGGGCAAGTACCAGTAAATATTTGTTATCCTCGGCTCTGGCCGGCATATACGTCGGGTTTGCAGTATTGCTGGCGTATACGATTGGCGGCTTATTGTCCCAGGATTATTTACCTTTTGTCCGGATTGGGATGGGCTTGTCTTTCGGTATTGCCCTGAGTCTGGTTACTTTCGCCGGTTCAGAATTATTTACAGGCAATAATATGACAATGACGGTCGGGGCCTTAGAGAAAAAGACAACCGTGCTGGATTTGATCAAGGTCAATGTTTTTAGTTTCGCCGGTAATTTGCTGGGCTCGGCGGTGCTGGCCGGTCTTTTTATCAGTGCCGGTCTGGCTACAGGCAGCACGGCCGTGTATATTGCCAAGATTGCGCAGAGCAAAATGTCTTTGCCCTGGACGGAACTGGTAGCTAAAGGCATATTGTGCAATATGCTGGTATGCCTGGCTGTGTGGTGCTCGATCCGTACTAAGGACGAAACAGCCAAGCTGATCATGATTTTCTGGTGTTTGTTTGCCTTTATCACCACCGGTTTTGAGCATAGCGTGGCAAATATGACCCTGCTGACGGTGGCCCTGTTGATGCCGGCCGCGGCGGTCGGCTCATTAAGCGGCTTCGCCTATAATCTGTTATTTGTTACCCTTGGTAATGCGATTGGTGGTGCATTGGTAATCGGCGCCTCTTATTGGTATATTTCCCACAAGGATTAGCCGGTGGCCGGCACAGACAGGAAACTGCAGGCAGAATCTGAATAAGATTCTGCTTTTTTTTAGGTCACAGAATTTATAAATAAGTTCTCTGGATAGAGAAGACTAAGGGGCACAGGCGGCTCTGCCGGCCTCGGAAAGGAATTGGCTTACGCCAAGTCCTTTAGGAATCTGATTGTTCGATTTTCTGTGAATGGAACCATACATACAATAAAATTGCCTGCTGAGAAATTCATTGCAAATAACAGCGAATTACTGCAGAATATGATAAAAATAGCTAAATATAAACGATAAAAGCCAATTGGCGAGAGAAAATTATGTTTTCACTTTACCACTCATGTGATATAATTCGAAACGTATTCAGTAAATAAACCGAACGTTCGGCAGTGGAGGGTGAAAATTGTTCACGTTGCTTAACATAGCGCAACCAGATACACCGCAAGAGGCCTACCGGATACTGACTGCCAAAAGGAGTAATGTCATCCTTGGCGGCTGTGCCTGGCTCCGGATGGGGTCGCAGACGATTCACACCGGGGTGGATTTAGCTAAACTTGGCCTGGATTTTATTAAAGAATATGATACTTATTTTGAAATCGGGGCAATGACCAGCTTACGTGATGTTGAGACCAGCACGGCCCTGAACCGGTGGTTCAGCGGTATCCTGGCCAAGTCGGTGCAGAACATTATTGGCGTTCAGTTCCGCAATGTCGCTACCGTTGGTGCGTCGGTGTTTTCCCGTTATGGTTTTTCCGATTTTCTTACCGCCCTGCTGGCTCTTGATACGGAGATTGAACTTTATAAGGGCGGGCGCCTGACCCTGGCCGAATTTGTGGATATGCCCAGAAGCAAGGATCTGTTAGTTAAAGTAATTATTCATAAGACAAGCCGCAGTGCCGCCTATCTGGCCCTGCGGAACTCGCAGAGTGATTATCCGGTGCTGACTGTTGCCGTTTCCCGGCTTGACGGGGATTGGAAAATCGTTGCCGGTGCCAGGCCAACCCGGGCCAAACTGGCGGCGAAGGCGGCGGCATTGCTGGCCGGTGCCGGCAGTGCTGTGTCGCCGGACTGCCGGCTGCAGGCAGCCGAACTGGCAGCTGATGAGTTGCCGTTTGGAGCGAATATGCGTGCTTCGGCCGAATACCGCCGTCTTATGTGCAAAACCTTAGTCAACCGGGCGCTTATGGAGGTAACCGCATGCAGATAGAGGTATTTATTAATCATCAGCAGGTCACCCTAACGGTTCAACCTGATGAGTTTCTGGTTGATACCCTGCGCGAACAGGGGCTGTTCAGTGTCAGGCGGGGCTGTGATACAGCCTGCTGCGGCTTGTGTACGGTCTGGCTTGATGGCCGGCCGACACTGTCGTGCTCGACCTTGTCCTTCCGGGCCCAGGGCAGACATATTACAACAATTGAAGGCCTCCGGCATGAGGCTGAGGGCTTTGCCCGCTTTATGGCGGCCGAAGGTGCCGATCAGTGCGGCTATTGCAGCCCGGGCTTCATCCTGACTATCCTGGCGATGAAGCGGGAACTGGTCAACCCTGGCGAAGCCGATATCATTCACTACTTGACAGGCAATCTTTGCCGCTGTACCGGTTACCAGGGGCAGCTCCGGGCCGTCAAGAAATACCTGGGGGTAGCAGAACAATGAAATGTGTAGGCAAAGCGATTGCCAAAACAGATGCCATAGCTATTAGTACCGGCAAACCCGTATATACGGAGGATTTGGTGCCGGCTGACACCCTGGTGGTAAAAATTCTTCGAAGCCCGCACGCCTATGCGCGCATTAAATCCATTGATCTGGCTAAAGCCCGGACTATAAAAGGGGTCGAGTGCATCCTGACTTACAAGGATGTGCCCAAAGCCCGGTTTACGCTGGCCGGCCAGTCTTATCCGGAACCATCGCCCTATGACCGCCTGATTTTGGATCAGGTTGTGCGCTATGTTGGGGATGAAGTGGCTATTGTGGCGGCTGTTGATGAAAAAACGGCCAATGCCGCCCTGAAAAAAATTAAAGTTGAGTATGAAGTACTGGAACCGGTGATTGACTTTGAACAGGCTATCGGTCATACCTCGGTTGTGCATCCCGAAGAGGATTTGCACTGCAATTTTGATATCGGCATGGATAAAGCCCGTAATATCTGCTCCACACACCGGGTTGAGGCCGGCGATGTGGAGCAGGAACTCAAAAATTGTGACATCGTTATTGAAGAAACCTATTATACCCAGGCACAGGCTCATGCCATGATGGAGACGTTTCGTGCGTTTACCCATCTTGACCATACGGGCCGGCTGGTCATTGTCAGCTCAACGCAGGTGCCCTTCCACATCAGACGGCATGTGGCCCGGGCCCTGGAGCTGCCGGCAAGCAGGGTCCGGGTGATCAAACCCCGCATTGGCGGTGGCTTTGGCGGTAAGCAGACAGGCTCAGGCGAGGTGTTTGCCGGCCTGGTGACGCTGAAGACCAGCCGGCCGGCTCTATTTATATATAGCCGGACTGAAACCTTTAGTTGTACCACAAGCCGTCATGCCATGAGGCTGAAACTGCGGCTGGGGGCCGATAAAGACGGCTTTATCCGCGCCCTTGATATTGAAAATCTGTCAGACACCGGTGCGTACGGCGAACATGCTTCGACGACATTTATGGTCTGCGGCGATAAAACGCTGCCGTTATATAATAAAACCAGAGCCGTCCGGTATCAGGGCCATGCTGTGTATACTAACAAAATGCCCGCCGGGGCACTCAGAGGCTACGGCGCCACGCAGGGGACGTTTGCGCTGGAATCGGCGGTAAACAAGCTGGCTGAGCGGCTTAATATGGACCCGGCTGAACTCAGGCTTAAGAACTTAATCCGGGAAGGCGAAACCTGCCTGGTGTATCAGGGCAAAAAACTGGGCAGTTCCGCTCTTGACCGCTGTATTCAAAAAGGTAAAGCGCTGATCGGCTGGGATGACAAATACCCTCGCCGCGTTTTACCGGACGGCAAGGTACGGGCGATCGGCATGGCGGTTACTATGCAGGGGTCAGGGATTGCCGGGATTGATACGGCCTCTATTGAAATCCGGCTGAATGATGACGGCAGCTATACCCTGTTTACCGGTTCAACCGATATGGGTACAGGCAGTGATACTGTATTGGCCCAGATTGCCGCCGAGGTGTTGGCCACATCGCTGGACAACATTCTTGTTCACGCCGCCGATACGGATGTTTCTCCCTATGATCCCGGTTCTTATGCTTCCAGTACTGCTTATGTGACCGGTATGGCCACCTTGCAGGCCGCTGAGGAGTTAAAACAGAAGATTATTGAACAGGGTGCTAAGCAGCTGGCCGTTGCGCCGGGGCAGCTGCTCTTTGACGGCGAAAACCTGACCACCCTTGACGGCAAGTCGATGAGCCTGGAGAAACTGGCCGAACTTATGGTCTTGGGCGCCGGCAAGCAGCAGTTGACAGGGTTTGCAACGCATGGCTCGCCGGTTTCGCCGCCACCCTTTATTGCCGGTTTTGCCGAGGTGGAGGTCGACCCTGAGACCGGTGTTATCGAACTGCTTGATTATGTGGCGGTCGTCGACTGCGGCACGGTGCTTAATGCCAACCTGGCCCGCATTCAGGTTGAGGGCGGTATTGCCCAGGGCATTGGTATGGCCATGTATGAGGATGTCCGGTATGATGAACGCGGGCGGATGCAGACAAATACGTTTATGCAGTACAAAATCCCCTGCCGCAAAGATGTCGGCAAAATTACCGTGGCCTTTGAGGCCAGCTATGAACCTACAGGTCCGTTTGGGGCCAAGTCGATCGGCGAGGTGGTTATTAATACGCCACCGCCAGCCATTGCCCATGCCGTCTATAATGCGGTGGGTGCTACCGTTACCAGGCTGCCCATTACACCGGAAAAGGTGTTTATGGGAATACAGAAATAGGCATGTTTTTGGCGGCGCAAACCGCGCCGCTGACTGTCAGATCCAAAATAAGGGGGAGAATGTACAAAATGAAGCAATTAAAACACCCTGTTGACGAAATGCTGCCATTTGGTCAGCTATTTACCTACGGGCTGCAGCATGTACTGGCAATGTACGCCGGGGCTGTGGCTGTGCCGCTGATAATTGCCAACGCCCTGGGGTTAAGCAAAGAAGAACTTATCTATCTGATTAATGCCGACCTGTTCACCTGCGGGATCGCTACCCTGATCCAGACACTGGGCTTCTGGAACATGGGTATCCGGATACCGATTATCCAGGGAGTGACCTTTGCCGCCGTAACCCCGATGATTATTATTGGTAAGACTCACGGTTTGACAGGCATATATGGTTCAATCATTGTCGCCGGTTTTGTCACCTATCTGATGAGTCCTTATTTTAGCCGGCTTATACGTTTCTTTCCGCCGGTCGTTACCGGTACCATTATTACCATTATCGGTGTGACGCTGATGCCGGTAGCTGTCCGCTGGGCCGCCGGCGGTAATCCTGCCGCCAAGGATTTTGCCGCCTTTCCCTATATCTGTATGGCGCTGCTCACCTTAGTGCTGGTGTTATTCTTTTACCGCTATTTTAAAGGTTTTCTGAGTAATATTGCCGTTCTTTTAGGATTAATCTGCGGCACCGGTATTGCCGCAATATTTGGTATGGTGAATTTTTCGCAGGTTGCCAGTGCCGGCTGGATTGGCATTACGACCCCCTTCGCTTTTGGACTGCCGACTTTTGATCCGGCATCCATTCTGGCCATGGTTCTGGTCATGCTTGTGGTGATGACGGAGACCACCGGTGACTGTATCGCCGTAGGCGAGATTATTGACAAGCCTGTTACACAGCAGGATTTAACCCGCTGTTTGCGGGCCGATGGTTTCTCGACAATGCTGGGCGGGATTTTGAACAGTTTTCCCTATACGGCCTTTGCCCAAAACGTTGGTCTTGTCGGCCTGACCAAGGTTAAAAGCCGCTTTGTTGTGGCTGCGGCCGGGGCTATTTTGGTCTTGCTTGGTTTATTCCCCAAGCTGGCCGCCGTAATTGCCGCGATACCCAGCCCGGTGCTGGGCGGTGCCGGCATTGCCATGTTTGGCATGGTTGCTGCCAGTGGCATCAAGACCCTGGCCAAAGTTCAGTTTGACGGCACCCATAATATTATGGTTGTGGCTGTTAGTTTAGGTATTGGCATGATTACGCTGGCAGTGCCGAACTTTTATCACAATTTTCCCAGCTGGGCCCAGGTAATTCTTCACAGCGGCATTACGGCCGGCAGTGTGGCCGCGATTGTTCTGAACGCTGTGTTAAATGGCACCGATAAGCCCGGTGAGGCTGCCATCGGTAAGCAGGAATATATTGGCTAATTAGCGAAACAATAATGGCGACAGCCTCTTACCGGCTGCCGCCTTTACTTTACTTAATTGCCGCAGCAATGTGTCAGGGAGGCAGTTCTTTTGACACTACAAGGAGTTACTTATGAATAAATTAATTATAATTAAAGGCGGCGGCGATCTGGCTACAGGTATTGCCTATCGTCTGCACCAGAGCCGCTTTCGTGTAGTGATAACAGAATTGCCTGCGCCTACGGTTGTCCGGCGAACGGTCGCTTTTGCCCAGGCCGTAATTGACGGCCAGGCTGTTGTGGAAGGCGTGACGGCCAAACTGGTGAAACGGGAACAAGTGTGGGCGACTTTGGCGGCAGGTGCTATCCCGGTTGTTGTCGATCCCGGGGCGCATTGCGTTGGCGTCTGTCAGCCGCAGGCTGTCGTTGATGCCATTATTGCCAAAAAAAATACCGGCACTCAGCAGAGCGACGCCCCGGTGGTTGTGGGGGTCGGGCCGGGATTTACGGCCGGTGTTGATGTGCATGCCGTAATTGAAACCCAGCGGGGGCACGATTTAGGAAGGGTTATCTACCGGGGAAGTGCCTGTGCCAATACCGGTATTCCCGGTGCGCTGGGCGGTTATACCCTCGAACGGTTGATCAAAGCTCCGGCTGCCGGCATATTTACCGCCTGCCGGGCTATCGGCGACACGGTGGCTGCCGGTGATATTGTCGGGTATATTGGTGACAGGCCGGTCAGCGTCGTCATTGCCGGTGTGCTGCGTGGCCTGATTCAGGAGGGACTGACTGTAGTTGAGGGACTAAAAATTGGCGACATAGATCCGCGCTGCCGGCTGGAACACTGCTATACCATTTCAGATAAAGCCCGGGCGATTGGCGGCGGGGTCTTGGAAGCATTATTGCATTTGGGGGTGGAGCGATGAACACAGCGATTTTTAACCGTCTCCGGCAGTTGGCCGGAGAAGCAGGCAGCGCGGATATCATTACCCTGATTAGTGGGCCGGCATCGCAGGCCGGCAGTATTGGACAAATGCTGCTCATTACCGGAGACGGTTCTGAACAGGTGCTGCTTGATGAAGCGTTTACCAGGCTGATTGTAGCCGAGGTCGCCAGGGGCGAATGGAAACGGCCGGTGCTTGTGCCGATTGAGTATGAGGGTGGCCAGTACCGGATTTTCTGGGATAAGCTATCCCGTCAAAAGTCGGCCCTGGTATTAGGGGCCGGGCATATCAGTCAGCCGCTGACGCAAATGCTGGCAATGGTCGGCTATGCCGTGACCGTGGTGGATGACCGCCCTGATTTTGCCAATAGCACGCGGTTCCCTCAGGCTGAGCAGGTTGTTTGCCGGAGTTTTTCACAGGCACTGGCTGACCTTAGGCTGTCAGGTTATGGGGTTATTATTATTGTAACCCGGGGCCACCGGTCTGATCTGGAGTGCCTGCGGGCGGTTATTGATCAGCCGGCCGCTTATGTCGGCATGATCGGCAGCCAGGGGCGGGTTCATGTTGTGATTAATACTCTGACCGGAGAAGGGTATGACAAGGACGCATTGGCACGCCTGCGGGCACCAATCGGTCTTGATATTGGTGCGGAAACGCCGGCCGAGATTGCCCTGGGCATAGTTTCGGAGATTGTAGCCAGTCACAGCAACGCCAGCTGCCGGCCCATGTCAGAGAAGCGGAGGTGTAAAACCAATGGATGATAGGATGGTTCAGGCTATTTGTGAGGGGCAGCAGTCGGGGGCGCAGGCCGCCCTTGTCAGCATTATTGCTACCCGGGGCTCAACTCCCCGCAAAGCCGGGGCGCAAATGCTGGTTTATCGCGATGGCCGGGTTATCGGCACGATCGGCGGCGGCTGTGCCGAAGCGGAAGTTAGGCTGCAGGCGTTAACAGCCCTTGATGATAACCGCTGTTTTACCTATAAGGTACTAATGACAGGCGAAACAGCCGCTAACGAGGGGATGGCCTGCGGGGGCATGATGGAGGTATTCGTCCAGGTTGTGTAAGGTGTTGTGGGATGCTTTGGGGCTTACCCAGCCTGCGGTGGTTGCCTGTGTCGGTGCCGGCGGCAAAACCTCGCTGATTCAGTCACTGGCCGCCGGCGCAAGCCGCCGGGGCTGGCCGGTTTTAGTTACGACGACAACTAACATGTTCTATAGCCAGGTTGCCGGCTATGAGCTGGTATTGAACGAAGATGCTGCCGCCGGTATGGCGCAGGTGGCGGCCGTCCTCCGGCAAGGCCAGCCGGCCGGCTGGTTTGCCCGGCGGGAGGGCGAAAAGGTAATCGGCTTGTCTGCCGCCGGGGTCGATTGTGCCGCGGCCGCGGTTCCCTGGGCCAATATCCTGGTTGAGGCCGACGGCGCACGCCGGGCACTGCTCAAGGCTCCGTCCGCCCGGGAGCCGGTTGTCCCGGCCTGTACCACCGTAACTGTCGGGATCGTAAACCTGGGGGCTGTCGGTCAGCCGCTGGCGGCGCCCGGCACCCACAGACCGGAGCTGGTGGCAGGGATTGTTAATAAACCGGCCGGTGCAATTATGAGCGGGAGCGACATTGCTTCTCTGACCGTACATCGGCAGGGGATGTTTCAATATAGCCGGGGAGTCCGGGTTTTATTGCTCAGTGGGGCGGAAGACCCGGATCGCAGGCAGGCCGGCAGACGGATTGCCGGCGATAACAGGCTGGCGGGAGCAGGCATTGACCGCGTGGTTTTGACTGCAGGCTATGGCTGCGATATGCAGCCCCTGGAGGTGTTTAGGCTATAGTATCCGGAATTGGTGCCGTTATTTTGGCAGCAGGTACTGCCAGCCGCATGGGCGGGCAGCAGAAGCTGCTGCTGCCCCTGGGCAATAAACCACTGCTGGCGCATGTCCTGAACACGGTACAGAACCTGCCCTGGGCGGAGTGTGTGGCCGTGATCGGTGAGCCGGCGGCAGAACTGGCCAGACTGTGCTCCCTCTATTCGGTCAAGGCCGTGTACAATGCCGGCCGGGTTAGCGGTCAGGCCTCCTCGATTGTTCTGGCCTTGCAAACGCTGCCCCCATCCCTAACCGGCTTGATGTTCTTTCCCGGTGATCAGCCACTGGTCAGTAAAGAACTTATTCAGGCTATTGTTGCCTGCTTTGCCCGGCAGGGCAGCGATAAGGCCATCATTGTGCCTTGTTGCCGGGGACAGTGCTACAGCCCGGTATTGTTCGGCAGTTACTGGCGAGCCGCCCTGGCTGGGTTAACCGGTGACACCGGCGGCCGCAAGGTTATCCGGGAAAACCCGGCGTGGGTCACGCAGATGGACTGGCCTGAACCGGCCTCGTTTTATGACGCCGACACCTGGGAAGAGTATCAACGGCTGCTGGGATTGTTTCAATCAAATTATATACATACTGATAATGACTAGTAGCTTGTCAGCTCTAAACGGTAGAAAATGGCGAGGCTATTTTCGCAAACCGAGGCGGAGTAAAGAGGCATACCGGCCGTATGCCGAGTGACGGGATATTTCCCGTAGTTTAAGGTTATCACGGGTATCAGGTTGGGGAAGGGGTTTGTTCTTTGGGACATATTGTTAACGGGGAACGCGAATACCGTTTGCTGCAGCAGCGGCTTGATCAAAATATTACCGGTGCGCCGTACTCACCGGTTCTGATCCGGATTCTGAAGCTGCTATTTTCACCGGCGGAAGCAACGATTGCCAGAAAGATTCCGCTGCGTCCTGTTGCTGTTACGGCTTTGGCCAGCAAGACCGGTTTACCGGTGGAGGACTTGCAGCAAAAGATTTTGATCATGGCCGAAAAAGGTTTAGTTTTTGATTTTGAATACCGGGGGCAGGCGCATGTCGTATTAGCGCCTATTGTCATTGGTTTTTTTGAATTTGTTTATATGCGCACCCGCGACGATTTGCCCATGCAGGAGCTGGCGCAGCTATTTGAGCAGTACATGTTTCGCGACGACCGCTTTGCCCGGGACGTATTCCAGCAGCATACCCAGCTGGGCCGGGCCCTGGTGCAGGAGGAGACCCTGCTGGCAGGAGACTATTCCGAGGTACTTGACTGGGAAAAAGCCAGCCATGTTATTCAGTCGGCCAGGACAATCGGGTTATCACTCTGTGCCTGCCGTCATAAAGCCCACCATCTGGACAAAGCCTGTGCGGCGCCGCTGAAAACCTGTCTTACCTTTGATCAGGGAGCGGAGATGCTGATTAAAAAGGGGATGGCCGAGCGGGCCGGTGCCGGTGAGGCCATGACTGTACTGGAACAGTGCAAGCAGGCCGGCCTGGCGCAAATAGCCGATAATGTCCAACGATCGGTCGGATTTATGTGCAACTGTTGCGGCTGCTGCTGTGGTATGATTCAGGCCATAAAGACCTTTGACCTGCGGGGGGCTGTTATTACTTCCAACTGGGCAGCCGCTATTGACCCCGCTACCTGCACCGGCTGCGGCCTGTGCGTCCGGGCCTGCCCGGTAGAGGCCATCGGGCTTGCCGCCGAGACTGACGGCGGCCGTGCCCAGGCAGTATGCGAAGACAGTCTGTGTCTGGGCTGCGGGGTATGCTACGGGGCCTGCAGGCGGGGGGCTATCCGGATGAAGGGGCGTGGGCAGCAGATCGTAGTCCCGGAGACCACTTTTGACCGCATGGTAGCCATGGCGATTGAGCGCGGCAAACTTAGCAGCTTTCTCTTTGACGACCCTTCCCGGTTCAGCCACCGGGCGTTGGGCCGCATTGCCGCTGTCATCGAGCGCTCCGCCCCGGTCAAGGCCTTTATGGCGGTTAAACCACTGCGGTCTGCCTTTCTGAACGCAATTGCCGCCGGGGCCAAAAAATATACTGAACGGTAACCGCATCCTGCGGGGGCGGTGTGACTTGGTGACTCAAGGGGACGGTTCTCTTGAGTCATTTCACCAATGAAATGACTCAGAAGAACCGTCCCTCTGAGTCGGATTAGAGGCGATGCTGTTTGTATTTTGATCATGCTGAGGGCAATGTGTTCCGCCCGCCGAGTGAGGCCTACAGTTTTATTCTGCGGGTGACAATCGGGTGTTCCCACAATGCCTGTACTTATTGCAATATGTACAGGTCGGTCAGATTCCGCACCCGGCCTATGGAGGAAATCATGGCCCAGATTCAGGCCGCTAAACCTTATGCGCCTCAGATCCGTCGTATCTTTCTGGCGGACGGCAATGCGCTGGTGCTGGCAACCGACAAG
Source organism: Bacillota bacterium (assembly GCA_023388195.1). Classification (GTDB taxonomy): domain Bacteria; phylum Bacillota; class Negativicutes; order Sporomusales; family Sporomusaceae; genus Sporomusa. The sequence continues at coordinate 59,018 of JAEWGR010000129.1, forward strand.
CTACTGCAGATATTGGCGGTATTGCAGCAAACGTTTCCCCGGCTGCAGCGGGTGTCCTGCTATGCCGGCCCCAAGGATATGTTAAATAAGTCGCCGGCTGAGCTGGCTGCCTTGCGTGAAGCCGGCCTGAAGCTTGTTTATTATGGTCTGGAGTCTGGTGATGAGGTTGTGCTTACCGAGGTTAATAAAGGGGTTACCGCAACTGAGGCTATCGCGGCCGGCCAGCGTATTGTCGAGTCCGGCATCAAGCTGTCGGTTATGGTGATTGCTGGGCTTGGCGGGCAAGCAGGGTCGGCCAGGCATGCCTATCACACTGCGCAGGCCGTCAATGCCATTCGCCCTCATATGCTGAGTGCGCTAACACTGATGCTGTACCGTGGCAGTCAGTTGCTGGAGCAATTTGAACGCGGCCTGTTTGTGCCCCTGCCACCGGCGGCTATAATGGGTGAATTGTATCAAATGATCAGTGCGGTTGAACTGCCGGCAGCCAGTCACTGCCTGTTCAGGAGCAACCATAGTTCCAATCATATTGCTTTTGCTGCCACGTTACCAAAAGATAAAGACAGGCTGCTAGCCGATATTCAGGCAGCTCAGCTTCAATTGGCCAACGTGACAGAATGGGATCCATACAACAATGTTGAGTAACAGGAAAAGGACACTGCCCGGACGAACCATAATAAATGCGGCCGGGCAGTGGGCGGCTGCTGCTGGCGCATAATAATCAAAGAGAAAAGAAGGTATAGCATGAATAAATTTTGTCAAAGCTGCGGTATGCCGCTTGACAGCCTGGAACTGCTGGGATCAGAGGCAGATGGCACTAAAGCTGGAGAATACTGCCTGTATTGCTATGAACAGGGACAGTTCAAGCAGCCTGACCTAACACTGGCCAAGATGATTGAGGTTTGTCTGCCGCATATGAAAAAGCACGGAATGACGGAGGCAGCTGCCAGGCGGTTGCTGCGCGAACATCTGCCGAAATTGAAAAGATGGCATAATCATTAAATTTAAGGGGTGGTTCTAAGAACTGCCCCTTAAATTTAATGATTATATAAAAAGTTTAGAATATAACTACTTTTTGCTAACCACTGGACAAGGTTTGCCAATGTGTTGCATAATGAATACAAAGGTAGAAAAATGTCGATTAAACTCGAATTATGAGTTAATTTGTCCTTCGAATTAATGGATACCGATTGCAGGCCGGGCGGAGCAGGGAAAGTACACGGTTTTGTATGAGGGGAAAGCCGACCGCCTGGCATTCATGCCAGGCGGTTTTTATTTACTAATTGTTAGAATATTTCAAGAGGGGGATTTCACATGAAAGCATGGGAAGGATTCAAAGGTCAGGTTTGGCAGGAGAGCATCAATGTTCGTGATTTTATTCAGCAGAACTACGCTCCGTACAACGGTGACAGCCAGTTTTTAGCAGGTCCGACAACCCGGACAACCAGGCTGTGGGAACAGTGCTGCGAGCTTATCAAGCAGGAAATTAAGAATAACGGTGTTCTTGCTGTTGACCCGGCAAAGGTATCAACCCTTACCTCTCATGAGGCCGGTTATATAGATAAAGAGCTGGAGACGGTAGTCGGCCTTCAGACCGATGCCCCGTTGAAGCGCGGCGTGATTGTCAATGGTGGCATCCGTATGGCGGAGCAGGCGTGCGAGGCTTATGGCTACAAGTTGGATGAGAACATCAGCGACATCTATCATAATCATGCAACCACCCATAATACCGGTGTATTTATGGCCTATACGGATGAAATGAAACTGGCCCGCGGTACGGCTATTATTACCGGCTTGCCTGATGCCTATGGCCGTGGCCGGATTATCGGCGATTATCGCCGGGTTGCGCTGTACGGGATAACCCGTTTGATTGAAGCGAAAAAACAAGACCTGCAGGAACTGGCGAAACGGCCAATGACAGAAGATGTCATTCGTCTGCGCGAAGAGGTTTCCCGCCAGATTGGGGCCCTCAAAGATATGATCACCATGGCAAAAGCTTACGGTTTTGATTTGTCTCGCCCGGCAGAAACAGCGGCAGAGGCTGTACAATGGCTGTATTTCGGTTATCTGGCGGCGATTAAGGAACAAAATGGAGCAGCTATGTCCCTGGGCCGGGTTTCCACCTTCCTGGATATTTATCTGGAACGGGATTTACTGCAAGGCAAAATTACTGAGGCAATTGCCCAGGAACTTATTGATCAGCTTGTTGTTAAGCTCAGACTGGCGCGTCAGCTCCGGACTCCGGACTACAATGAACTGTTTGCCGGTGACCCGTTGTGGGTGACCGAGGCCATTGGCGGTGTAGGTCTTGACGGTCGCCCGCTTGTAACCAAAACCTCGTTCCGGGTGCTGCATACCCTTTACAATCTCGGTCCGGCCCCTGAGCCGAATCTGACTGTACTCTGGTCCACTGAGCTGCCGGAAAACTTTAAGAAATTCAGTGCCCAGGTATCGATTGATACCAGCGCTATCCAATATGAAAACGACGATGTCATGCGTCCGTCTTACGGTGATGACTATGCAATCGCCTGCTGCGTCTCCGCCATGCGGGTCGGTGAGCAGATGCAATTTTTCGGTGCCAGGGCTAATCTGGCCAAAGCACTGCTGATGGCCATCAATGGCGGCCGGGACGAAGTCAGCGGCCAGCAGGTGGCACCGGTGCTGCCTGTTCTTGACGGTGAATATCTGGACTATGAAACCGTCCGCCACAACTACTCCCTGGTTATGGATTGGTTGGCCGGACTCTATGTGAATACGATGAATCTGATTCACTATATGCATGATAAATATGCCTATGAGCGGGCACAAATGGCACTCCACAACACCGAAGTCGGCCGCCTGATGGCGTTTGGTATTGCCGGTTTGTCGGTTGTCGCTGATTCGCTCAGTGCCATTAAATACGCTAAAGTCCGACCGGTCCGGGATGAACGTGGTATTGCCACCGATTTTGAAATAGTGGGTGAAGCCCCTTGTTATGGCAATGACGACGAGCGGGTAGACCTCCTTGCCCAGGAAATTACCGCCGAGTTTGCCGCCAACCTGAAGAAGCATCCGGCGTACCGTAATGCCGAACAGACATTATCTGTGCTGACAATTACCTCGAATGTTATGTATGGCAAGAAAACCGGTTCAACCCCTGACGGTCGCAAAGCCGGTCAGGCCTTTGCCCCCGGCGCTAATCCGATGCATGGCCGTGATCAGCGCGGAGCCCTGGCTGCTGTTAATTCAGTCACTAAACTGAGTTATGAAGATTGCCGTGACGGTATTTCTTATACCTTCTCCATCGTGCCCGGCGCTCTCGGCAAATGCTGCGATTCGCGGGTCAATAACCTGACTGCGGTGCTTGACGGTTACTCGGAAAACAATGGTCATCACATCAATGTCAACGTACTGGACCGCTCTGTGCTGGAAGACGCTATGGAACATCCGGAGAAATATCCCCAGTTAACCATCCGTGTTTCCGGCTATGCGGTTAACTTTATTAAACTGACCCCGGCTCAGCAGCGGGAGGTTATCAGCCGTACCTTCTACGACGCTGTGTAAGCGCCAACAGGCTCGCTTAGCTCATACTCCGGGCCTGCCGTGCCGCAGGCCCGGAGCAATGTCGGTAAACGGAGGATAAGATGTCACAGCAATTAGGCTACTATCATTCTATAGAAACATTCGGTACTGTTGATGGCCGGGGCATTCGTTATGTGCTCTTCCTGGCCGGCTGCTCTCTGGGGTGTAAATTCTGCCATAACCCGGATACCTGGGTCCGTGGCGAAAAGACGATCACTGTCGATACCGTGATGGCCGATATCAAAAAATATCGCCGGTATTATGAGGCTTCAGGCGGCGGTATTACTATTTCCGGGGGTGAGCCGCTGTTGCAGCCGGAGTTTGTGGCCCAGGTCTTTGCGCAGTGCCGCGAAACCAAAGTCCATACGACCCTTGACACGGCCGGCAACTGCCCGGAGGCAAGCCTGGAGCGCGTTTTACCATTCACTGATGCGGTATTATTCAGCATCAAAGCGGTTGACCCCGGCAAGCACCGCTGGCTGACGGGGGCGGATAATACCCGGATACTGGCTAATCTTAATAAGGTATCGTCAGTATTGCCTGTTGTTCTGCGCTATGTTGTGATTCCCGGCATTACCAACACCAGGGAGGATATTGCTGCTCTGGCTGAACTGATTAAGGCTTTGCCCGGTGAGGCAGCGGTAGAACTGCTGCCCTATCATACCTTTGGCCGCAAAAAATGGGCTCAATTGGGCAGAACCTATCTGTTGGAAGGCGTCCCCGATGCCACCCCCCAGGATATGCTTAAGGTACAGACCCTGCTGCAAGAACGGGAGATAGATGTTTTATACGAAAATAAGGCAGGTTAATAAGGAAGCCAGCGCCGGCTAACGGACGCTGGCTTCTATTATTGCAAGCCAGGACAGGGGGCCGGTGGTCCTGTCGTTGAAAATATCTGGCAGAAGTGGTATGCTGGTCATGAGGTGGTACTGTGGCAAGAACAGCCCGGGTAAAAAGTGAAACCGGCATATACCATATCATGATTAGGGGGATCAATAAGGAGCTTCTATTAGAGGATGAAGAGGATAATAAAAAGTTTCTGGCTGTATTAAAAGAGTGTAAAACTATCAGCCACTTTAAAATATATGCCTATTGTCTTATGGGCAATCATATTCATTTATTACTAAAGACAGAAACCGAAGGTTTAGAGCAAATCTTCAAAAGAATAGGGGCCAGATATGTATATTACTATAATTGGAAATATAAGAGAAGCGGTCATTTATTTCAGGACCGGTTTAAAAGTGAGCCGGTAGATAAGGACAGTTATTTATTAACGGTGTTAAGGTATATACATAATAAGCCGGTTGCTGCCGGAAGGGTCACAGCACCGGAACAATATCGCTGGAGCAGTTATAAGGAATACTTTGATACCGCCGGTCTGGTCGATAAGGACTGGCTGGCCGGGATAATGAACCGGGAGGAATTTGCCAGGTTTCATCAGCAGCAGGAGGCGGCAGCCGTTCTTGATATTGGTGAAGAGCCTTTGCGTCTGGCCGATGATGAGGCAAAGATCATCCTCAAAGAGGTCAGTGGCGTTGCGGATGCCAGTGACTTTTTGGCCTTGGAGGCAGGAACCCGGAATGCTTTTCTCAAGGAGTTGCGTAAACGGGGCTTATCCATCCGGCAAATAGTTCGTCTGACAGGGGTAAGTAAAGCCCTTGTTGAGAAAAAATAGCAAGACAGGCCAAGGTCCCCGGGTCTTAAGGAGGGATTATTACGGATTTGCGAACAAACGTGTTAACCGCTTTGTTTATTGCTTTAAGTTTTGCCGGGGCCAATATTAAGGTTCTGGGGAGTATTGCCTTTGACTCAATGCCGGCATTTTTGGGAACACTACTGCTTGGTGCGTCCCATGGCGCCGTTATTGCGGCTGCCGGCCATTTCCTGACAGCCTTGCTGGCAGGTTTTCCTTTGTCGCTGCTTGTTCATATTATCACAATGGGTATTATGGCGGTAACCATGGCCGCGTTTGGCCGTGTTTATCAGCGGTTCGCCAACGGCCGGCGGTTTTCTGGGCGTGGGGCACTGGTGGCAGGGATTGTTGCGGTTTTGATCAATGGCCCGGCGGGTTTATTCATCCTGTCACCGATACTTATGCCGATGCTGGGCAAAGCCGGCATGCTGTCACTGCTGCCACTTATCACCGGCGTGGCGGCGCTGAATGCGTTATTGGCTGTTATTATTTACCGTATATTAGGCAATGTTAAGGTAAAAGAGGCGAATGATAAATAATTTATGAAAATAGAAAAGATAAGAGATTTAACATTAGTGGCGCTGGACCGGGATAAGACGATGGTAATTGCCTGTGACAGCTGTGGGGGAATCGGTCTGAAGGCCGGTGATGCGCTGCAGGTTACCCCCTTTATTACCGGCAAATATACGGCCCGGGTTGCGATTATGGAGGTTATCTGTGCCGGGGCGGAGGTTATCTGCCTGACAAATACCATCTGTAATGAATTTGATCCCACAGGTATAGCTGTTATCCAGGGGATTGAAGAAGAACTGAAAGATGCCGGTATCAGTGAGGTGGTCCTGACCGGCAGTACGGAAGAGAACTTCTCCACCGTGATGACCGGCCTGGGGATTACGGCCGTCGGCCTGGCGGAGACTAAAAAGCTGAAAGTCAACAATATTAAGAACGAGGCTTTGCTTGTTGCCCTTGGCCGGCCGAAAGTCGGCCGGGAGGTCTTAAACAGACAGGAAGAACAGGTTGACTACCATACAATCAGGCAGCTGCTCGGGGATGAAGAGGTTTATGAAGTCATTCCGGTCGGCTCCAAAGGGATATTGTATGAAATGCAGGAATTGGCGCGTAATAACCGGCTGCAGCTTACCGTCTGCGAGCAGACCGGGATTAATATCAATAAATCGGCCGGGCCCAGCACGGTTGTGATTGCGGCCGTCAGTGACGCCTATTTCCGTACCAGGGAATCCACAAGTCAGATGACACTGCTGGGGAAAGTAACCGGTGCCGGCAGTGGCCGGGGGTGAACGGATGTTTACTATTTTAAAGGGCGGTACGGTCTTTGCCCCTGACCATATCGGCCAGCAGGATGTTCTGATTGCCGGACAGATAATTGCCCGTATTGCGCCGGTGATCGAGCCAATGCCGGCATATGGTGAGACCAGGGTGCTTGATGTGACCGGCAGGCGGATTGTGCCGGGGTTTGTCGATCAGCATGTGCATCTGCTGGGCGGCGGTGGGGAGGGCGGTTATGCCACCCGGACGCCGGAGGTGGCTCTCAGCGATATTGTACTGGCCGGGACCACGACTGTGGTTGGCTGCCTGGGCACGGACGGGATTACCCGGAGTATGTCCGGGCTGCTGGCTAAAGCCCGAAGCCTGGAGCAGGAGGGGATTTCCACCTTCATTTATACCGGCGCCTATGAGGTGCCGCCGCCGACAATTACCGGCAGTGTCCGGTCAGACCTGGTGCTGATTGATAAAGTGATTGGCTGCGGTGAGATTGCGATCAGCGACCACCGTTCCTCTCAGCCGTCCCGGGCCGAGCTGGCCAGGCTGGCGGCCGAAGTCCGGGTGGGAGGGCTGTTAAGCGGCAAGGCCGGGGTGCTGCACCTGCATGTGGGCACCGGGGCGCGCCGGCTTACTATGATTTTCGACATTCTGGGCGAAACTGAAATCCCCGTAAGCCAGTTTGTGCCTACCCATATCAACCGTAACTGGGAACTGGTTAATGCCGGCATTGGGCTGACCAGGCTGGGCGGGGTGATTGATTTTACTGCCACCGAGCCCGGCCAGCCTGATTCTCTCACTGCCACGCAAGCCATTCTCCATTGTCTGGCCCAGGGTGTAGCTATTGATTGTATGACAATAAGCTCAGATGGGCAGGGCAGCCTGCCGGTGTTTGACGGCCAGGGCAATATGAGCGGGCTGAAAGTGGCCGGCATGAGCGGCCTTCATAGCGAGGTCAAAAATATGGCTGCCTGTGGTTTGGCGTTAAGTGAGGCTTTGCGGCCGGTCACGGTTAATCCGGCCAGAATCCTGAAATTATACCCGGAGAAAGGGACCCTGCAGCCAGGCAGCGATGCCGATATAGTTATCCTTGATGACAATCTCGACATTGAGCATGTTTTTGCCAAAGGCAGACAGCTTGTCCGCCAGGGGCAGGTTGTTGCTAAAGGCACGTTTGCATAATACGCTTGTTGCCTTCTGTTATCGAAGAAACACCTTTGGAGGAGGAATTTTAGTGAGACGCACAATTCAGGTCGAAGAGCGGCTGCCGTTGCTGGAAACACTGCCGCTGAGCCTGCAGCACCTGTTTGCTATGTTTGGCGCGACCGTCCTTGTACCGATTTTATTTAAGGTTAATCCGGCCACTGTCCTGTTATGGAATGGCATCGGCACTCTGCTGTACATCTTTCTGACCGGTGGAAAAATTCCGGCCTATCTTGGCTCCAGTTTTGCTTTTTTATCGCCGGTGTTTCTTGTCCTGCCCCAGTATGGTTATGGGGCGGCATTGGGCGGCTTTATTGCGGCCGGTATTATTTTTACGCTGGTGGCGCTCAGTATCCGGGTGGTTGGGACCAAGTGGATTGACATCGTTTTTCCTCCCGCCGCTATGGGGGCGATTGTCGCCATTATCGGCCTGGAGCTGGCCCCGGTGGCCGCCGGTATGGCCGGCCTTACCGCCGCAGCGCCGGATATGAAAGTGATTATGGTATCGCTCTTTACCCTGGCTGTTACCATTCTGGGATCGATTTTATTCCGGGGTTTTCTGGCCGTTATCCCGATTTTAATCGGCATTCTGGCCGGTTATACCCTGGCCCTGCTGTTGGGTCTGGTTGATCTGACTGCCGTCAGGGATACTCCCTGGTTTGCCCTGCCGACTTATTACGCCCCCGAGTTCAACCTCCAGGCCATTGCGATTATTGTACCCGCATCCCTTGTCGTAATTGCTGAGCATATTGGCCATCTGGTTGTTACCGGCAATATTGTCGGCCGTGATTTAGCAGCCTCACCCGGTCTGCACCGTTCCCTGCTGGGCAACGGTTTGTCGACGATGTTGTCAGCTTGCTTTGGCTCGACGCCCAACACTACCTATGGCGAGAATATCGGGGTTATGGCTATTTCCAGGGTATACAGTGTCTGGGTGATTGGTTTTGCTGCCGTACTGGCCATTATCCTGTCTTTTGTCGGCAAGCTGGCAGCGGCGATCCAGAGTATCCCGGCCCCGGTAATGGGGGGCGTATCGCTCTTATTATTCGGGGTGATTGCTGCCTCCGGCATTCGCATATTGATTGATGCCAAAGTCGATTATAACCGGTCGCGGAATTTGCTTTTAACTGCGGTTGTCCTTATTATCGGCATCAGCGGGGCTCAGCTGACTTTCGGTTCGGTTACACTGAAAGGCATGGCTCTGGCCACGATCGTGGCCATTGTTATTGGCCTGACTTTTACCCTGCTGGACAAGCTGGGCCTTACCAATGACGCGCCGGCCGAGGCAGACCGGCAGTAGTGGCGGGAAGCTGGCGCATTGATTGTCTCCTGTCAGGTGGCAGGAGACTTCTTTTTATGCTGGCGGAAGAGAGAAATGCCTGGCTGATAAGGGCGGCTGCGCCTGTATAATTGGGTGCTGCAGGCAACAGGAATATGGAGAGCGGCCGCGAATGGTATACTATGTAGTTGTAAATGTTTTACAGGAGGGGTATTAATGGTAATCAGAGATCAAGATAAAAAGTATGTTACTGTCCTTGACGGCATTCAGCGTAAGACGCTGGCAACCGGCGATCAGGCCATGGTTGTTAAATTTGTGCTGGCTGCCGGGGCCGAGCTGCCACGGCACAGTCATCCTCAGGAACAGGTGGGGTATTTGATCGCCGGGTCGATGTTGATGACTATTGGTGATCAGACCTGCCAACTGACGGCCGGCGACAGCTGGGCAATACCCGGCGGCGTGGAGCATGGCGCCACTGTGCAGCAGTCCGTGGAGGCGATTGAGGTTTTTGTGCCTGTCAGAGAGGACTACCGCGAATAATGAAACTAACGAAGGGTGCCTCCATCTATTTCATTATGCTGACTGTGCCGTTATTCTGGGGCGGGGCCTTTGGCAGCACCAAGCATGTCCTGTCAGAGCTGCCGCCGTTGACGACCTCAGCAGTCCGCTTCCTGCTGGCCGGGCTGCTTTTGGCTGGCTGGCTGATCATCCGCCGCGAATGGGATAAGAAGGTAATTAAAGAAAACTGGCTGGGCTTAACCGGATTGGGTCTGAGCGGGGTCCTGGCCTATAATTATTTTTTTGCTGTGGGCTTGCAATATACTTCGGCGATTACCGGTGCACTGGTAGTTGTCATCAATCCGGTAACAACCGCTCTTGTTGCCGTTATGTTCCTGGGGGAAACGTGGAGCTGGCGCCTGGGACTGGGTATTACTGCTTCCCTGGCCGGTGTTATGACAGTCATCACGCAGGGGGACTTGGCGGCGCTGACCGGTTTGGCGTTAAACTATGGTGAATTGCTGTTGTTTGGGGCGGTAGCCTCCTGGACAACTTATACCATACTGGGGAAGATTGTCATGAAAAAGGTAAAGCCCGCCCTGGCGACGACGGTGTCGACCCTGATAGGTGCCGGCTTTTTGGTGCTGGCTTCCCTCGGTGAAGGGGCCTGGCACACCCTGCCTGGCCTATCCGGCCAGGTAATGGCTGAGTTGGTGTATCTCGCTGTTTTTGCCACCGTAGCGGCCTTTATTATGTTTAATGTGGGCATTGCCCGGATCGGTGCCAGCAAGGCCAGCGCCTATATCAACCTGATGCCGGTTAACGCCATGCTGATTGCCTGGGGCGTATATGGCGAGACTATTACCGTTATGCACCTGGCAGGCATGGTGCTGGTAATCACCGGGGTGTGCCTGACCACGCTGGCGCCGGCTGCGCCGGACCGGGCCAAGGCGGAACCGCTGGCGGTAGGCGAGTAATGCGGGGGCGGTTTGCACCCAGTCCGACCGGTGAAATTCATTTGGGCAATGCCTGGACTGCGCTGCTGGCCTGGCTGCAGGTCCGGTCAGCCCGGGGCACGATGGTGCTCAGAATGGAAGATCTTGACCCGGAGCGGTCGCGGCCGGTGTATGCCGGCCGGCTGCTGGCTGATATGAAATGGCTGGGGCTGGACTGGGATGAAGGCCCTGATGTCGGCGGCCCCTGTGCACCGTACAGTCAGCATGACCGGCGTCATTTGTATCAGGCGGCCCTGGAGCAGCTGACGGCAGCCGGCCTAGTATATCCCTGTTTTTGTACCAGGGCTGAACTGGCTGCTTCGGCTCCCCATGCCGGTGATAATGAACGGATTTATCCCGGTACCTGCCGGGGCCGTGAGCGGGCTGGCGCCGGCCAGGGCTCACGCCAGCCATCCCTGCGCCTGATTGTGCCGCCGGGGACAACCGCCTTTACCGACCTGCTGGCCGGGCGGGTCTGTCAGGATATCAGCCGGGAGGCCGGTGATTTTGTCATCCGCCGTTCCGATGGTGTTCACGCTTATCAACTGGCTGTTGTCGTCGATGATGCCGCCATGGGTATTACCCATGTCCTGCGGGGCTATGATTTATTGAGTTCGACACCGCGACAGCTGTTGCTGTATCAACTGCTGGGGTGGCCGGCGCCGCAATTCTCGCATGTGCCGCTCCTGGTGGCTCCGGACGGCCACCGGCTGTCCAAACGTCAGCAGGATCTGGCCATTGCCACTTTACGGGCCCGGGGCGTGCAGCCGGAAGCAATCATTGGCTATCTGGCTTATAAAGCAGGCCTGCTGGACCGGTTTGAACCTGTCCGGGCGGCGGAACTGATCCCCGGTTTTAGCGTGAGTAAGCTGCGGACTGAGCCGGTGGTGGTGGACAGTCGGGATATCAGCAAATAACTCCGTATATTTTGTCGAAAAAAAGGTTTTTTTGGCGAAAAGTCGAATATCTAATCTCCATATTGAATAGGTCGGCGTTAGGTGCCGGTCTGGGAGGATGTTAAATATGAGGCAACTTACCGGATACCAGATTTTGGATATGTTTTGTGATTTGGCTCCTTACATGAATGACATTGTTGCCGCTGATATTGGCTTTACCGTTATCCGTGATGATAAATATGTGCTGTATCTGCCGGCTGACGATCTGGATCTTAAAATCAGGGTGGGTGAGTCTGTCCTGGCAGGGGCCAGCAGGCAGGCCCTTGATTCGGGCAAACAGGTTGTCAACGTGATCTCCAAAGATAAATCACCCTTTGGCATTGCCTATATTGCCTGCGCCCTGCCGTTCCGGGAAGGGGGCCGGGTTGTGGGCTGTGTTACCACCACCCAGAGCATCACCGTTATTGAAAGCATTAACAGCGCTACCAGCGAACTGGCAGCAGCTTCCGAGGAACTGACAGCCGGGCTGCAGGAGCTGGCCAGCCGTTCCTCCGGGCTGGCCAACACCAGCAATGAACTGGACCATTTAGGCAAAACGCTGCTGGCTACGGCCAATCAGACCAATGAGATTGTAACCTTTATCAAAAATGTGGCCAGCCAGACAAACCTGCTGGGACTAAATGCGGCCATTGAGGCCGCCCGGGTCGGCGAGATGGGCCGGGGATTTGCCGTAGTAGCGGCTGAGGTCCGGAAACTGGCTGTGTCCAGTGCCGAGTCCGTTACCCAGATATCAGCCTCCTTAGGCGCTATTCAACAGGCAATTGCCGAACTTACGCGCAAGATTGACAATATTGATCAGCATGTAAGCGGCCAGACCGAGGCAGTTCACGAAATGGCAAAATCGAGCCAGTCGCTGGCAGAACTGGCCAGTAATCTGGCCGAAGCGGCACGGAAGATTTATCAGATAACAGAATGAAGGCAAACACTGACAGCCATACGCGCGATAAAGCATATGGCTGTTTTTTTATATTTAAAATTATAAATATAGGACTTTAGGCGCAAGGAGAATTAATCTATAAAAGAGAAAACTTAAAACGAAAAAGAAAATGTCGAACTTTGAAGGATAAAAACTTTCGACAAAAATAACTATTTGTGGTAAAATCTAGAAAAGAAATAAAATAATAATACAAAAACTGATAAAAAATAAATGAATATAATTTGGTACAGGTGTCCGCAAGGACATAATAGAGAAGCCGGTTAAAAGCCGGCGCGGTCCCGCCACTGTAATGGGGAGCAAATCCATGGTATGCCACTGAGACAGCCGTCTTGGGAAGGTTTGGAGGCGCAATGATCCTAAAGCCAGGAGAACTGCCTGTACAACAATCACCGTTGACCTGCGACAGATGGGGAGGGGATTTGGATGCATTATTGCATGTTTGTGCCGACCGTTAACCGGCATGAAACAAGAGGCCCCTGTCTGATGGGTAGTTCACACATCACAGGAGGTCTCTTTTTATTTTGCCATTTGGCAATATGACTATGCTTTTTCACAAGGTAAAGACTCTAATCCTGTTTACAATAACGCCAAGGCCTTACCGCAATCTAATGCTCCGGCTGCAGGTAGCTGCCGGAAAGTCAGGGGGGCCTGCCAATCAAGTACACATCAATGAAAGTCGGTGATATCGTGGCCCGTTACCGCCGGTGTTATGCTGTTTCTCTGGTACTGGCCTTACTGCTGCTCCTGGTGCCCTGGCTGGTGCAGGCACTGCCGGCCGGTACGGAGGCCGCGCCAGGCAGCCAGACTAAGCTGCCGACGGCCGACAGTAATGGCATTGGGCAGGTAGCCGCGGCTGAACCTGTCAGTCCGCCCTATGCCTCCGGCCGACCTCTGGTTATACAGCTAAACTATCTTAAGGTCGATCAGGCCAAATCCCTGCTCAGCGCTGTGGTGCCGGAACAGCAGATTAAAGCCGATTCGGTACGCAACACGCTGGTCATCATGGGCAGCCCTGATGAATATGAGCAGGTTCATTATTTGCTGGACCAGATCGATACCCCGCCGCAGCAGGTTATGTTTGAGGTACAGGTTATTGAAATTAACCGTGATGACCTGTCAAATCTCGGGGTTGACTGGGGAGCATCGACCAAGCTGCCGGCGCCTATCCTCTATGATGACCTGCATTACCGGATTGGCACCGGCAAATATGGCACTAATCTCCAGGGGATTGTCAACCGCCTCATTGAGAACAAGAAGGGTCGCCTGCTGGCCAGTCCGCGGGTTGCAACCTTAGACGGGGTAGCGGCTAAAATCTTGATTGGGGACAAGCTGGCGGTTGAAAGCCAGCAGCCAACGACAGGCAGTATTCCCATCATCTCCGTTATCTATGTCGAAGTTGGGATTAAGCTGGAAGTTACCCCCATTGTCAACCGGGACGGCTTTATTACCACCCGGATTCAACCGGAAGTAAGCAATAAGACCGATACCACGAAGAATGGCAGTCCTAATATCCGCACCCGCCAGGCTGATGCAACGTTGCGGGTTAAGAGCGGCGACACCATTGTCCTGGGTGGCCTGATTCAGCGCCAGGAGACCAAAGATACCTTTAAAGTACCTCTGGTCGGGCAGCTGCCGCTCGTGGGCGGACTATTTCATTCCACCTCCAGGCAGGTGACAGAGACCGAACTGGTCATTATGCTGACGCCGAAAATCATTAACAACGATTTGCCGGCAGTTGCGGATACGTCATTTTCGGATTATTCCCTGGATAAAAAACAAAGGGATTTGAAGGAGAGACAACCATGAGAGCAGTATTGCGGACAGTAAGCCTGGTTCTGGCACTGTTGTTGTTATATATACCGTTGATTAAGACCGGCTCAACCGCGTCTGTGCCTCAGCCTGTCACCGGTGTTATATTGATGCCGCCAGCAGTCCATTTGTTTGGCCATGTTACGCTTATCAATTATTACGCACCTTCCGGCAGCTGTTATGCGGTTGTTGAGCTTCAGGACCTGCCCCGGAAAAGTGTTGTGGTTAGATCCTCCGAGCCAAGGCTGCAAAGTATGCTGGAGACGGCGCTCTTATCAGGTAATCTGATTTCTTTTGTGGGTCAGAGTTTTCTGGTTCAGTCACCGCCCCGGGGCGGAACCTGGAACATGGATGTATACACGATTGATGAAATAACCTTATATAGCATAAAGTAAGCGCTCTGAAATCCTGCTGCTGTACTGTTGTCTGTACTTGCGGCCCCCGAAGGAGATATGATGAGAAAAAGCGCAGGCCTCCTAATAATACTTACATCTGTTTTGTTGTTTACCTCCCTGATGGTGGCTGAGGCGGCACCTGCCGAGCTTGCCAGCCAATGGTCACCGGTTATCAGAGGGGATAATACTGGTGATGGTCTCACCGCCCAGCAGAATATATTTACACTGGTTAATTATGACTGCGACTGGCGGCTTAATAATAACTGGTACAACCTGTTGTTTTTCCCCATGAAGCGAGTTATGTACTACTCGGTGGTCGAAAGCGACACCCACTATTTTATTGGCTATTACCAGTACTATCCTCGCCATATCGGTGGTAGGGGCCACGAACATGACCTGACCGGGGTACTGCTTGCTATTGACAAAACCCCTGACGGCTCCGGCCAGCTTACCATGCTGCTGACTTACAGTGACAATAAGTGGAGGCACTGGCCCGGCTCCCGGGTGCGGCTCGAAGGCGGTCACCCGGTATTGAATATCAGGGCCGGTAGTCATGTAATTACCGTCGCCGGCGGGAGCAGCCGGGCCTGGCCGGCCAGCCTCTATGAGCTTCCGGCCGCCGGCCAGGCCTTTAACAAAACCCTGCCGGGCGGAGCCCATGGCGGTTACCGGCTGGTACCGTTGGCCGAGTTGTGGGAACGCCGCCAGGATATCGGCCAGGGCCGGGTATTTGCCCGCTGGGGTGTTTTTGACAGCTATAATGAAGCCCCGGTTACCGTACCCTGGGTATGGGAGTATCGGAGGCTGAACTGGCTGAAACAACCAGGCGAGCTGGTGCAGTATTTCCAAGGCCAGCCGGTTCAGGCCTGCAATTATCTGAGTAATCCGTATTGAGTGATAAAGAAAGAAAGCGAGCTGTCGCTATAGGCAGCAGCCAGACAATTTTATAGTTGCCAGGTATAGGTGCCCTACGGGGCTTAATAGGGAAGTCCGGTGCAAAACCGGCACGGTCCCGCCACTGTAACGGGGAGCAAATCCAGGGTATGCCACTGCGATGGGGACAACTGTCGCGGGAAGGTTTGGAGGCGCTATGAACCGGAAGTCAGGAGAACTGCCTATACAACGATCACCGGTGACCTGCGAGCGATGGGTAGGGGATTATGTGGGGCAGTTTGTTCCTGGTTTATAGCAGTAAGCCTGCTGATAAACGGGGGTAAATGGATTTCTCATGTAGTCAGCGCGCCTGTAAGCAGCGAGGTTGACTATATGAGAAATCCATTTTTTAATCTGCCGGAATTTATAAATAAAATCTGTGAATAAATGAACAATTGAGGCTGCTGCCAGCGTCCGAAAGGGCTTGCCGTCAGCTAAGCTTTGGCTTATTATCCGTATTTCATAGTACAGGTGCCCTATAGAGGGTTTAATAGAGAAGTCCGGTTGAAGCCGGCGCGGTCCCGCCACTGTAACACGGAGTCAGCCCGCAGATGCCACTGGGAGGAATTCCGGGAAGGCCGGGCCGATGATGAACTGGAGTCAGGAGAACTGCCTGTAAGGACGGTCTTCACTAACCCTGCGAGCGACAGGGGAAGATTAGGAATAGGTTTGAGAGGAGGGTAACAAGCAAGCAGCAGATAAAACGGGCTACCATTCTAGCAATTTTTTAAGTAAAGAGTAAGAGTGTACGAGGAGAGATTTGCAGTGAAACAACGTAAGTGTTCAAAACAAGCTCTGGCGATAGGGATTGCCTGTACCCTGGCCTTCAGCCTGACCCCCGATTACTGCGGCATCGCCCATGCAGCTGAAACCGGCAGCGAGCCTTCACAGGCAACGAAGGAAACTGTGAACAACGGTGCCGGCTCCACGCAGGAATATGCCCTGGAAGCGGTTACGGTTGAGGCCAAACGCCCCGACTGGGAGTCGAAGCTGTCGCCGGGGACGGTAACCATCATCCGGCCTGACGATTATAAGGGTGAGCAGAAGACGCTGGCTGATCTCCTGAAAGACGTTCCCGGCGTCCATGTGCGCGAGGTTAACGGCAAAGGCCAGTATACCACCGTCAGTGTCCGGGGCAGCACCGCTGCTCAGGTGGGTGTGTTTGTGGACGGGGTCTTGTTCAATTTGGGTGGCGACGCAGCGGCCGATATCTCCACCATCCCCGTCAAAAACGTGGAGCGAATCGAGGTCTACCGTGGCTATATCCCGGCCCGGTTCGGCGGGACCTATATCGGCGGCGTTATTAATGTCGTAACCAAACGCCCCACTCAATCCAATGTTGCCGCTTCTGTAGGCCAAAGTTCCTGGGGCGGCTATACCGGCAGTCTGCAGATTGATGCCCCGCTTGGTACCGGTAGCCTGATGGTAGGGATTAATAGAGATCAAAGTGACGGTGATATCAGGTATAAAAATTTTCAAGTGCCCTATCGCTATGGAGAGATAACCGGAGCGTATGAGCGGTTGTCGGCTGAGAAACTGCAGTTTTATAATGGTGTGCTAGACAGCTTAAATCCTTATTTAGGCATAAGTTTAAGTTGGCCCCATTTCGCATCCCTTGATGAGATTCATCAGGCAACTACAGCGGGCAGTCAATTTTATAATGCACTTATGGCTGCCGGGTTAGCCGCAGGCTATGATGCGGATACTGTGAATTTTCTGATTTCTGATTCTGCCTGGTTTGGTTATGATCCCGACTTTCAGAAAAAATGGTGGGATGAGCAATTGGCCGCTCATCCGGGGCTTGACACTGACCTCCGTTATCGCCGCAATAATGACTATAAAAATACCGATGCTATTATCAAATGGCAGGATGATCACTGGCTGGCAAAAGCGACCTGGAAAAAGATTGACCGCCACCTTCCCTGGGGGATATGGCTTGGAGGAACCTTTGGCTACGAAGGCTCAAATGCTTTATTTGATACGGATACTCTCAATTTGTTTAATTCTCCCAAACACCAGGAATTGACTGCTAAAGAAGCCCTTGTCGGGCGCCGGGATACAATAGGAAACCTGGAATGGGGCTGGTCTGTCAATTACCTTGACCAGGAAAAACGTTACAGGAATGAAGGTTTTGGTCTTTTTGAATCAATTTCTGGATTTTGGAATCAGCCCCTGAGTGTCTGGAGTACTTACAATTCCAAGCGCCTCGGCGGTGCTATCGATGGTTCATTTAAAGCCGGCAACTATCATCTGCTGGAATTTATGGTAAATTACTCGCAGGAGGAGATGGATGTTAACGGCTATAAAGTAACAGATTATAAGCCGGACACTCCACCCAGTGTTGATGATCGCCGACGGTTCCGCAATTACTTTGAACAGAATTTGTTTAATATCCAACTCCAGGATACAATTACGCTGAACGAAGAGGAAGACCTCTGGCTGACACCCAGCATACGTTATAATTCCTCAACGATACTTGGACGTAGTAACGGGTTGGCTATCAGTGGAGGAGCTTCTAACCATATATGGTTTAATGCAGAAGACAAGCAAAAAGATGATAAAGTTACGTGGCAAACGGCCGTGAAGAAAAAAGTGAGCGACCAACTGACACTGCGATCCACTATAGGGTCTTATTACCGCTTACTGAATCTATATGAAATCGCCGGTGATGGTGCGGGCATTATTCCGCGCCCCAAGGAAAAAGAATATGGCGGTTTGGTATCTGTTTTTCCTGTTCCGGAAGAGGGAACTCAGTGGGATGTAAGTGCAATCTGGGATGACCGGATTTTAGGAAGTGACGCTAATATCCAATTAACCTATTTTGGCCGCAAATCGGAGAATCTGCTGCAACTATACCGTTGTGGCTATGATTACTGGTGTTATACCAATACTGCCAAAGGCCGGACAAATGGAATGGAATTACAGGCCAATCTTAGTTGGGAAAAATGGGATATGGATCTGGCTGGAACCTATATGCATACTAAAGCCTATAGCCGCGATAACTCTCCAACAGGGGAGGCCTGGGGTTACAATGTCTACCGCGAAATTCCCCTGACGTATACCCCGGAATGGGAGGGATCATTGCGGTTAACCTACCGTCCTGACCAAAAGACAGCGGTATACACGGAACTAAAATATATGGATGAAATGTTTGTCAGCAAAGGCTGGGATAAAAAACAAACCTCTTTGACTACCATTGGGTTAGGTGTAAAACATACCTTTACTCAAGATATTCAATTGACCATGGGGGTGAATGATTTATTTAACAAAGGTCCGGAATTGCGGTTAGTCGAAACCGATTTAAACAATGATGGGACACCAAGACAAAAACCGACGCAACTTCATTATCCGTTAAATACCGATTGTCCGACTCAGGGACGTACCTATTATGTAACTTTGCAATATAAATATTAAAAGAGATTCGACTAAGGGGGTGATGCCATTCATTATAGATATAAAAACTAATACTGAAAAGGGGATGATATCGGGGATCAATATGGGTTGTATTCAGTTCAAAGTAACTCAAAATGGAGAGAAAAGAGGGATTGGGTTATATGAGAATGTATTCAAGTTTTTTAGCGCGTATTCTTGTACTGGTTATGATGATGTCAATTGTCGGCAATGCAACGGTAATGGCAGCGCCGGAGGCATTATTTGCCTACACCATAACTGATTCCGGCTATTCTGTTGGCAAGGCCGGGGCTATAAAAGGTGAAAGAACTGCATTGTCGGCAGCTGCCTTTACGCCTGATACTGATAAAATTACTGACTTAAACGGTGACCCGGCGTTTTTTAATTTCTACCAAGGCAATGAAAGTCGCTTAGTATTACGTCAGTATACATATAGCCCTACTGCTAAGCCAAATAAAATTATTGACCCCTTTGCGGCTTCCTGGGTACCTTCACTTGTTGTACCGGAACCCAGCTGGAGTAATGTGGCTAACCTGCATGCTGTAGCTACCAAAAATCAGTGGATGTATGCTACTGGCTACGATTTGGCCAAAATTGCTGTGATAAATATGAACAACAACTATGCACAAACTTCAGTTAGTTATCAATTCCCAACTTCCTGGCCGGCTATTTCTCTGCCATCGACTGCTGAGGGACATGGTGAGGGACTGGTGGTTGACGGCAACAATCTGTATGCACTCTTTTCCGTTAATCCCAATGGTGGTTACGGCGTGTACTCTGACAGTATAGTCATAAAATTTACAATTAATCCGCTTAATGGGGCCCTGACGTACGTCAATCATCTGTTCGTAGGCAAAAATGCTTTTACCCTGGATATTTATGACAATAAACTGTATGTCTGCGCCGTGGGCGGTATGCAGAATCCTGGCTTCGCCAATCCGGACACCCGTCTGGACATCATTGACCTGGCTACATTTACCAAAACAACCGTCACCAAACTTTCCAGCATGACTGGAGAGTTCCGGGATATCAGCATAGTCGATGCCAATCATGCCTATGTGTTCCTTGGCAACTATGATGCTTCTTTTGCTAACATGGTCGGCGGTATTTACTACACTACCGTAGCTAATTTAACTTCCCCGTCGCTGTGGCAACAGGTAACCAGTGTTAATTCTCCCGGTTATCTCTGGGGCATCTATGCCGACGCTAACCGTCTCTGGTTCATTAAGGGAACACCTGTTGATATCTTCTCAACCTTGCCCACCGGCTCGGCTGTTGCCGATAAGAACTTTACTGCCGCGCAAATGGGACAAGCAGGCGGCAACCTTAACTCGGCAACCATTGTTGCACCCGATAAGACTACAGGTATGGCATTAAAATCCAGTGTTGCTAAATCCTTTGCTTCCCATTCTGTCCTTGCCCAGCAAGCCCGCAAGGCTGCTGAAAAGGTCAACAAAGGCCTGAAAACTGTTAACGGCCAAAAAATTCTTAGCTTCAACTAATCCGGCCTCCCGGCTGTCACAGCTGGAATAGCCAGGAATAGAAAGAGAACAGGGGGGCTGGACAGAGCGTGTGTCCAGGCCCCTTGTTCTCTAAAAACACGGGGATAGGGTTTTGTTTCATTTGAAACATTAACAATAAATTTACCTGCCCCTAACACGTAGGTTTACAGGCTGATCTATAATAAAGTCAACTATATAGAAAGGCCTGTGAGAACTATGGCGATTTGGCAAGTTACCCTGGAATCCAGAGAAGCTGAGCAACATCGGAAATGGTTAAAACGCAGAGGCTTTATTTCAGCAAATTATTTTTCAGCGAATGGGTTTTCCCTGGACAAAATGCGGCAATTGGCCCAGGCCGGCAAGCTGCATGCCATTCAGTGCCGGTTTGGCAATTCTGTGCGCTGGTATTACCTGGAGAGCCAGGCTGAGACGGCCCGGATCAGAGGCGAACTTTCGTGATATTTCAGATTTGACTATTATTTATCGGCAGATGTGTTACAATAATAGTGAATCAAGCATTAGCGTTGGCCGGGACAACTGGCAGGGCTTTTCGTTTGAGACAGATAATAACAGTGACGAGGGGTGTAATATTATGTGTGATGAAGAAAAGCTAGAGTTGACAGATGAAATCCCGGTACTATTTACTGATGATGTTGAACTCCTTGGCGACCGTTTGATGGATATTATTATTGCCATGGGTTTGCCGGAAGAGCAGACCAACGCCGTGCTGCGGCTGATTAATGATGCGGTTGAAGACCATCATCAAAACATTCTCGATACGTTTGAGGATACCATCGAGATTGACGAAGAAGCAGAACAGGACTAGTTATGGAGAAAGCCGCGGATTTCGCGGCTTTTTTTCTATCCTGCTCCCTATGCATCAACATAAAACATCCTGCCCGCTTCGTGGCGGCAACTGGTCATACAGGCCGGGCTGGTCCTGGTTCCAGAAGGGAACAGGCTCAGTCAACTGCCAGATGTCGGTGGCGTATTCCGCAAAGGTGCGGTCACTGGAGAACCAGCCGGAATGAGCGATATTCATCAATCCCATCTGCTGCCAGCGTTGTTGTTCACAATAGGCGGTGGCCAGCCGGTTCTGGGTGTCGACATAACCGGCAAAGTCTTTGAGCAGGAAGTATTCGTCGCCCTGATGCAGCAGTGCGTCATAATGGGTGCGGAATTCGTCCGGCCCGACCGGGAAGAAACCGTTGACAAGCTGGTCTGTTATCATTTTAAGCCTGGGATCGCTGTTATACAGCTCCTGCGGATTATAGCCGCCGTGCCGGTAATAGTCCAGGACTTCGTTGGCGGAGAGGCCGAAGATAAAGATGTTGCCGGCGCCGGCGGCCTCACGGATCTCAATATTAGCCCCGTCCAGGGTGCCGATAGTTACAGCGCCGTTCATCATAAACTTCATATTGCCTGTGCCGGAAGCCTCGCGGCTGGCAGTCGAGATCTGCTCGCTGACATCGGTGGCCGGAATAATCAGCTCGGCCAGTGAGACGTTATAGTTTTCCAGGAATACAACCTTAAGCTGGTCCCGGACAGCCGGATCGTTATTTATTTTATCGGCCAGGGTATTAATCAGTTTAATGGTTTTTTTGGCTTTATAGTAGCCGGGGGCCGCTTTGCCGCCAAAAATAAAGGTGCGGGGGGCGATCGTCAGTGCGGGGTCGGCCCGCAGGCGGTTATAAAGGTCCATGATGTGCATGACATTGAGGAACTGGCGTTTATAGGCATGGAGGCGTTTAATATGCGAGTCAAAGATAGAGTGGATATCAACGGTAATATTATTTTTGGTCTTGATGTAGCGGGCCAACTGCCGTTTGTTCTCCAGCTTGACTCTGGCCAGATCCGCCAGCAAGCCGGAATCACCGACAGCATCGGCTAACTCAGTTAATTTGTTGGGATTTTGTATCCAGTCAGGACCGATAACCTCGCTGATCAGGGCCGCCAGCCGGGGATTGGCCGTTAAGAGCCAGCGGCGGTGGGTGATGCCATTGGTCACATTGGCAAACTTGTCCGGCGTACAGGTATAAAAGTTGCGCATGACTGACTGCTTCAGAATCTCGGTATGAATCTTAGCCACGCCGTTGACCGAATGGCTGCCGGCAATGGCCAGATGGGCCATATGAACCTGGCCGTCAGCCACAATGGACATGGTCCGGATGCGGTCCCACTCGCCGGGGTAGGTTTGCCAAAGCTCGCGGCCGGTCCGCTCGTTGATTTCCTGGATAATCATATGGATACGGGGCAGCAATTGGGCAACCATGGTGACAGGCCATTTCTCCAGGGCCTCAGGCAGGATGGTATGATTGGTGTAGGAGATGGTGGCTACGGTAAGCTGCCAGGCTTCATCCCAGCCCAGGCCGCAGTCATCAAGCAGGATGCGCATCAGCTCCGGTACCGCCAGGGCCGGGTGGGTGTCGTTGATATGAATGGCTACTTTAGCCGGCAGCAGCCGGAGGGCATCATGGTTCAGCCGGAAGCTGCGCACAATGCTCTGCAGGCTGGCAGATACCAGGAAATATTGCTGCTTAAGCCGTAGCAGCCTGCCTTCATAATGAGTATCATCCGGGTAGAGCAGGTCGGTGAGGGCCTCGACCCCGTGCTTGTAGTCGATCACGCTGTTACAGTCTGCACTCTGGCGGCAGCAGGTATAATGGGAGATATCAACCTCTGCACTCCAGAGCCGCAAGGTATTGATGACCTTGTTTTGATAACCGACAACCGGCACATCATAGGGCACGGCCATGACCTGTTCGTAGTCCTCATGAATAAAATGGGTTTTGCCATTGGCCCGCACCCGGACGGTACCGCCGTACCTGACTGTCATTTTTTCATCCGGGCGGCGGTATTCCCAAACATAGCTGCGGTCTTGGAGCCAGTTATCGGGGTACTCATGTTGATAACCGTTAATTATCTTTTGCTCAAACAGGCCATAGCGGTAGCGCAGGCCGCAGCCGTGGCCGGCCAGACCCAGAGCGGCCATCGAGTCCAGGTAGCAGGCGGCCAGCCGGCCTAAGCCGCCATTGCCCAGCCCGGCATCCTCTTCTTTGCGCAGCAGGTCGTCGAGGCGGATACCAAGCTGGGAAAGGGCTTCTGCGCAGGTTTCCCGGAGGCCCAGATTGACAAGATTGGTTGCCAGCAGCCGGCCGAGGAGAAATTCAATTGACAGGTAATAGACTTGCTTGGGTTCAGCCTGGGATCGCTCCTGCCGGGTTTCGATCAGGTTTTTGCTGATTAGCTCCCGGAGGAGGGCGGCCAGGGTCTCGAATTTTTCCCAGTCAGCCGCTGTGCTGAGCGGCTTGCCGTGCATTGCGGCAAATTTACTGACAAAGGCATCTCTGAATGCCGGGACTGATAAGGCCTCCGGTTTGGTGCCCGGGGCGGTTAGGGGCGTACAGCTGTACAAATTGGTGTTAGTGAGCATAAGGAACCTCCTTTGCCGGGAATGGGTTTTCAAGGGCAGGGGCGGGGTACAGGGCAAGACCGGGCTTGGTTGACGGTGTAGACAGGGCTGGTTTATAGAGGTGTTCTTCTGTATACAGCTTAGCATATAACTGCCGGTATTGACCTGCCGGCAGCTGCCAGCTGTTATCACTTTGCATGGCCCGGCCGGCCAGTCTGTTCCAGACTTTTTTGTTATGATAAAAATGGATAGCCCGTCTGACTGTGTGCAGAAAGTCATGGGCGTTGTAATTGGTAAAGCTGAAGCCATTGCCCGCACCGGTCTGCTCATTATAGGCCAGGACCGTATCATTGAGGCCTCCTGTCTCCCGGACTACAGGCAGGCAGCCGTAGCGCATGGCAATGAGCTGGCCAATGCCGCAGGGCTCATACCGGGACGGCATTAAAAATAAATCGGCCGCGGCATACAGTTTGCGGCTCAACTCCTCGTTATAGGGAATAATGGCGGCCAGCCGGTCGTTGTGCAGCCAGGCAGCCTGCCATAGCAATTGATGATAGTGTTCGCTGCCCTGGCCAATAATAACCATTTGGGCACCGCTGTCCAAGATTTCAGTGAGTACCCGCAGCACCAGATCCAGACCTTTCGCTTCGACCAGGCGGCAGTTCATGGCCAGCAACGGCCGGGCCGGGTCTGACGCCAGTCCCAGCATTTTTTGCAGCTCCAGCTTATTTTTGGTTTTGCGCTCTCTGGTCTGCCAGTCATAATTGACAAAAATACTGGAATCGGTCGCCGGGTTATAAACCGCATAATCAATGCCGTTAATGATGCCGGATAAGTCTGCCGACCTGCCGGACAACACCCCCTCCAGCTTTTCCCCGTAGTAGGCATGCTGGATTTCGCGGGCATAGGTGGGACTAACTGTATTGATTAAATCGGAAAAAATAAGTCCGCCTTTCATATAATTAACGTGATCGTAAAACTCAATACCCTGGACAGTAAAGTAATCCCAGCTTAAATCAAGCAGGTTAAACAGGATATCTTTGGGAAAAATGCCCTGATATTTCAGGTTGTGAACCGTAAAGAGGGTTTTGATTTTATTATAAAAAGGCTGGTCCCGGTAATGGGCGGCTAAGAATACGCTGACCAGACCGCATTGCCAGTCATGGCAGTGCAGGATCTGGGGCTGAAAACCCATATGCGGCAGGGCTTCCAGTACAGCCCGGCAAAAGAAGGCGTAGCGCTCGGCATCGTCATAGTGCCCGTAAACCCCGGCCCGCTTGAAATAATATTCATTATCGATAAAATAGCAGGGCAGGCCGTCCAGTGTCAGCTCTTCGAGCCGGCAGGGCTGTAAACGCCAGGAGAGCGGCACCTGAAAGGAGGCCCTGACAGACATTCTATGCCTTAGTTTCTCGGGAATTTCCCCATATTTAGGGACGATGATCCTGGCATCGACGCCCTGCTGCCTTAGTTCTTGCGGCAGCGAAGCGATTACTGTGCCGAGGCCGCCGGTTTTAATGAACGGGGCTGCCTCGCCAGCGACAAACAGTACTTTGAGCATGCGGTAATCAGTTCCTTTCAGGATCATAATCGGGCCCTAAGATTAGAGTATAGCCGTTTAGGCAGGAATAATTCCTGAACCAATGTTTGAAGTTTGGGTATTTTTATATTAAAATGGTATATAGATACATAGAGTAGTTCTTTAGCTGATTAGGAGGCATGCGATTGTTATTCGATACACATATCCACACCCGGTATTCTGACGACTCCGAGATGGCGCTGGAAACGGCGATCAGCCGTGCCGCCGAACTAAAACTGGGGATCACGATTACCGAACACATTGATCTGGCCCAACCGGAGCCTGATGTTGCTTTGGATGTTGAACAATATTGGCAGGATTATAAAAAATACCGGAATGAAAAGCTGCTGCTGGGAATCGAGGTCGGCATGCGGACCGAATGTCTGGCCGACAACCGCGCTATAGTTGACGGTTATCCGTTTGACTATGTGATCGGATCGATTCATTTTGTTGATAATATCGAAATTTACCAGGAGATTTTTTATCATAACCGTACCAAAATGGATGCCTACAGCCGCTATTTTGAGACCATGCTGGACTGTCTGAAGGGATATGATTTTATTGACAGCCTGGGTCACATTGATTATATAGCCCGGTATGCCCGGTTTGCCGATCCGGAGATTCATTATCATGAGTTTGGCGACTGGATTGATGAGATTTTGAAGGTTGCCGTTCAGAACGAAAAAGCGATGGAGATTAATACCCGCCGCTTGACAAGCCCGGAAGCGGTAGCCAGGCTGCTGCCCATCTATAAGCGGTTTTACGAGCTCGGCGGGCGGATGGTTACCCTGGGGTCTGATGCGCATAAACCGGAAAATATCGGCTGCAGGCTGGATGTGGGCCAGGCGATGGCTGAGGCCTGTAAGCTGAAGGTAGTTTATTTTAAACAGCGTAAACCGGAGTGGGGGAGGTAGCTTTATGAGGATAAAACGGGTTGACACGACGATTAGCACCGATAAACTGACTGAATCCAAAGAGTTTTATATCAGGCATTTTAATTTTCAACTGGTCTATGAAAGCGACTGGTATATTGAGCTGATTGCACCAGGTCTGCCGGCCGGAATCAGCTTTACCAAGCCCCAGCGTGATGCGGGTGAGTTTTTCCATGGTTCAGGCATCATCATTTCCCTGGAAGTGGATGATGTGGATGCTGAATACCGGCGGCTGAAAGCGGCGGGCGTGGAACCCTGCGAAGATCTTGTCGATAAACCTTGGGGTGAACGCAGTTTTGTTGTTAATGACCCGAACGGGGTTCATTTGTATATTTATACGTCTATTCCCCCAACACCGGAGTATAAAGTGGTGTACGATTCATTTAAAAAATAAATACCGCTTTCTCAAACAAGAGGGGGACTGTCTCATTTCTGAGACAGTCCCCTCTTGGCTGTGGCTAAAAGCTTGTTTCGCCCCAGCGTGTTAACAGGTTGTGGTCAATCCCCAGCAGGTCCAGAACCCGGCCGGTATGATGAGTAACGATATCGTCAATTGAAGTTGGTTTATGATAGAAACTGGGCATATAGGGCATAATGGTGGCACCTTTATAAGCCATAGCCAGCAAAATTTTTAAATGCTCCGGCTCCAGGACAGGCTCGCTGGTGACCATAATTAGTTTCTTCTTTAAACGTAATATACTGGCGGCAGTTTTCTGCAGGGAATTCAGCGGTAAGTCCCGGGCCAGCGGCATTATGGCACCCAGGCTGCAGGGAACAAGAATCATGGCGTCTGCATCGTGTTCCCCGATAGGTAACGAAGGGGCGTCAGCATAACAAAAGGTCCGGACCAGGCCTTGCAGGCGGGGTAACGAGTAATCTGTTTCCCGCTCCAGGGCGGCCCCGGCCTCGCGGCTCATGATCAGGCAGGTTTGAGCACCAAGGGTGTGAAAGGTTTCTAAAAGGCGTACTGCATAAATCATGCCTGTGGCATTGGTGATTCCAACAATCGGTTGCATACGGGCCTCCGCAGTTCTTATTCCAAAATTTCAAAGACTGCATTGATTATACCAGAAATCAGCCGGACAGAATAGAAAAAGGAAGGCCGATTGCTGCACAGAGCACAATCGCGTCTTCCTCATTAGCCGCATGGAGCAGGCCTGACGGGTTGCATCAAGCCAGTATGGCATAGGCAGTAGTGTATGCCAATACTATGGCCGGTGCACCGCCCCTGATATAGCTGATCAGCTTGGTCAGCTTACCGGTGTCCAGGCTGTCGGCAATATTATTTTCATCAGCGATCTGTGGATTCAGCAACTGCTGGGCTTCCTCTGCTTTGGATTCAGCTTTGCCCATAAACAGGCTATGGATGGAACTAAAGAATTCAAAAGCAGGGGTTCTTTGCGGGAGCGACGGGGCCGGCGCGGAGCCAGGTTTCATTTCTTGCATAACGACACCTCTTTGCATTAATTTAGAGCAGTGATTTATTTATAGAGTCTACGTTAATAAAGGCTTTATACTTATATAATATGCAATTCCTATGCCAAATATTAAATACCCGCATTCAGGCTACTTTTATCCAAAAGAGAACAGGAGTTGTTTCATTATGAAACAACTCCTGTTCTCTTTTGGATCATTCTCCCAGTTCCCGTAATTTGCGCCACAGAGTTGAACGGCCAATCCCCAGCAGCTTGGCGGCCTGCTGCCTGTTGCCGCCGGTCTTGGTCAGGGCTTCGCGAATCGCAATGGCTTCAAAGTCCTTGAGATCAGCAGGGGCCTGCTCCGGTGTGGGCAGCAGGCATTTAAGGCAGGACCAGACCTCCTGTCTGGTAATAACCGGTGCGACTGCCAGTACCACCAGCCTTTCGATTATATTATGCAGCTCGCGAATATTGCCCGGCCAGTCGTATTGGGCCAGCAGGTCGATTCCCTGCGGTTCGATATACTTGACAGAGGTGTGGAATTTTTGATTAAAATTGGCGATAAATGACCGGACAAATAGCCCGATATCGTCCTTGCGCGCTCTTAGCGGCGGGATGTTTACTGTCAGCACGGCCAGCCGGTAATATAAATCAGCCCGGAATTTTTGCCCGGCCATCATGGCCTGCAGGTTCCGGTTTGTGGCGGCAATGACCCTGATGTCCACCGGGATGACACGGTCATCGCCGACCCGGTATACTTGATGTTCCTGCAGGACACGGAGTAACCGGGCCTGCAGTGAGTCGGACATTTCGCCAATCTCATCCAGGAAAATGGTTCCCCGGTGGGCCTGCTCGAAGAGTCCGGTTTTGCCGCCTTTCTTCGCGCCGGTAAAGGCGCCCTCGACATGGCCAAATAACTCGCTCTCGAGGATGGTTTCCGGGATTGCCGCACAGTTGACCGCTACAAAGGGGCCGTTCCGGCGGGGGCTGGCCTGATGGATGGCCTGGGCAAAATATTCTTTGCCTGCACCTGTCTCACCCAGGATTAGCACAGTGCTGTTATAACCGGCAAAGCGTTTGGCCTCTTCAATGACCTTGTGCATAGCCGGTGTGCGGGTTTCAATATCGAGAAAGGAGGCCCGGGCCACCCGGCCATGCAGCGATAATTCCTGCCGGGTCTTTTGCTCCAGCTCCTGCAGCTGGTCAATCAGCTGGAAGGTGGCCACTGCTCCGGCCACATCGCCGCTGACAACAACAGGCTGAAAACTGACTGCAATTGTACAGTCGCGGCCAATGCGCTCCACAACCCCGATTTGACGTTCCCGGGTTGACATACACTCCCATAGTCTCTGAATAAAAGAGCTTTCCGCTGCCGCCCAGCCGTCTTTGGCAAGATTAAATAAACGGGCCGCCTCAATATTCATGGCGGTCACGGCGCCAGTATGATCAATGGCCAGCACGCCATAATTGATGGAATTAATAATTGTTTCCAGCTGGCGGGCGGCCTGCTCCTCCAGCCGCTGGTTTGTCAGGCGCTGCACCGCCAGACTGATGGCCTGTTCGAGGCCTTCCCGGCCGGAAGCCAGTGTTACACCGGTTAAGCCATAAGACTCGGCTGTTTCTACCACTGCCCGGCTGCCGATGATGGTGGTTGCCCCGAGGTCCCGGGCTTTAAGGATTGCTGTATCGATATCCGCCCCGTCTTCTAAGTGTACCTGCATGCTGGCCGGCAATTCCAAAATCTCTTCAATGCTGGCACAACCGCCGGCTACCTGTCTGTCGGCCGCTAATGCCAGCCGACCGCCTTGTCTGGCGGCTGTCAGCCGGGACCGGAGAATATCATAACCGGTGTAGGGTATTTCAATAACCGGAACATTGGGAATGGCGCTCAGAATCATATGAAATGTTAAGCCTCTGGTGATCAGTACTTTGGCGCCGGCACTGACCGCAGCTTTGGCAGCGGTTACCCCTTCGTCCATACGGGCTGGAATATAGGAGATCTGCCTGCCCTGTAAGCCCAGTTTTTCTGCTAACTCCACAATCTCACGGTCAGGGGCAATGAGGACAATTTCTGACAATCAAGTTCACCTTCTTACAAATCGCTGACAATTGGCAGACAATAGAGATTTCCTATACATCTTTCGGGGGGCAGGGAAAATATCCTTTCAGACTTTTTGCTATATATAGTAAAATAATTAACTTATATTTGAACGATTTTGTATAATGTGTTTCGAGATACCAGGCATTTGTTGCCTGCGGGCGACTGACTGCGGGTATGAAACTGTGGGGCGGTATTAAAAATATCCAATGGAAATTAAAATCGGCATATACCGGCGTTTTTTTGTTATATAAATTAATTGTCTGCTTAATTATCGGCAAACGGGAGAATCTATTATTAACCGTTGCGGCCTGCGGTTGCAGGAAAACTGTTCCATGCTGCCGAAAGGCAAAATAGTTAACCACCTGGCAAGGCAATACATAGGATAAAAAAATAAAACTACAAAAAGCGAGGTAAAAGCATGTCCTTTAAGATTGGCCAGACTTACCACGGATTTAAGTTAATGGACGCGAAACACGTAGCCGAGATTAATTCTGATGCCAAATTGTTTGTACATAAGCAAAGTGGCGCCCGTCTGCTGTATCTGGGCAACGATGATGATAACAAAGTCTTTTCCGTTACCTTTCGTACCCCGCCTGAAGACTCAACCGGTGTACCCCATATTGTTGAGCACTCGGTCCTGTGCGGCTCCCGCAAATTTCCGATTAAGGAACCCTTTGTTGAGCTGGTAAAGGGTTCACTCAATACTTTTCTTAATGCCATGACCTTTCCGGATAAAACCATGTATCCTGTTGCCAGCCGCAATGAGAAAGATTTCCGCAATCTGATGGATGTGTACCTGGATGCCGTATTTTATCCCCAAATGCTAAAGACTCCCGAAATTCTAATGCAGGAAGGCTGGCATTATGATCTGCCTGATAAGAATGCCGAGCTTACTTATAAAGGTGTTGTCTACAATGAAATGAAAGGCGTATTTTCCTCACCTGATGCGATCCTGGAACATCAGATTTATGCGGCGCTGTTTCCCGAGACCACCTATGGCGTGGAGTCCGGCGGCGACCCGGAGTTTATTACCGATCTCACGCAGGAGCAGTTTGTCGCTTTTCATAAAAAATATTATCACCCTGCCAACAGCTATATTTTCCTGTATGGTGACCTCGATTTAGACGATAATCTGGCATTTCTGGATGAAGCCTATCTGCAGGATTTTACGGCAGCGAAGATTGATTCCGGGATTCCGCTGCAAAAGCCTTTTACAGAAACTGTGGTTAAAGTGGTGGACTATCCGGTATCGCCACAGGAATCGACCAAGGATAAGACTTTTATTACTCTCAACATTGCTGCCGGTAAAGCCACCGATGCCGAAAGCTATTTGGGGCTGATGATGCTGGAGCATATCCTGCTGGAGACACCGGCGGCCCCGCTTAAAAAAGCACTGTTGGATGCCGGCTTGGGTAAAGAGGTATTTGGCAGCTATAACAAGAGTATATTGCAGCCGACCATGACCTTTGGCGTAAGCGGGGCCAATCCCGGCCAGATCGAAGAGTTTAGGACTACCATTGCCGCTACGTTAGCTAAACTGGCTAAAGAAGGTCTTGATAAAAAACTGGTTGAGTCGTCAGTCAACATCTTTGAATTCCACCTCCGGGAAGCTAATTATGGAAACAGGCCTAAAGGGCTTGTGTATAATATGAAGTGTCTGGACAGCTGGCTGTATGATGAGGACCCGCTGATCCATCTGGCGTATGAACCGGCGCTGGCTGCTATTAAGCAGCAGTATAAAAAAGGTTATTTTGAACAACTGATCAAAACTTGTCTTCTGGATAATGCCCACCAGGCCCTTGTTGCCTTAACGCCAAGCTGTGAGGTTGGCGCCCAAAAGGCAGCCGAGTCAAAGCAAAAATTAGCCAAATACAAAAAGAGTCTGAGTCAGGCCCAACTGGATACCCTTGTCAGGCAAACCAAGGCCTTAAAAGAACGTCAGGAAACGCCTGATTCGCCGGCAGCACTGGAATCAATCCCGCTGCTGGAACTGAAAGATATCGATCCGAAAACGGAAGAACTAGTAACTGTCGAGCAAAAAGAACAGGGAATACCGGTATTGCTTCATCCTCATTTTACAAATCAGATTGCTTATGTCAACCTTTATTTCAATATTGGCGCGGTGGCCGAGGCTGAACTGCCATATGTGTTTTTGTTGGCCGATCTGCTGGGGAAGGTGGATACTGCCAGGCTGCCTTATACGGAACTGGCTAAAGAGATCAATATTCATACCGGTGGTTTTGCCTATGATGTCTTTGCTTTTTCCGAAAACGCCGATGATGAAACCTTTACCCCGATGTTCAGGGTTAAAGCCAAGGCCCTGGTCAGCAAGCTGCCTGAGATGTTTGGCCTCCTGGGCGATGTAGCCGGCAGCAGTCTGTTTAATGACAGCGGCAGGCTCAAAGAGCTGATCCGCGAAACCAAGGCAGCCTGGGATACCGCCCTGTTCCGCCGCGGGCAGCAGGTGGTCGCCAGCCGTCTGTTATCCTATGTATCACCTGTTGCCAAATACAATGAGACCGGCTTGCTGACCTATTATAAGTTTATTGCCGCCCTGGAAGATAATCTGGAAACCAAGGTGAATGAGATCGGCCGGACATTGGCCGCTGTAGCCCAAACAATCTTTAATAAGGATAATCTCCTGGCTGGTGTCACCTGCACCCGGGAAGATTATGAGCAATTCCGCCAAAGCTTGGCCGTGCTTAAAGAAAAACTTGGTTCCAGGCAGTTTAAGCCTGTAAAATACAGCTTCAAAGCCCAGGCGCTTAATGAGGGGCTTCTAACCTCCGGCAAGGTGCAGTATGTTGCCAAAGGTGCCAATTTCCGCCGTCTCGGCTATACGTATCATGGCAGCATGAAAGTGTTGGAGACGATTCTGCGTTATGATTATCTTTGGAACCGGATCAGGGTTCAGGGCGGTGCCTATGGTGCCTTTGCCCAGTTTGACCGGAGTGGCAATGTTGTATTTGGTTCGTACCGGGACCCTAATCTGGCTGAAACGGTCAAAGTCTATGACGAGACTGTTCAATATCTGAATAATTTTACTGCCAGCCAGGTAAGCAAGCGGGAAATGACCAAATACATTATCGGTACTATGAGTACCCTGGATACACCACTGACACCGCAAATGAAAGGTGAGCGGGCCGATGCCGCCTACATTAGAAACATTAGTCAGGCCGACCTGCAGCAGGAGCGGGATGAAATATTAGCCACCAGACAGGAAGATATCAAAAAATTGGCTGAGGTTGTGGATGCGGTTATGAAAGCCAACTACCTGTGCGTACTTGGGGGCGAACAGAAGATTAAGGCCAGTAAAGAGTTGTTCGGGCAACTGGTTACGGTAATTGATTAAAAAAAAACTGGCTTTGTGCCAAGAACGCCAAGGGTGTTGGAAGAAGCCGCCTATGCCCTTAACGGGATTCGCAGTAACTTTTCAATTCCTATAAATAAACGCTGCTAAAAAAGATTGCGGCACTAAGGCCCCACTGCCGTTTGGCATAGATGCCAACAGCAGTGGGGGGTGCCAGGCAATCTTTTTTTATCTGCCAATTTATAACTCGAATTTTGTAGACATAAGAACGACTAAGGCTTCTGCCGTCGTCCTATAGGACTTAGCATAAGCCCAGTCTTATCTTATTCGCAGAGTAACCCCTGTGCCAGCAGACTGTCGTCAGTTTCCCACGACTCTACTATTACTTTAGCTGTCCGATATTCAAAACCCATGCCCATTAAATAACTCATAAGCGCTAACTCGGTCATAGCATGGCGCGTACTTGTTCCTTCAAGCTCTTTGATCCCATGACGAATGGCAGGCTCAACCTGTAACAGAAAATAACCGGCAGTGAGCGACTGGCTTGGAACCAGCTGAACTACTGGATTGGGCTTACAGTTGCGTCCTGTTATCATACTTTGGAAAGTTGCCATTATCTTGCCTCCTTGTGGTTTTACTATAGTTTATGTTGCCACGCAACTATGTGTGTATTTATGTTAAATCATTAAGTAAAAAACAGTCTAAAATGAAAGACGGCAGCAGGAACCGGGGGCGGGCAGGCCAAATATATAGGTAAAGCAGCAAGGAGGTACGGTATGAATCCTCAGGAGGGTGTACTTTGGTCCAGAAATTTTACTCTC
Organism: Bacillota bacterium; assembly: GCA_023388195.1. Taxonomy (GTDB): domain Bacteria; phylum Bacillota; class Negativicutes; order Sporomusales; family Sporomusaceae; genus Sporomusa. The sequence continues at coordinate 93,044 of JAEWGR010000129.1, forward strand.
AGTTGCCTGGCTAATTTTTTCTATTTTGGCAGCTTTTATCTGTTGCTGCCCATCCTGCCTCAGTATGTGGATAGCCTGGGCGGGACGGCGGCGCAGGTTGGGCTGGTCACAGGCCTTTATACCATGGCCGCTGTAGTGGTCAGACCCTATTTTGGTCAGCTCGCCGACCGGTGGGGACGGAAAAAAATCATGTTGACCGGTGCAGGCTGTTTTACGCTGTTATTTATGCTGTATGGCCTGGTGGAGGCAGTTTATCCTCTGTATATGCTGCGTATTCTCCATGGTCTGGCTCATGCTGCTTTTTTGGCTGCCGCCGCCGCTTATATTGCTGATTTGGCACCGCCGGCGCGGCGGGGCGAGGCTATGGGGGTTTATGGTACTGCTAACGTCCTGGCAATGGCCTTATTTCCGGCTTTGGGGACAGCTGTTATCAGCAGGACCGGTGATTTTAATTATTTATTCAGTTTGTCGGCCGCTGTGGCGGCGATGGCTTTTCTCTGCACCCTGCCGGTCAGGGAGCTGTCGGTTGCATCCGCCGGCAGCCGGCCGGGGAGTGACTTTTTAACTGTCGGTAAACGCCGGGAGGTGCTAATGCCCGCCCTGGCCTTATTTGGCGGTGCTACCACTTATGGGGTCATTATTGCCTTTTTGCCATTATTTGCGCCGCAGCGGGGAATCAATGATATTGGTATCTTTTTTACTGCCTTTGCGGCCAGTACGGTTGTCAGCCGGATGGTTACCGGTAAGCTGTCTGACCGTATTGGCCGTCAGCGGGTTATCCTGCCCTGCATGGCGCTGGTCGTGGGCGCAGTCTGTATACTGGCCCAGCTAAGCAGCAGCGAGATGCTGCTTATCACTGCCCTGTTATATGGGTTTGGTTTTGGTGCCTTTATGCCGACCCTTAATGCCCTTGTTGTCGATTATACGCCGCCCCGGGACCGGGGAGCAGCGCTGGGGTTTTTTACGGCCTTTATGGATCTGGGCATAACTGCCGGTTCGGTTGTGCTGGGGTTTGCCGGTGAAATATTTGGCTATACGGCTATGTTCTACAGCAGCGCGGTGATAGCACTTATCAGTATTGCCGTATTTATTTTGGGAATGAGGAAGGCAGGCGTAGTCAACATATGAACAATATCAATACTAATAGTACCGCTCCGGTAATGCCGGTCAAACTGGAAACAGCCGACAGCCTGGTCGTGAATCAACAGCCCGCCGGGGACGTTGCCCCGGAGGCTGCCAGTCCGAAACCAACAGCAACACCGGCACTGCTCCTGGCCCTGCAAAATTTTATTGAGACTGAACTGGCCGAACTGGGTAAAACGCTGACAGGCCGTACCGCGCTTGTTGACAGTTTGGACCCTGAAATCCAAGAGCTTGTAAAAAATATATTGCAGCAGACGCAGGCGGCGGCAACGACGCTGCCGGCCGGGACCGCCACGCTGTTGAGATCGCCCCGGACTGCGGCGGAAAAACTTCTGGCATTGGCGGCGGCGCTGGAACAAGTGGCAACAGGAGAAACCGGGACGACACAGGCCGGCACGCCGGCTGGTACATCTGTTAGCAAACCGCAGGCTGCTATGACCGAACTTATCAGTACCTGGCGCCAGCTGTCCACGGGCGAGCTTGCAGTAATGGCCCGGGTCGTCCGTGAGCTTGCCGTCGCGGTAACGCCGCAGCCAGAGCAAGCGCCGGCCGGGCAGGCAACGGTTCCGGCTGCTGACAGTCAGTCCGGTACTCAGCCCGGCAGTCTGGCGGCCAAGCCCGGGCCTGAAGCGGCAGCTCTGCCCAAGGGCGAGCCGGTTGAACCGAAAGCGCCGCCGGCGCCGGCTAAGCCGGAGATCACACCTAATACGCCTGGGCCCGGTAAACCGCAGGTCTCAGGCATGCCCGGCACACCACCGCCCAATATGCAACAACAGACAGTAAAAGACAGGGCGGCAATGCCGCTAACGCGGGGGCCTGAGGGGACAGAGCACGAGGCCGATGTTCCTGACTTAGTGAGTGCTGTGTTGAGCCGGCCGGAAACGGCGCAAAGACTGCGGCCCGAGGTCCGGGAATTTATTCGGACCTTACTGGGCCAGGAACCGCCGGTTCAGACCGGGAAGACAGGCCCGCAGCCTCCCCAACAATCCTCCCAAAATCTTACAGGCCATACGGAACTGCAGACCCTGGTGGACCTGCTGGAACTGCCTGACTTGCCGGCACCCCTGGCGGCTTTTATCAAATCAGCCAAACCCTTAGCGGAAAAACTGATCGTATTTGCCGCCGCCCTGGAGCAGGCGGCAGAGGCTGCTGCGCCAGCGGAGCGGGTTGCTGCTAAAGCTATGCCCGGTACCCCGGTCAATCCGGCTGATATCGCCGCCTGGCCGGGGAAAAATCCACAGGAGTTGAAGGCTGCGGCCACGATTATCAGGGCTTTGGCGGAGACGATGCCCAAGGCGGGCGGTGTTGTCGTCGAACGCCAGGAGCAGCAGAGTCTGTTAACATTTACCATACCGCTTTATTTTGGTGATGGCCAGACAGCTTATCCGGCTCACATCCATATATACCACCAGCAAGAGCAAGACAAGACTAATTCGTCCCAGACAGTGACCGAAACCTGGCTCAGGATTAGTCTGGAAACGGAGAATATCGGTTTGGTGGAGACCTCATTCCGCCTATATGACGGACACACCGTGGATGTCAAAGTACGGTTTACCGATCCGGCAGCGGCTGACGGGTTTGCCGCTATTGCCGGCGAGGTCAAAGCGAAGCTGGGCGAGCTGCCGCTCACCCTGGGTGAGTTTCTGGTAAAATAATCATCTGATTTTTATAAATTCTAATGGGGTAAAATAGTATAAAGTACATAGCTGGCGGCGTTACTTTCTGGCTGCTGTGACGTTAAAGTATATGTAAGCCTGAAGAGTGGTGACAATGGTGTCAGAGAATGAGAATTTTATAATTGCCCAAGCCCGGGACGGTGACCGGGCGGCACTTAATACTCTGGTTTCCAGCCATTGGCCTGCCATTTACCGGCTGGCGCTGGCCAAAACCAGTAATCCGGAAGATGCCCAGGAAATTGCCCAGGACACTTTTCTCCGGGCTCTGGCTGCATTACCGCGCTATAAAGAGACAAATGCAACTTTTAAAACCTATTTGTCGCGGATTACGCTTAACCTGATTATTGATTATTACCGCCGCCGCGGCCGTGCTCCCCAGGTCGTGGATATTGCGGATTATAATGAACCGATTATTGATCCTGATTCCCGTCCGGAAGAAGCTGTGCTGAATACAGAACGCCGGGAAGAGGTACTCTGTTTGCTGGCCCGCTTGCCTGATGAACAGCGGCAGGTCATCGAACTGCGCATTGTCCAGGGGCTGGCAGTTGCTGACACGGCCCGGATTATGGGCAAAAGCGTCGCAGCGATAAAAATGCTGCAGCAACGGGCGTTAAAAAAATTGAAAGAGTTATTTACCGAGCAGGGTATAACTGGAGGTGAAGCCGGTGCAGGAGAATACTAAATTAGAAAAAAGTCAGGCTGAGGCCCTGTCGGCCGCCATTGACGCCCTTAACCGGGGTATAGCGCCTGACGAGAGCCAGGATGACGAAATAAAAGAACTGCTGCATACTGCCCGGCTGGTTAAGGAAGCCTCTGGCGTGACCATGACAGTCCCCCCGCCGGCGGTGCTGGACCATCTGGTAGATCAGGCTGCCAGTACCATTGCCAGGGAAAAACGCAAACGGAAAATGGCCTGGGGGTTTGCCAGTGTGACAAGTGCTGTTGCTGCTGTTGTTTTAGTGGCTTTGCTGCAGGTTATGCCACCGGTGACCCCGGAGCAGCAACTGGCCAGAACCATGCCGCCGGCGGCGGTTACGGAACCACCGCCGGCACCGTCAATAACCCAGCCGCCACCGAATTTGATTACACCGCCGGCTGAATCCAGGTCGCCGGTGCCGGTGACGCCGGCACCGGAAGCCCCGGCCGGCCGGCCAGAAGCGGCTGTTTCTCCGGCTGCAGACGAGCCGCCCCGCGTGGCTCTTATGCCGCCCCAGTCGCCTGTGCCGGCGGCCAGCGAAACAATGCTGGCCCTGGCAGAGCGGAAAGCTGACCTTGTTACCATTGATGCTGTAACGAAAACAATCCGCCAGGTGTATCACCAGGGGGCGCCTGATGAGATTATCATTACTCAGGCGCCGAAAATTCAGCGCAGTCTCCGGACTGCTCCCAAACCCCCTGAAGTCCGGGCCAAAATGGCGGTTCCGGTTCCTAACGAATCGGTGGAAATTAAACCGCCTGACCGCAACAAAGTGACAGTAACCGTTGATAATACCGAGGTAACGCTGGAGGGGGCAGCCAGCGAGGAAGACCTCCTAAAATTGGCCAAAACTCTCACCAAAATAAGTGTAGCCAAGTAAAATCAGGTTAAACAATGACTCAAGGGACGTTCTCTTTGACTCAGGGGGACGGTTCTCTTGAGTCATTTTTCTTGCGCGAAATGACTCGGAAGAACCGTCCCTCTGAGTCACCCTCTGGGAATTTTTTCTGTGGCCAGCGGCGTTACCTTTGTGTGACCGGGACGTTTAATTAGGTGAGTTGACCAAAACGTCAGCCGCATGATTAATTAGAAGTGAGAG
>JAEWGR010000171.1 GCA_023388195.1 Bacillota bacterium
TTATATTGAAGCCGTTTTATCGGCTCATGTTCAATCAAAATTGTTGTTGTTTGTGCTGCAAGCAGCACAACGCACATCTGGCTTTTTTTGATGCATTTCTTTACATTGTTCAGTTTTCAGGGAACGACGCGCACGGATGCGCTAGGATCACAGGCGTATCATGGACGATACGCTTTGCCTGGGACCGACGCGCACGGATGCGCTAGGATCACAGGCGTATCAGGACGATACGTTTTGCAGCCGGAATATTATCTTAACATCATCAACCAAGGATGTCAATAGAATATAATGGCAGGGGCAGAAGGACTTGAACCCTCAACCAACGGTTTTGGAGACCGCTACTCTACCAATTGAGCTATACCCCTATGGCTACCACAGATATTGATTATAGCATATGTTTTAATATTAAGCAAGGATAATTTATTGACTAATAGGCACCTGCTTTTTATCCAATAATAAAGCTATATTGCAGATCTGCAATATAGCTGTTTTTTATGCCTTAAAAGCTTATACTTTCCTAAACCAAAGCGCAATCATCGCCAGCGCCCCAACCAGGCAAAACATGACCAGAGTCATCAGTCCGCCGGCATAACTGCCGGTCGCATCAATAAAATACCCGACAATGACCGGGGTAACCGCCCCGCCGGCACTGCCTAAGCCGCTTTCAAGCCCGCTGCCTGTTGCCAGTGCTTTCTCAGGCACAACCTTTTGAATCATTGACCAATGGCCGGGCAGGCCAATGACCAGGGCCGCCACAGCCACCACAAGCCACAGGGCCGCTTCTACCTGGCCGGTGGCATGGGCTGCAAAATAGATCCCTGCCGCCCCGCCCAGCATATGCAGGATGCCGAAAGTCGCTTTCCGTTCTACCTTGTCAGTCAGATAGCCGACAATTACAAGAGCCACAACGGCCGCCGCATACGGGGCATTAGCCCAGAAGCCCATGCTTTTCCAGGAGAAACCTACCGCTTCCTTCAGATAGGATGGAATCCAGGTCATTAGCCCCCACCAGGCCGCAGAGCTGCAAATATAAAATAATACACACAACCAATAGTCCAGGTTAAACAGGAAACCTTTGGAGGCCTCCCAGGTTGATACCGGCTCTGCTTGTTGCTTGGCTGACGCCTCAGCCTGCAGCCCGTTCTCGATATATTCCAGCTCCAGTTGGTTGATTCTTTTATTTCCCCGTGGATTATCGGTGGTAAAAAACCAGATCAGGATTAACGGTATAATGCCAATAGCCGCCAAAGCGAAAAAGCTTGACCGCCAGCCCCAGTTGCCGACAATCCAGACAAATAAAGGCATGGCAATCGCTGGTCCGGCTGCCAGCCCCAGCAGCCAGGTAGAGTTAGCCCGGGCCCGTTCGTTAGGTGGAAACCAGTTACGGACGAATTTCATCTGCATCGGCCAATGCATGCCTTCTCCCAGCCCTAGAATGCATCTGGCCACAAGCATGCCGGCAAAAGTGGATACCAGTCCGCCGTAAATGCAGGACAGCCCCCAGAATACAATCGCCAACGCCATGACCTTACGCGGTCCCCACCAGTCGCCCAGCGGTCCGAGAACACTGTTGGCAATCGCATAGGTTGCCAGGAATAACGACATTAGCGACCCCATAGCCACAGCATTGCCTTTGATCCCCATTGCCGTCAAAAAGGCTTCATCGGCAACAAGTACCGACACATTAACCCGGTCAAGGTACGCAACTAATAATGTCACCAGTAAAACAACGATTACGACTACCCGTTGTTTAGTCGGCTGCTCGGCTGCCTCGGCCTGCTGCAGCAAAACCTTTTCACTCACAGTTGTTGCCTCCCCTGCTCTATAGTAATGAAATGAGTAGCACCACGTTGTGTGAAAGATGGCCCCGAACTAGTCGGGGCCCCATTACTTCTTTGGGTTTCGATTGTTACATTTTAATAGAAGAATTCAAACTTCATCATGTAAGTCTTATCCAATTTGTTATTGGTCAGGTTGGTTAAGCCTCTGTCCTTAATTTTGATATCCTGATATTCGAGGGACAGGACGACATTTTTGGCGACAACATTCTGATAGGCCAGGAACCAGGCATTGACATTATCGGTGGTGTGAGTAAACACGTTATAGGGCTGACCGGGAACGGCAATGGCCGTAGTATCAAAGCCGCCTGCCCCGGACGGAAGAGCGCCGGCATCCACACTGCGGTACGATACCATCCAGCTATCGGTGCCAGCTTTAGATGGATTTACCAAACCTACGGCCTGATACATAGCCGGCGGTGCCTGGCTGTTGCTAAATTGAACAGCCCAGCCTTTAGGATTATTGGGCAAGTTAGCCGCTCCGTCCAGTTTACTGCCTACATAGTCGCCCAGCAGGGTATATTGGCCCATTTTGTAAACCACCGAGGAGGTCCAGCCTGTTGAGCTGTCAAAAGAGCCGGTAGTGGTATTGAGCCCACCTTTGCCGCCAGGCAGACTCGTTCCCGGAACGTCCGCCCAATAGTAGCCTGCATACATTGTGAATTTTTTTGAAAATGCATAACCTAATTGCCCGGTGGTAAACTGGTAAGATTCATTATCGGTATATTTAGCAGGAACCCCATTACCACCCGTATCCCACGTGTTGCTTTTAATATTGCCTGTCCAGCCTTTAAAGCTGAGTTTGTCCCATTTATCAGTAAGTAAAATGCCATCTACATTCATTGGCTTACCAATTAAACCGGTAGTGATAAAATCCAGTGCGCTGCGGCCGACGCGAATAGAGTCAAAACCCATTATGTTCTTGGCAGTAACATTCATTTGATCAAGAGCAATCTCCGAGCCGGAGCCGTATTCAGCATTGCCAAATTTATTGCCGCCGGAGGTAGCAATACGACCAAAGAAAGACATATTATCGTTGATATTGCCCCAAAATTTAATCCGTTGCCGGAATTCAAACGCATCCGATCCAGACAACTTTTTGGAACCTGCTGGAGTAGGATCATTGCCTACCACCCGGAACCGGGTTTCGCCACCGACCCATGTATTCGTTTTAGTTTCGACTTTCGCCACCCGGGCCCCCAGGCGGTTCAACTCGGAGGCAAACTCGACCGACAGCTTATCGATCAGCTGCTTATTATCCTCATCTGCTTTTTCAAACTTATCCATCGCTTTGGCTACCACAAAAGCAAACTCATACCGGCTTAGGGTTCTGTCGCCTTTGAAGGACTTATCACCATAGCCATCAACTAAACCGGCTTTTGCTAATTTACTCACAGCGTCATAAGCCCAGTGGCCGGCAGGAACGTCACCAAAGGATTGAACCGGGGCCGCCTGTACAGTTGTGGTCAGGGCCGGAGTGCCGGCCATCGTGATCGACATAAGTGCCAGGGGTACAATTGCCAGCCATTTTTTTGATTTTGCCATTTTTCTCATAATAATCGCCCACCTTTTTTTATTTAAACTAGTTTACTACTGGATTTATTTGCTATTAGGCTTTGATAGTAGAGTCGATATTCTTTTTCTGCGGCATAGTGGCAAAGAACAAGGCACATATCCCCACGATGCAGATAGCAACATTGAGGTAGAAGGCCGGTGTATAGCTCTTAAACATATCAAACAGCTTACCGCCGACTATCCCGGCCGGTGAGCAGGCAAGCGCCGATAACAGCAGCATCATGCCATTGACTTTGGGGAAGGCGACCGGTCCGAAATAATTGCCAACCATAGTGTTTAAGCAAACAAATGTCCAGCCAAAGGCGGCACCGTACAGGATAGCGGCCGCAAAAGCCACCATCAGTGAACCGGCCGTAACATTGATAGCCAGGAAAGAGCCCACAAAGTAGCAGCAAATGCCCATCATAAAGGCAAAACGAGCCGGCAATTTATCCATGAGCCAGCCGCCGATCAGACGACCGGCAATACCACCCATAGTAAACAGGCCCATGGCCCAGGCGGCGTCAGCCGGGTTAATGCCCAGCCCCCGTAAATGCAGTATCCAGTGAGCGGTAAAAAAGAAGAACGGAAACTGGCAGGCGAAAGAACCTACCACAATCATCCAAAATGCCCGGGTGCCATACGCTTCACCGGGAGTCCAGTTAAATTTGGTGGCCAGGGAATTGACTGGCCCGGCCTGAGCACCAGCCTGCTCCTCAATGCCGTCAACCAGCTGCCCCAGATCCTCCGGTCTTTCTTTAACTGTTAAAAACGCTACAACCGCTGCCAAAATGGCAATGCCGGCAACAATCAGCCAGGCCTGGCGCCAGTCGCCGCCATTGGCGGTAAGGACCTTGTTCATCAGCGGCGCGCCCAGAAAACCGGCAAAGCCTGACGCCGTTAAGGTCATAGCCATCGCCCGGCCGCGATATTTTTTAAACCAGCGGGTTACCGCCGTTGATAACGGTACAATGGTGCCAAAACCGATACCGGAACCAATGATGACACCGAACCCGACCAGATAATGCCAGGGCTGGGAGGCAAAAAAAGCCATCCACAATGTCCCGATTAGAATCAGGGCCGAACCAATGCCAAAGGTTGACCGGATGCCCCATTTGCCAATGGCAGCAGCCACCAGAATTGAAGGTACACCAACGAAAAAGTTCAATAAAGTGAAACCCATACCATAGACACTGCGCTCCATGGTGATTTCTTTTAACATATATGTATTAATAACGGCTCCACCGTACAAGGGAAAACCCATGTTTAGCAGATACAAGAACCATAATGCCCCTACTAGCCTCCAGCCATAGAACTGTTGCTTGTTTTCCATTTTCTCAATCCCCTCTAAATTAATGTTTTGCCTATTGCCGCTATTCTTATGGTTCTGACAATTCGCCCGTTATGTATCTGTCATTATGACAAATACATAACGGCAGCTGCACTTCAGCGCCAGTTAACCGCAGCGAAAGGCAACCCCAAAGGTACCACGCGGATAAGTCCATTTAGTAATTCCTTTGTCCTTGCATACAACCCGGCAGGTCCCGCACTCCAGGCAGCCGGCATAGTCAAAATTCATTTCCCCGTCTTTCAGGGTATACAACACTGCCGGACAAACATACAGGCAGGGTTTTTCCTGACACCTGGCACAAACCGTCTTGTCGAGCACAATATGCGGCTCTTCTTCGTCAACAATAAATTTGTTCAATCCCAGAAGCTCTTCCGGCGAAAGTTTCTTTACAGTCATATCGCTTTAAACCCCTTCCAGCCGTCAGCCATAAGCTGGCCAATTGTTACATGCTTCTTCAACACTTTGAACATGGCCTTATCCATACGCTCCGGCAGGCTGCCATCAACAGTAAATAATGTTTTCATCATATCATTGGCCATTGCCGGATACGTGGATATCATCCGCCGGTTGCTCATCAACTCATGGAAATTGGCATATAGCTTCATGGTAGCCAGCAGTGAGAGCTTCTCCAGCTGCGTTACATAAGCCGGTCCAATATTACTCTCGTCCTCCTGCTGGAGGATGGCCCGGGCCGCGGCAACGCCGCTGACAATAGCCAGGTCAATACCCCGCAGAATGGTGCCGCTGTTTACAACCATGCCGGCAGCGTCACCGACCAGCACCAGTCCATCCCGGTATAACCGCTTCGGCATGGCATGATAACCAACTTCCGGGACAAGGTGAGCCCCGTACTCTGCCGTTGTCCCGTCTTTGATCAACGGATAAATGGCCGGATGCATTTTCAAAGCCTGGAGAATTTCATGAATCTTGCTGTGTTGTCTGGCAAGGTCTTCCGGGTTTAGCACCACCCCCAAAGAAATACTGTCTTTATTGGTATAGAGAAAGCCACCACCGAGCACGCCGCCGGAACAGCCGATCAGCACCCGGGCCGCACCTTCGCCGGCCTGCAGGTTGAATCGGTCTTCAATGACTCTTGCCGGCAGCTCGATAATTTCTTTTGCTCCCACACCTACGTTATGAGCAGAGATGTCCTCCCGCAAGCCGGCTTTCTGGGCAATGAAGGAATTAACGCCGTCAGCCGCAATGACAACGGTTGCATAGATTTCATCATCGCCGGCCTTAATGCCGACGATTTTGCCATCAGCTTCAATGAGTTCATCAACCACGACTCCGGGCGCCACCATGGCCCCCTGGGTTTCAGCCTGCTCAGCAAACCATTCATCAAAAGGAGCCCGCAATACTGAATAAGACTGAGGGACCCCCTCGCCAAAGCCGTAATCCACATAATCCATTGTCATTGCACTGTTTTGGCCAAGCATCATAATTTGTTCTCTGACTACTTTTCTCTCCAGCGGCGCCTGCTGATACAAGCCAGGCTCCACCAGTTCCAGAGCATAGGTATACAGACGCCCGCCGGTAACATTTTTGCTGCCGGCACTGGCACCCCGCTCTACCAGTAAAACACTTTTACCGGCTTTGGCTAACACATAAGCGCAAGCCGTGCCGGCCGGGCCGGCACCGATAATAATCGCATCAAATTTTTCATCAGCTGACATAACATAAAGCCTCCTATGGTAAATGGCATCACCGGTCTATTTTTGCAGCGCTTTGGTCAGTAAGGGCACTACTTCATAAAGATCACCCACAATACCATAATCGGCGGCTTCAAATATCAGGGATTTCTCATTGCTGTCAATGGCAACAATAACCTTGGCATCCCTAACCCCGACCACATGTTGTACCTGTCCGGAAATGCCCATGCCAATATAGAGTTCCGGTTTTATCTTCTGGCCGGAAATACCAATATAGCGGTCATTAGGCAGCCAGTGATAATCCTCGGAAATGCCACGGGTGCAGCCGATTTCCGCCCCCACTGCCGTTGCCAGAGCCTCGACCATAGACAGGTCCTCTTTTTTATTTAACCCCCGGCCTACGCATACCACACGGCTGGCGGCGGCAATATCCGCGCCCTGGCGGATAATCGGACAAACATTGGTAACCGAAATCCGGCTGTCCTCTGTAGCGACCTCAACCACGGTTATTTCACCGGCTCCGCTCCCTTGCGCCGGTGCTTCCGTAAACGTCCGGGGCGGTATAGTTACAAGCGCCGGCAGGGCCACTGCTTCTGTACATACAGCCAAACCACCGTAGATTAAACGGCTTGTTTCAATATGGCCGTCACCATAGGTTATCTGCAAGGCGTCGGTAACAAGGCCGGCCTTCATACCTGCCGCCACTTTGGCCGCAAGGTCTTTGCCCCGCAGTGTCGCGCCCATCAGGACAACGCCCGCTTCTTCCCGGGTCAAAATGTCGGCTATAGCGCCAGCGTAGCTCTCAGGCCAGGGGGTGCTGCCCTTTAGTACATATACTTTGTCGGCACCGGCGGCAACAAAGGTCTCCGCGTCCTGCCTGTTGGATGTAAGTACCCCAACAGCCTGATTCATACTGTTTTTGAGTTCAAGACCAGCTGTCAGGAGTTGTCTGGCAACTGCGCTATCTTCCGAATAAATCCAAATTCCTGGCATGTTTTTTACCCCTTTCCTCTAGCACAGGCCCTCTTGGGCAAGGCTGGCAACTAATTTAGCAACGTTTTCGGCCTGATCAGCTTCTTTATAGATGACTTTTTTCCGGTCCATAACATAACCTTTTACCGACAGCTTGCGGACCTTCGGTGCCAAATCGGCATCGGCAAGCCCCAGATCAGCCAGCTTCCATTCTTCCGAAGGCTTCTTGGCAGCACCCATAACCTGTTTTAAGCCGGGTATCCGCGGTTTGTTGATTTCCGGCAAAACGCTGATAACTGCCGGGCCGGTTACTGTCACTTCTTCTGTGCAGTCACCCAGTTTGCGAATAGCCGTAACTTTGCCGTCAGTGATGCTTAACTGCTGGACAAAGGTAATGGCCGGTATGCCAAGCAACACGGCGAGGCGGGGTGCGGTTTGCTGGCTGTAAGCATCGGCGCTGCCTTCCCCACAGAGAATAAGATCAAACTGTCCGGCCTTTTTAACAGCCGCTGCCAGTATATTGGCGGTTACAAAAGCGTCTGCCTGTTCTGCCGCTGTATCGCCAATCCAGTATACTTTATCCAGACCCCGGGACAATGCATCCTTCAGCGATTGCTTCACCACGGCAGTTCCAAAAGTAAGGGCTTCAACGGTAACGCCGTGCTGTTCGGCCAGGAGTGCTCCTGCTTCGATTGCATTTTTGTCATAATCGCTGATTTTGTACTTAGCCCTGCTGGTGTCAAGGGACAAATCCCCGGTAATTTTGATGTCTTGTTCGTCTAATACCCACTTGTAGCAGACAAGAAGCTTTTGCATGGTTTTCCCCTTTCTTCTTAGCAGAGAGGGTGCAGCCACCCTCCCTTATTCAAATTTAATTCAGGTTTTATACAATTAGGCAAGCAAGGCTTCGGCGATTACCTTTTCCGGGAAATCAATTGAGCTATCCTTGATAATTGCACCTTTAACATCCCGGTAAAGCCGGGAAGCAACCATCTCCTGGCTGTAACCATAGCCGCCTTCAATCTGAATCACATCAATCAAGGCACTTTGCCCAATCCGGGCAGCAAACAATTTTACCATGGCGGCTTCCGCGGTAAAGGCTTCACCTGTTTCTATCAACTGGGCAGCATCGTATACCGCCAACCGTGCCAAATGAATGTTGGTCGCCATCTCGGCCAGCATGGTCTGTATGGCAGGGAAACTGGCTATAGGGCGGCGGAACTGGATTCTCTGTTTACCGTATTTTACGGCATCCTCCATAGCGGCCTGGGCAATACCAACCACCATCGCCGCTTCAACTACACTGGCAGCAGCCTGGGCTGCCAGGGCAATCGGCAAGCCGGCCCCTTCAATCCCTAACAGGCTGGCAGCCGGAACCTTGACATTCTCAAATACCAACTCGGCCGACGGGCAGCCCCGCAATCCCATTTTGCCGATGGTTCTGGCTACCGAGAGACCGGCAGTTTTGCCGTCAACAATAAAGGCGCTGATGCCTTTAGGCCCGGCTTCCGGGTTGGTCAGGGCAAATACAATATAGACACCGGCAGCGCCGCCGTTGGCAACATAGCATTTACGGCCATTCAGAATATAGCTGTCGCCGTCTTTGACTGCCACAACCCGCTGTGCGCCTGCTCCCGGGGCCGCACCGGGCTCACTCAGGGCAAAAGCCCCCAGCTTCTGTCCATTACACAAAAACGGCAGGTAGTTTTGTTTCTGTTCATCCGTACCATACTTATTAATCGTGTAGGCGGCCAGTGAGGCGTGGCTAATAAGAATAGCCGCCACAGCACCACTCACCCGTGCTATCTCTTCAATCAGTAAAGTATAGCTGAGATAACCGGCCTCAGCCCCACCATATTCACCAGGCAGGAAAATCCCGAGGAAATCATGCTCGGCCATTTTCTGCACTATTTCTGCCGGATATGCGCTGGTACTGTCAATCCCGGCAGCTGCCGGTTCCACATATTCTTGCGCAAATTCCCGGGCATTTTGCTGAATCAGTTGCTGTTCTTCTGTTAATGCGTAACTCATGCGTATCCCTCCTATTCTTTCGGCCCTGCTACGAATTAAGCAGCAGCCCGGATATAACAATCCGCTGCACCTGATTAGTACCTTCATAAATCTGAGTAACCTTGGCATCACGCATCAGCTTTTCCACAAAGGAGTCCTGGGAATAGCCATAATGCCCCATCAGTTCCACAGCATCGGCAGCAACACGCATCGCAGTATCGGTGGCATAAGTCTTCGCCATGGCGGCTTCCTTGGTATAAGGCATACCGGCATCCTTCAGGCGGAGGGCGTTACGGACCAGTTGTCTGGCAGCTTCCACCTGGGTTGCCATATCAGCCAGTTTAAAGGCAACAGACTGATGATTGCCAATTGGTTTGCCATTGACATCCAGATATTCTTTAGCATATTTGACTGCAGCCTCAAGCGCCCGGCGGGCAATACCCACGCCCATGGAAGCTACAATCGGCCTGGCCATGTCCAGGGTTTTCATGGCCAGTTTCATGCCTTCGCCTTCTTTGCCCAACAGGTGATCCTGGGGAATCCGCACATTTTTCAGGATAATCTCTACGGTATTGGAGCTGCGGATACCCATTTTATGTTCAACTGCGCCAATAATAACGCCTTCGCGTTCTTTCTCCACAATAAATGCACTCAGCCCTTTGACACCCTTGCTCGGGTCGGTGGAGGCAAATATAACCATAATATCGGCATAACCACAGGTAGTGGCAAAGCATTTTGTCCCGTTAAGCACCCACTCGTTACCGTCCAGTTTAGCTGTGGTCGCGCAAGCACCTGCATCAGAGCCGGCACCCGGCTCGGTGAGGGCAAAACCGCCCATGCCGCCAGCCACCAGCCGGCCGTAATACAGTTTCTTTTGCGCTTCCGTACCGGCAATTGCCAGCGGATACGAACTCAGTCCGTTCCCGCCAAGAGTTGTGGCAAAGGCAGCGCAGCCATAACCCCACTCTTCAGCAACAACTGACTGGGTAACCGCATCGTAACCGGGACCGCCATATTCGACCGGTACAGCCATGCAATTTAAACCGGCTTTTTTGACCTCAGCCAAAATGAATTCATGGAATTCCCCTTTGGCATCCCATTCCTCGGCTACCGGAATAATATGTTCGGCTGTAAACTCCCGGGCCACCTGTTGCAATTTTTGCTGCTGAGGGGTAAGTGTCATATCAACCATGTTTATCACCCTTTCGTTTTGGCTTCCACAAGCTGTCTAAGCTGTCCCCATTTAGGCTCGAAGATCCCGCTGTCCATCGTTTTCAAAGCCGGTGAAATGACAGGTTTGAAATCCATAAGAGCCAGAACATCTTTTTCCAGATCAATGCCCGGAGCAATCTCAATCAGGGTCATTTGCCCATTCACCAGAGTAAACACAGCCCGTTCGGTGACATAAACCACCGGCTGTCCGACCTTTTGTGCATATTTGCCGCTGAACGTAATTTGCTCAACCATATCAATGAATTTTTTATTTTTGCCTTCTTTTACTATGACCAGCTTGCCGTCCCGGGCAGTAACCTCCAGCCCACCGGCAGTAAAGGAACCGCAATACACTACTTTTTTGGAGCTTTGAGTTATATTGATAAAACCGCCGCAGCCCATCGGCCGGCCTTTGAACTTACTTACATTAACATTACCGTCTTTATCTGTTTGCGCCAGCCCCAGGAAGGCCGCATCAATACCGCCGCCGTCGTAATAGTCGAACTGGGAATGATGTTCAACGACTGCCTCACCGTTGTAAGACTGCCCGAAATGGGGCAGACTGGCCGGAACCCCGCCGATACCGCCGGCTTCTGTAGTCAAAGTCAGCAACTCTGTCAGGTTTTCCTCGGCGGCAATGGCAGCAACATCGCTGGGAATGCCTACTCCCAGATTCACAATGGTATTAGGGGTTAATTCCATGGCTGCCCGGCGGGCAATTATCTTTCGTTCATCCATCGGCAGCTCCGGGATGCTGTTTAAGGGCACCTTGATGTCACCGGCAAAAGCAGGACTGAAGTACAGGCCTTCGGTCTGCCAGCAGCTCTCTTGCTTGGTTGCCACCACAATATGGTCCACCAGAATACCCGGGACCTTAACCTGCTTGGGATGCAACGAACCGGCCTTAGCCAGATACTCCGCTTGCACAATCACAATGCCGCCGGAATTTTTTGTGGCCTGGGCCAAGGGCAGCGCTTCCATAAGAACGCCCTCTTTTTCCATTGTCAGGTTGCCATTTTCATCAACGGTCGTGCCCCTGATGATAGCCACATTAATAGGGAAGGTCTTATAGAAGAGCCACTCTTCGCCTTCAAATTCCACAACTTTTACAATATCCTCGGTTGTAGCCGAGTTCATTTTTGCACCATCAACCCGGGGATCAACAAAAGTTCCCAGACCGACTTTAGTGATAAGACCAGGCCTCTTGGCGGCTATTTCCCGGAACAGTTGGACAATGACCCCTTGCGGCAGGCAATAAGCCTCTATTTTGTTTTCTGCCAGCAATTTAGACATGCCGGCCGACGAGCCGATATGGGCGCCGATCCATCGCTTAACAAGTCCCTCTTTACCCAGGCGGGTTGTCCCCCGCTCTTTCCAGTCACCAATTGCCGAAGCATGGGTGAGTGTTATATTCCGGGGATGACCGGTTTCCACAAATCTCTTTTCAATAGCCTGAGCAACCTCTTCAGCCCAGGCAGCAAGACCAAATCCGGTCGCAGCCACGGTCGCGCCATCCTGAATCAAAGCCGCAGCCTGATCGGCGGTTATAACTTTTGACATGATAAATCTCCCCTTCCTTTTTCTTACCTGTTGTCGCATGTATATATAAGCAAATTCTATGCCAACATCAATATTAAACGCATTGCCTGCCAGATTAACCGAATTTCCCGCTATCTCTAATCTCCCAATATCTTTTAAGTACCTTTTTTGCAACAATTTATAAAATTTAAACAATTAGATGTACCTAATTAGGTACATCTAATTAACCCCGGCGGTTTTCCCCTTAATTTTCTGGTACATCAGCCAGACAAAAGTCAGGCAACTTTTAGAAACCCGAAAAAAAATAACTGGATGTACCTAAACAGCACATCCAGTCATGTCCGCTAATTCTTTTCGTTTTTCTCTTTCTCAAAAGCCTTTAATTTCCGATACAGTACAGTCCGGTAAATACCTAATCGATCGGCCGCTTCCCCCATCCGGCCGCCACACTCATTCAGGACCTGATATATGTACCGTTCTTCCACAGCCCGCGTCACTTGCTTCAGGGTGCCATTCAGCCCGGCTAACTGGAACGGATTATATTGCGAGCCTAATTCATCAACCTTATTATCATCCAGCAACTGCTCTGATGGATAATTCTGCAGGCTGCTAATTACCAGCCGTTCGACCACATTTCTTAATTCCCTGACATTGCCGGGCCAGTTATATTTCTGCAGGGAGCTTAGCGTATCCGGTGTCAGTTGAATTTCCGGCCCGTATTTCTTTTTAAAATCTTCGAAGAACTTAAAAGATAAAGCCACAATGTCTTCCGGTCTGTCCCTAAGCGGCGGTATCTGGAGTGGGATGACATTAAGACGATAAAACAAATCCGTTCGAAAAGTCCCATCACAGGTCATCTTGTGCAAATCCTTGTGGGTTGCGGCAATCAGCCTGAAATCCAGCTTCCGGTCAATGTGGCTGCCTAGACGCCGTACTTCGTAAGTCTCTAAAACTCGCAGGAGTTTAGACTGCAAAGCAAGCGGCATTTCGGCAATTTCATCCAGAAACAGGGTGCCGCGATGGGCAGCTTCGAATAAGCCTATTTTTCCGTCTGCACTGGCCCCAGTGAAGGCGCCTTTTTCATAACCAAACAGCTCTGATTCCACGAGATGTTCAGGCAAGGTAGCGCAATTAACAGCAATAAAAGCCTCTCCGGCCCGCTTACTGTGACGGTGAAGGTATTTCGCCAGAATTTCCTTGCCTGTCCCGGTCTCACCATACAGAACAACCGTACTGTCAGTCTGAGCAACATTATGGGCCTGCAATAACAACTGGCGCATAGACTTGCTTTCGGCGACTACCGTATCCCTGTCCAGTACGTAACTACGTAAGTACTCCACTTCACGCTTGCGGCGATTAAGCAACTCACGCTTTTCCGGACTACTGCACATACTGCCTGGCTCAATTGCTTTGCCAGTTGTGAGCACCAGGATAACATTCCCGTCCTCGTCCATTATCGGCGTACTTGTTGACATTTGTTTAATGTCAAGCTTGGTGGTCAGTTCGCCTTTGATCACACACTTTTTTTCCGCAGCCTCTAAGGTATATGATTGCGTATAATACCCATTGCGGACAAGGTCACGTACATTGGATTTTAACAACTGATCCAGAGACAGGTCGAGTGTCAATGCAGTCGTAGAGTTGGAGAGCAGCACATTGCCATGCCCGTCAGTTACAAATATTGGATCTGGCAGCATATCAAAAAGGCGGTCTAGATTTTGCTTGGAAAACTGATAATTATGCCCCGCTTTTCGTGTTTTACGTGGCAACTGCATCACCCTCTCTATTTTTCTCTTTGCACCGTTCGACACAAATCAACATTTTTCCTTCTAATCAACCTATTTAGACTATTTAATAATCTAGCTAATTCTTTCCTGCCAAGCAGGGATGTTTGGTGTTCGGCCACATGCCTTGGGAAAATAGGCAAAACAGTCTCACCTGTCAAAGCGAAACTGTTTTGCCGCAAATAGTTCTAATTATATCTTCCGTATTTTTCTACAGCATCAAAGAAGGCTTTAACATTTTCATGTTTTGCGTTCATTGGCAGGTTGCAGCCTGATGAGTACATCAGTCCTTCTCCATTGCGGAAAGTATTAATCAGCTTTTTCGCGTAATCATCCAGTTCGCTCGGGGAAGCCACCGTAAATAGGGACGCACTTACATCGCCTTTAATGGAGCAATGGCCTTTGAGAATTTCATGAGCTTTGAAGATATCGGTAGCACTATCCAGTTCCAGCACAAATTTACCTTTCGGCAAATCCAGGAAGTATTCCAGATTTTTTGTCCAGTCGGCATCAAAATGAAGAATAGGAACAATGTTTTTCTCTACCAGGCGGTTTACCATCACCTTGAGCTGAGGCCAGACAAACCGTTCAAAATGTTTCTTGCCGATAAATTGACCTGAACCCCTGACCCCGCCGACAAATACCCGGTTGACACCGGTTGCTTTTACAGCAGCTTCGCTGCCGGCAATAACGGCATCATTGATAATCCACAATAATTCTTCGATTTGATCACCAATTTGGAACATATCTTTATAAAATCTGTCCATTGACCGGACGATAGACAAGGCATCAAAAGGAATCGTCCCCATGATGGCGCCCCAGGTCATACTCTGGCCCCGGGCCAGAGAGCGGTCAATCTCATCCTGGCGCAGCCGGGTCATCTCCTGGATACCCTTAATAACTTCTTCCCGGCTGACCTGATGGGCCCGCTCTAAAAACACCATCCGGAACTCAGCCCAGCCCTTTTCTTTGAGCATAGGATAATCCTCACGGGTCATGGCTTCGTATTCATGAATCTGGTACTGGGCATTATCTTCCAGCTCCACGCCAGGCATTTTGAAGCGCCCTGGACCACATTTTGTGGCTACAGGTCCAATCCGCCCGTGCAGCATGTACGCATTGCTGTCCCATACAGGAAAGGCCTCCCAGACCTTTTGCATAGCGTCCTGGGCTTTATCCCAGTCCCAGAGAAATTCTTTGTTGGTCATACCCACAAACTGACCGGCATATTGTTCGATAATCGGCGCACAGACCACCCTGTCTACCGGTTCAAGATTAATTGTCGCTACCATTCTTTCTTCTGCTGTCATTACATCAGCCATTTAACTTCACTCCCAATTTAAATTATATAATATTTTAATTACTACCTATAAATACAAAGCCTCTTAGACTGTCTCGGCTACCCTTTGTACGTCGCCGGCAGTCGAGGCTAACTGCTGCATAGAGACTGAAATCTCACTGGTAGCTGCAGCCTGAAGGGTACCCAATTCGGCAGTTTTGGCCAATGTGTCCACAACATAACCGGTATCATGCTGAATTGTTTTTAAAATGCCGGCAATATCTTTTACCGAATTGCTGCTATTAACAGCCATTTTACGGATTTCTTCCGCAACTACAGCAAACCCGCGGCCATGCTCGCCTGCTCTCGCCGCCTCAATGGCAGCATTTAGGCCTAACAAATTGGAGTTCGCGGCAATCTCACTAACAAATCGCAAAATATTTGTTGTTTTATTAATGTCAGATAAGACCCGCTCCCCACCAACACGTACCTGCGTTAAATCCTCTGCCAGTCTGGTTGCTGATACTGTAAGGTTCTCCGAGGTTACACTCAGCTGCTGGGTTGTCGCGGCAATGGTATAAGCCACATTTTGCAGGACCTGGTGGGTATGCATGCTGATTGCAGTACCAACAAGACCAATAAACTCATTATTTTCATCAAATACAGGTTTAATAATTGCCTTTACCGGAATGCCGTATACCTCCTTGGGCACCTGTTTGATAACCTTTTGCTTGCTCCTAATACATTCAGCCATCGCCCCTCCCTGGGCGATCTCACCGATCTTCACATTGGCCTGGAACGTAGCAGCCGGTACATAATGCAGGATTCTCCCCTGAGTATCACATACCATGACCGAGCAGTCGAAGGCATTCAGATCCCTAAAGAATTCAGCAGAGTTAATAATCTCGTCCAATGTCATAATCAGCTATACTCCTTTAGACAGTCTTTATACGAAACATTTTGTATTTCTATTGATATATAAGCAATTTTCATGCCAATATCTTAAAATTAAGAATTTATCAACGATACCGGCTTCTGAGCTGACATACCTATATGCACGTGTTACTATTTCGCAACATTTTTTAAAAATCTTAAAAACAATTATGTACCTAAAAAGGTACATTTCCATGCAATTATTATAGATTCTGATGACAAAAAAACTGACCGCTTAGGTCAGTTTGCAGAGGAGAACTACATTATTTGATATTTATGTAACGGCTTCGCTACCAACTGAACCGTCTACATCTTGTGTCAATAAAAAAACACCCACATATATAGTAGGTGTTTTAGTAACCAGCAACTTCCTAATCTCCCAGGCCGTTTCCAGCCAAGTACCTTCAGCGTTTGTGGGCTTAACTACTGTGTTCGGTATGGGAACAGGTGGAACCCCACAGCTATCGTCACTGGATATTGGCTCCTCGAGTAGGACTCGAACTAGCGACCGATCGGTCAACAGCCGAGTTACGACAGTTGATAGCATCCCATCTGCGTTGTTGTCAGTCCGGGCGTTCCCTCCGACGTACTTCCCAGTACGACTACGGTCACGTCCTCCTTCCGCCTAGCATATGGAATACTCTAAACTGTCTGAGCCTTAAATGAAATTGGCTCCTCGAGTAGGACTCGAACCTACGACCGATCGGTTAACAGCCGATTGCTCTACCAACTGAGCTATCGAGGAATTAAGCAGAGAACCAGGTTTTTAGGAGCGACAGCGACGCGGAAACCTGCGTGAATCGCTTAGTTACGAGCGTTAGCGAGTAACTTCCTAAATTTCATCATTCCCTGAAAACTTCACAGAAGAAAGATTTGCGCAATAGTTATCAATCCATGTTTGCACTTCATGCAAACGAGGGTATAAAGTCAAGTCCTCGGCCTATTAGTACCAGTCCGCTCCATGAATTGCTTCACTTCCACTCCTGGCCTATCAACCTTGTCGTCTACAAGGGGCCTTACT
>JAEWGR010000025.1 GCA_023388195.1 Bacillota bacterium
GCATGGGCATCGCCGCTTCCTTCCCCTGGGCAGCCCTCTGTCTGGTGACCCTGGCCACCGGGTTTATCAGTGACAGGCTGATCAGTTCCGGCCTGTCCAATCACAAAGTCCGGACCCTGTTCGGCATAACCGGCCTGACTATTTGCTGTGCTTCCCTCTACCTCGGCGCCGTCACCACTGATCCCTGGTGGAACGTATTCTGGCTGACCCTATCCCTGGGTTCACTCGGCTTCACCTTTAATGCCGGCTGGGCGGCCTGTATCGATATTGGCGGCAAATTCTCCGGTTCTGTCACCGGCTGGATGAACTTCTGGGGCAATATTGGCGGGGTAACCGCCCCGACCCTGACCGCCTGGCTGGCGACCACCTATGGCTGGCAGATGGCCATCACCTTTACCGCCGGCCTGGCCATAATCGGCATTGGCGCCTGGCTGGCCGTCAAGCCCGACAAACCACTCGTCCCCGTCAGCCCCCTGCCAGCCACAACAGCGATCCCCGGCAAAGAAGCGTGTTAACTGACCCCGGGAATGGTTAAAAATATTTTTTCCGCAATACAAAAAGCGCCCCGGCGAGGGCGCTACCGAAATAACTAGATAGATAAGCTATCCATTGACAAGTTAAACAATAAGATTATAGAATAAAAATATAAAACAAATAAAAAGGTGATGAATGTCCGGCGTGTCTGATACCACAAAATCAGTGGTATAGATGCGACTGGAAAAGAGTAAATAAAGCCAACTCACTAGGTCCAAACAACCGTTTCGCGGTTTTGTTTTTGTACCTGCTGTTTGGTTTTATTTTACTCAAACTAATCTTCACCTCAAGAGGATTAGCCGTAGAGTAAAATCTACGGCTTTTTTATTTGAACTAATATTTAGAAGGAGTGTTGTTATGAATAACAATATTTTTAGGTATTTGGAGCGCCCATCCCTTTATGAGCAAAGTGATGCAAATCTTTGGAATGACGAACATATTTCAAAGCATATGCTCAAAGCCCATCTTAATCCGGATTACGAAGGCGCAAGCCGCAAATTACGTTTTATTGAACAGTCTGTACAGTGGATTGAACAAACAACACCATCCCACAGGTATCCAAAATTATTAGATATTGGCTGTGGTCCCGGATTATATGCCGAAAGATTCTGCAAAGCAGGTTATAAGGTAACTGGGATTGATTTTTCAAGGAGGTCAATAGATTATGCAATAAATTCGGCTAACAAACAAAACTTAGCCATAGTTTATATGTATCAGGATTATCTAAACATGGATTATCATAATATGTTTGATTTAGCAACATTTATTTATTGCGATTATGGCGCTCTGTCAACCGAACGCAGAGCTGTAATACTCCGTAAAATATATTGTAGCCTAAAAACTCGTGGAGCCCTTTTGTTAGATGTATTCTCTATGGTAAAATACAACGAGTTTCAAGAACTAAAGACTTGGGAAGTTTGTGAAACTGGCGGCTTTTGGAGTGAAGAAAAATACCTCGCATTGAATGAACAATATAAGTATTCCAACAATGTGACATTAGAACAAACTGCGGTTATTACAGATAAAGGAATCAGGAAATATTGTATATGGAACTGTTACTTCACCCCGGAAACGATAATAAAGGAAGTACAAGCAGCCGGGTTTAAGCAAATTGAAGTATTCAGTGATGTCATGGGCAATCCTTATGTAAAAGATAGCCCGACTATCGCAATTCTTCTCAAAAAATAGCAACCAATTAAGCAAATTTTTGACTCAAGGGGACGGTTCTCTTGAGTCATTTTTCTCACCTCATCCGGCCATGCGACTCAGATGCACCATCTTAAAACTTTTTCACATCTCCCCGAAATCCCAGGCAGCTAACCGATTTACCGCAGCCGTCAGATAAGTTATAATATGATTGGATTATTTTAACAATTACATCAGAGTCCAACACCGTATAAGAGGTGATGCCGGATGCCGTTAACCAAGGTTCAAAAGAAAAAAATTTATGAAGAAGAGCTGGCCCGCTTTGAAGCCCGGAAACGGATTGAGGCGGAACAGCAGCAGAAAAAGCAGTCGAAATACGCGCAGCCTATGAACTGGGCAATTATTATTGGGTTTTTGCTGATGCTGTATGTGGTTGTTTGGGGAAAAGGCTGAAAAAATCTACCACTGGAAAGGAGCCGCTATGATTACATGCCTGTATTGTGGATATGAATGCCCGGACACGGCCCAGCTCTGTCCTAACTGTGGCAAGCCAATTGTCCGGGTTGCCATGGACAAGCTGCCTGACAACAGGAAAGAGACCTTCCACCGTGACCAGAAGGGAGTAAAGCCGGAACAAACACTCCCACCGAAACAGGTTATTCTGGCTGCCAGCGGCATTTTGTTACTGGCTTTTATTGTTTATCAGATATTTGCCGGTTAATGCCCTGACACACCAGCCCGTACAAACGCCGGCGGGAGGGTAAGCAGCAGAGGAATTTGTGCTCACCGTTATACGACAGAACAAATGCAACTATCCTGGCAAAATCCCGGCCAGCATCTGGCACATAATAAAAAGAGTTTATTAAATCCCTTAGGATGTATTGCAGCAGGAGGTTCCCTATGAAAGTAATCGTTATTGCCGACACCCATCTTCAGACCCCGGACAAGCTGGACTGGCTGACTAACAGGCATCCCGACGCCGGGGTGATCATCCACGCCGGTGACTTTACCAACAATTCTGTCCTGACATATCTGCAAAACCAACGGCCCTTCTTCGGCGTCGCCGGCAACAACGACCCGGAGGAAATTAAACGCCTGCTGCCAGAGAGGCAGATATTGACACTGGATTCCTATCAGATCGGCCTCTATCACGGGCACGGAACCGGCGGCACAACGCCGGACAGGGCGTTCCAGGCCTTTGCCGGCGACCAGGTGGACATCATCATCTTCGGCCACAGCCATCAGCCCTGCATATTCACCCGCAACAAAATTCTTCTGCTCAACCCCGGCTCCCTCACCGCTAAACGCAAAGAGCGCTGGTTTTCCTACATCATACTTACCCTCGAACCAGTAGGCCCCGCCGCCCAGCTCATCTTTGACGCAGGGGTTAATCAAGGATAGTACTTGTTGAATAATAACAGCCCACAGCAACAAATTATTACAAAAAATGCTAAATAATCCTAAAGAAGGAAATTTGCAATTATTGTAGAACAAATACTGTAAATGTAATCAATCAGCCTTCGGCAGGAGTAATTATGGATTATATTCAATTATCAGTAATTGGATCATCTATTGGCACGATTTCCATAGTTCTTGTATACATATATTTGTATGCATTGTATCGCGAACGTTACATGGGTAAATGGGCACTAAGCTGGCTTATCCTCCTCTCCCGGTTTACACTCTTCGATTCTGGACTACTCGCTTGGAAAGCATCCGACTTAGGCGTAACTATATATCAAATGTTAAATATAATCACTGCTTTAACTTTTGTATGGGGGACTTGCGACTTTATAAATAAACCGCTTAGTAAATGGTGGTTTCATGGCATTGTCAGCATTTTTATCCTCAATGCTGTGTTAAATGCACTATACTCATCTATAGTTTACAAATTGTTACCCACCATCTTTATCTGCTGCGTTGCACTCATATGGATAGGGTTAACTTTTATACGCAACTTAGAGCT
Source organism: Bacillota bacterium (assembly GCA_023388195.1). Classification (GTDB taxonomy): domain Bacteria; phylum Bacillota; class Negativicutes; order Sporomusales; family Sporomusaceae; genus Sporomusa. Next base: position 3,647 of record JAEWGR010000025.1, read on the forward strand.
ACCGGGATTTGGCCGCTTAATTACCGGCTATGCGTTCATTCTCTGGAGTTTACTCAGTTTAGCGCTCCCTTTTTCAATTGGTGGATCATGGTTTGCTCATTGGGGTTATTTATTGGGTGGTTTGTTACGTATGATCATTGCAATAGGTACATTAATGGTATACTTTGAAAAGACCAGAACAGATTTGGTAAAAAAGGAAACTCAATACCGTTTATTGGCAGAAAATGCCATTGATGTTATTTATCATTATCAACTACTGCCTGAAGCGAAACTCGACTATATAACCCCCTCTTCCTTGTCAGTCACGGGTTACTCCCCTGAAGAATATTACACCAACAACAAATTAGTGTTCAATTTAATACATCCTGATGATCGTTGCCTGCTTGACGATTTTATCAATAAGCTGCCACATTCCGTGAAATTGCCATTAACCTTGCGTCTCATTTGCAAAGATAAAACTACCCTGTGGATCGAACAACAATGTGTCCCCATTCTTGATGAAAAAGACCAGCTCATAGCACTGGAAGGTATTATTCGTGACATCACGGTAAGGAAAAAGCTGGAACAAATGACCTCAAGGCTTGATAAGATGAATATCGTAGGCAGTATGGCTGCAACCGTCGCGCATGAAATTAGAAATCCGCTGACTACGGTACGCGGTTATCTGCAGGTTCTGGGAAGAAAAGAAAAATATCACACCGAACAAGAAAAATTCGAATTAATGATCGAGGAAATAGATAGAGCCAATGACATTATTCGGGAATACCTTGCTTTATCTCAAAAAAAGGCAATCGTTTTCAAAACAGGTTCGTTAAACAAGATCATCGAGGCGTTGCTTCCCTTAATCGAGGCAGATGCGACTACATCAAAAATATATACACATATCAAACTTACCTATATTCCCGAACTGTTGCTCGACGAAAATGAAATTCGCCAGTTGCTGCTGAATCTGGTACGAAATAGTATTGAAGCAATGCCGTCAGGGGGCAACCTGACCATTCGCACCTTTGTGGAAGATAATAAAGTCGTCTTATCCATCAGTGACCAGGGTGCAGGAATACCCGCACATGTACTTGATAAATTGGGCACACCGTTTATTTCTACCAAAGTTACAGGCACAGGTTTAGGCCTTCCAATCTGTTATCAAATCGCCCACAGACACAATGCCGTTATCAAATTCAATACCAGCGATGAAGGAACTACGTTCTTGGTTAATTTTACATTGGCAACACCATAAAACGTCCAATCGATCTGCTGGCCCTTTTTCAGTGAGTAAACACTCCTGAAAAAGGGCTTTTTATATTCCCTAAAAAGTATATATATTTACCTATTACGCTATAATTTAACATTTTTTTACAGGGTTATATAGAATCTCTCCATAATTCCTTATTAAGGGGGTGGCAGACAATGGAAATTTATACTTAGCAGCTAAAATCAGTATGTCAATCACTAGGATAAGGAGAGATTGTAAATGTTAAACAAATATCAAAAAACAACGTCATACCCGGCAGAAGCTTCAGAAGGTTCTATTCAAATTGGCATAGCCACCACGGCATCAGAAAAACAAGAAGTATATCATTTGCGTTACAATATCTATATAGAGGAAATGTCAAAACATCTTGTGAATGCAGACCATATTAATAAGTTACTGTATGATGAACTAGATGAGTGGACCATTCTGCTCTATGCAAAAATCGGCTCAAAGCTAATTGGTACTTTACGCATCAACATTGGCACTCTCGCACAATTTCCAAGGGAAATAGTAGACATTCTGTCTCTGGATTTATTTCAGAACTTTTACTCAGATAAAAATAAGAATAAATACTCCTTTTCTGGAAAATTAATGATTGCACCCGCTTACCGAAGCTCGTCAGCGCTGTATCTGCTTATTGCAAAAGGTTATGAGCTTTTCTGCAGTAATCAAATTCAATTTGCCTTTGGCTCTTCTAATTTTCATTTGCTGCGTCTCTACGAGCAGATGGGCTTCCGCCGTTACAACAAGCATTTTGTTGAATCGGGTTATGGTTTATTAACCCCTTTTATCTTGATTGTAGATGATATTCATCATTTACGCGCGGTACGTTCCCCTTTTTTCCGCCTAGCACGTAGACGAGAAATAGTAGATACGCAGGCAGGTGAATGGTTTCATGAAAATTTCACTAAGCATTCATCGATTATCAATAGTCAACTTGTTACAGAAGAAGAGCTATGGTCGGTTTTGTGCAAGAGTTTAGCTTGCCCACCAACTGAAGCCATAGCTATATTGCGTGGATTATCAGTAGCAGAGGCAAAAAAGTTCCTCCATTGCTGCAGCTCCTATGTCCATTGTAATGCCGGTGAAATAATCACCAACCAAGGTGATATTAGTTATTCCTATAACATATTACTTTCCGGTAAACTAAAATCATTAACTTTCCTTCACCCATCTAAAGAATACACTAAGCCAGGGCAGCACTTCGGCGGAAATGGCTTAACCGAACACACTAAGCACACAGAAGATATTGCTGCCGTAGATTCTGTGGAAATTTTAATATTGTCCGGTCTAGCTTTTCAAAAGTTCTTCCACGCTCAGCCGGATATTGCCCACAAGCTCGTACAAAACGTAAAACAAATTAACGCAGAGAATACCCTCGGCGCAAAATGATCTGACCCCCAGAATCATACACTGGCGGAAGCAACCTTCCGAAGCCGTGGAGGGTTGCTTCCCTATTTTCGACCGCCCCTTTCCAGGTCGAATACAGCCCCAAGTGACTCAGGGGGACGGTTGACTCAGGGGGACGGTTCTCCTGAGTCATAACGTTGCCGCTCATCTAAGAATTACGTTCAGCCAGCCCGGACTAAAAGAAACGTGTATGGACAATATATAACTAACAGAAGTTATTCCCGGTGCTGCTCGCCCCATTGGTACATAAGCTCCAGGATGGGAATCAGGGTTTTCCCTTTTTCCGTCAGCCAGTACTCCACCTTAGGGGGAATTTGATTATATTGTTCCCGGTGAATCAGCTTGCTGTTTTCCAGTTCTTTAAGCTGGTGGCTCAGGGTTTTATGGGCAATGGGCTGTACCTGCGCTTTTAACTGGTTATAACGGATAACCCCGGCGGTAAAGATCTCCCACAAAATAATCCATTTCCATTTGCCTTCCAGAATCGATAAGGTATAGTACATGGAACAGCCGCCATATTCTTTTTCAAAATCACTCATATATAATACCCCTTTTACTTACCTTAAGGTTAGTATATAACAAATATGTTCATACTTAACTCTTCTCTCATAACATTATATAATACATATCAGGAAGTCAAGGCCAAATAGTAAAGGAGGGTATTTTCAATGAAAGTGATAGCAATTAACGGCAGTCCCCGCAAAAGCTGGAACACGGCAACCTTATTGAACAAAGCGCTTGAGGGGGCCGCCTCGCAGGGAGCCGCCACCGAGCTCATCCATCTGTACGACCTCAGCTTTAAAGGGTGTATCAGCTGTTTTGCCTGTAAGTTAAAAGGCGGCAAAAGTTATGGCAGATGTGCGTACCAGGATGAACTGACACCGGTGCTGGACAAGATCCACGACGCCGATGCCGTCATCCTGGGATCACCGATTTACTTGGGCAACGTCACCGGTGAGATGCGCTCACTCATGGAGCGGATGGCCTTTCAGTATCTGGTCTATGATAAAAACTACTCTTCACTGCTGGAGAAGAAAAAACCGGTAGGGTTTATTTATACCATGAACATTACCGCCGACATGGTACACCAATGGGGCTATGACCTCATCCTGCCGACCACAGAAAAAGCCTTTGCCAGGACTTTCGGCGCCACCGAATCCTTATATGTTACAGATACCTACCAGTTCAGCGATTATGACAAGTATGTCTCAACCGCCTTTGACGCCGCCGCCAAGGCAAAACGCCGCGAAGAGGTATTCCCGTTGGACTGTGACAAAGCCTTTGACCTGGGCGTCAGGTTCACAACCAAAACCGTGGCCGAGATTGCCGGTGAGCAGCCGGTGCTGTAACCCGCTCACCCCTGCCGCGACAGCAACCGCAAGTATAAAAACCGTACCAGCCAAAAAAGCTGATACGGTTTTTATACTTGTCAAGAAGAGCGCCCCTGCACCCCAGAGTGCAGCGTAAGCAATTCCTCGGCCTGCTTCAGCAGCTGAACATCACCGCACTGGGGGATACCGCCACAGGTTTCGTTCAGCAGACACTTGTCACAGATTGATGCGGCCAGGCGGGCAAGACCGTCAACCACCGTTTGCACTTGGAGCATAGTGCCACCTCCCACCGTCAGTATACTCCCCTGCATGCCACCCGGCAATTACCGGGTACTGGATATAATGGCAGCTAATTCTCCCTGCTGCAGCTATATTGTCAAATTCAGGCTGTAGCACTTTGCAAGGCATCGGCTCTAAAAACTTCTTTTTTACTTTATCCTGAAGGAGGCCTATATCGTAAATATGCCGCCACAAAGCTAAAAAAGCTTGTTAAACTGATAATAAAAAGAATATAATAAACATAGGATATAGGAATGCCCCTGCTGGTAACAGGGACGTTCCTTGGATACCGGAGGCTAACGGAAGAAGCTGACAATGAACTTAATCATTGTTAGCTTCTTCCGCTATTGAGACTTGGAGCTTGAACTTTGGGGTCTCAAGGCGCATACAATCACCTCCTGTATTCAGTTTAGGGACGAGGTAGTGACTCGTCCCTAAACTGAATACAGGAAAAATGTGGTTATCAGGTACTGAACAGTTCAAGGGCCTGCCTCAATGTCGATTGAGACAGGCCTTTGCTGTTAAAGAAGTCTCATAAACCGCTCAAAGCCCCTGCTGGCCTCTTGCATTTCTTACAATCTGGCTCTTTTTCAGCCGCAGATTGCATGCTTTAATATAACTATCGTGCGCACGGATGAATAAGTCTTGGAGGTCCTGAGCAATGAGTAAGCATGAATTGCCACGCAAAGTAGGTATATTTCTGTTTGATGGGTCTGATGCAACCGATTTTACTGCCCCCTATGAAGTATTTTCGGCGGTTGATTTCGCCCCGCCCAGCAATCAAACTACCCTATATCAAACCTCACGCAAGCTATATGACGTGTTCACTGTCAGTGAAACCAAAAAAGATTTACGCGGTATGACGGGAGGCCTGGTGTTTAAGGCCGAATACGATTTTGACGATTGCCCGCCCATCGACATCTTAGTGATTCCCGGCGGCGCAGTAACCGAGGAGCTGTTAGCCAATACGAAGGTAATTAACTGGCTGCAGGCCAAAAGCCAAAACACACTTATTACCTTATCCATATGTAATGGGGCCCTATTACTGGCCAAGGCCGGGCTCCTGCGCGGGCTATCAGCAACAACCCATCACCTGGCTTTTGCTGATCTATTAGCGATTGAGCCGACAATCACGCTGAAGAAAAATGACCGGTTTGTTGACTCCGGCCGTATCATCACGGCGGCCGGCGTAACAGCCGGGTATGATGCAGCCATGTATATCGCCTATAAAACCGCCGGCAGCGATGCCTTTTTCAAAGCCGGCGAAATACTCGAATACGGCGATGCCTGGAAAAGCGTGCAAAGAAAATTGGCCGGGCAACCTGTACATCGCACAATCACCAATAAATGCATCAAGTGCGGCCAGTGCCTGAAGGTTTGTCCGCACAATGCGGTGGTGGAAGGGGAAACACAGTTTGAGATTCAGGCAGAACACTGTGTTGGCATCGGTCCGTGTGCTGCTGTGTGTCCGGTAGCAGCTATTGAATCATCCTTCTGAGTAATTACATTTCTAAGAACAGAAACTAAGAGCAGCAGGGCCAGGGAAAACGCATATTCCCTGGCCCTGCTGCTCTTAGTAGGATTAAAGCAAACCCAAATCAGGATGTACCGCCCCCATAGGGTGTCACTCCTGATTCAGATTCCTTACTGAAACCAGGCCTGATGCAACAAGCGGACAGCCGGGTCAATATCCTCGTTGGCAATAGTGCCGAAGCCCAAAAGAACACGGGCCCCAGTACCAGGTACGGCTTCCACCCAGAGATTATCGCCGTTAATAGCCACACCGGCCTGAGCCGCCCTGCCTACCAGTTCCTGGGAGGACACCGGCAGCTTTAACTGCACCAGGATATGAATACCGGCATTGGCTCCGGTTACCGTGATCGAGTCTCCAAAATGCTCCTGCAGTGACTGCAATAAAATATCTCTCTTTTTCTTAAACTGCCGGAGTAGTTTCCGCAAATGACTTTCGAAAAAATTCTCCCGCAAAAACCGTTCCAGCGGCTTTTGGACGAGCAGCGGCACGGAGCAGGCATAATTCTCGGTTTTCTGCTGCAGCTGCAGCGTCAACTTTTTCGGTAATACCATGTAGGCTACCCGCAGGGAAGGCGACAGGATTTTAGAAAAACTGCCGATGTAGATGACCTTATCCGGCGCTAATCCCTGCAAAGCCGGTGCTGGCTTTACATCATAACGCAGATGGCAGTTATAGTCATCTTCAATAATCAGCGAATCCTGTTCATAGGCCCAGTCAATAAGCTGCAGCCGCCTGGTTATGGTCATAATGCGGCCGGTAGGGAACTGATGCGAAGGCGTCACATAGACAGCCTGGGCATCAGCGGCCCGCAAGGCTTTAACATTGAGGCCATGGCTATTTACCGGAATAAGCGGCACCTCAAAGCCGTAATTGGTAAAAGCCAAATAGGCATTGGCAAAACCCGGATCTTCCATGGCAATAGCCTTGGCCTCTGCCCGGAGCAACTGACAGACAGCCATGAGGCACTGCATCGTTCCGGCGGCAATCCATATTTGATCGGCCGTACAGCGGACATCCCGGTATTCATGCAAATACTTTACCAGCTCCTGCCGGAGACCGGGTTCCCCCCGGCAATCATTGTAGTTTGAGAATTGCCCCTGATCCTGCTGCAGACAGAGATTCGTCAGCCGCTGCCACTGGGCAAAAGGAAAAAGCTGCGGGCTCAAATTGCCATACCGAAAATCGTAGAGAATTTCCTCCGGCGGCGCTTGACCGGCAGCCGTGTCCGGAATAGCTTCGGTAAAAGCGGACAACTTCGTATTATGGAGGGTCTCCACATAATAGCCGCTGCGGCTTTTGCCAACAATATAGCCTTCGGACAACAGTTGCTGATAGGCGGTGTCTACCGTATTCCTACTGATGTATAGCTCAGCCGCAAGGCGGCGGCTGGAAGGCAGCTTAGTTCGTGCACTCAGTTCACCGTTTAGAATTTTGGTGCGCATTTGCTGGTAGAGCTGTTGATAGAGCGGTTTATTACTATTTGCAGCCAGTAAGTACATCTGGGCCTCCTTATAGAAATGCCGCCTGACGGCGCGGGCAATTACTTCCTGTATTTAATGCAGAGACGAAGTAGTAGCTTGTCCCTTTCCATTATACCGGAAAAATGTGGTTATTAGATACTGAAATATAAATATAAAGGGCCTGCCTCAACTTCTATTGAGCAGACCCTTATTATTAAAGCAGTTCTTTGATAACCGCCGAAGCCGCTGCCGCCATTACCCGGTACCCGGCCTCATTGGGGTGAAGCACATCGGCATACAGACCGCGCCAAGCCGGAATGGCTTTGAAGGCCGCGTAAAAATCAATCACGGTCAGCTTCGAGTCCACCGCGTAATCCCGCATATCCTGGCGATACAGATCCAGCCAGGCTTCGTCCGGCGGATAATTGCAGGGCACAGGCAGGCCGATAAGAGGGGTTATCTGATTCTGCAGCGCCAGCTCGACCATTTGCCGGACTTGATCTGCCACCGTTTCAGCCGCCACCCGGGCACAGGCATCGTTCGTGCCGCCCAGGATAATGACCTGGGCTGGCGAGTGAGCAATAACATCCTGCTTAAACCGCGCCCGCATGCCGGCCGTAGTGTCCCCGTTGCTGCCTTTATTCAGCAGGGCAATACCCAGTGCGGCGCCGGTGAGCGCAACCCAGGACCTGTCCGGCATATAAGGAAAGCCATAGGTAATCGAATCACCAAGGGCCACGATCGTAGGCATGCAGTAGACCTCCCTTGCTGGTTTTTCCTGAACTCAGATCATAACCCGGTATCTCAAACCCGGAATTCAAAGTTTTGCTTAATCTTGGGCGCTGTGGTCTGCGGCGATACCACAATATCTACACCATCCTTATCCATTACGGCGGTGGAGCGCTGCGAATAGTCAACAACAGTACGGGTTTGTTCTTTTTTAGGCTTAAAGAGCCGCAAGCCAAATAAGACAACCGCCGTAATCACTATAATAGCCACAAAAGGAAAATAGCTGAACCCCGCCGCCTTGGCGGCAGGCAGCGGCGGTTGCGCGGGAACGGCAGCCTGGGAGGCAACACCGGTCTCCGCTGCCAAAGGCATGGCAGGAACGGTTGTGCTCTTGGCTTCTGTTTCCGTGGCCGCCGACTCAGCCTTAGTTCCGGCTTTAGGGGGCGAATTGCCCTGAAAGGCCTTGCCCAGTCCTTCCAGCTCCTTGACAGTGCCGGTCACCGCCGGGTTTACCGTCTTCCCCGGGGCTTGCGTTTTGTTAGCAGGTGCCGGGGTTGGTGCCGGCGACGCATTCCCGGCTTGTTCAGAATTAGACAGCGTAACGGCCGGTACCACAGGCGGCGTTGGTTTGGTGGGCGGCGTGGGGGCTATTACCGGCATAAAGAAAACACCTTCATTCTGTCATAAAATAAGCTAATGACTATATTCCTCGCACTGTGCATGCATTCCTTTTTTCACCTAGCCATAGACAAAAAGCATCCTATCCGGACGCCTTTTTGCTATTTGATAATAGAGTGACATAGCGTAAATAAGCTATAATTTCATCTTCATATAATACGACTGTCGTACTTGCCTCTCTCATTATATGCACAAGGTAAGCCTCGGTAGCAAGAAAAATATTCGCGCAGACTCACTGCCATACCGCGCTCCCCTTCCTTACCAATATAAGACCATTAGCTGATGTCTCTCCCTGACCCTTCAGCCCTTATTACTAATCTTGCAGCCGTCAAATAAAAAACGCATAAGCGTCAGCACATCGGCAGGATTCATCTGCTCGCTATAGCCTGCCTCGTCAAACTCAGCCCTGACACGCGCTGTGTCGGCCGGAGAAATCACGGTCAGGCTGCGAATGGCGGTCACAACCGCTTTAATTTCATCGTTATCCATCACGGCAATGATGTTCTGACCCTTTTCCTTACCGATAAGCATAAGAAAAATGGCCACCTTTTTTAGTGGCGTCAATGTGAACGGCCTCCCTCTCACCCCTGGCGAACCGGCCCGGCCTGCAGCCAAGCCGTGCTTTTACCCTGTTAATTCTACCACTTCACTTGCTGGTACGTAAAGCCAGCCGTTTAACCGGCCCGGCCTGGCGGCTACACCGATTTCCTGATATCCTCGATGATTTCCAGTATCTCTTGTTCCTTGTCTTTGCTGGCAAATAGCGCTCCCCAGCCGTAATTTCTTTGAAAAAGACCGTCATAGGCACTGTCATGAAAAGATTTGAGATAATGCTCAATCTGGCGCTCTGTCAAAATGGACGCCAGGACCTGGGCCTCAAATTCGTCCTCGATTGTGGCGATCTTGATATATTCCATCAGGACACCTCCCAATGCTGTCTTCTATTCTTGGCTGAATTATATCACATTTGGGTCCTTTTTATTTAAGCCTAGCGACATTTCGTAGATGTTTATCGCCTGGCACATTTCCCGCCAGGCCAGCCTTGTCATATTCTTGGTAAACAAATCATACATCGCGGTAAAAGGCTCAAACTCCTTCTCTTCCTTCATCAGTTTGACAGCTTCTCCCGGCAGCGCACTAACCTGCCAGCCTTGGCGGGCCAGTTGATCGGCAATCGCCACGCCTAACAACTGCCGCGCATAGTGCTGGCCGCTTTCCCCCGGCATTTGGCGGTTGTCGTGCAGCTCAATCTTGATGATGAAGTCCGCCGGTTCCCGGGCGATATCAGCAACCGTTTCCATGGTGATGCCTGCCAGCACGGACTGATAGGTGCCGGTCAGCGCCGACCAGGCCGGCAGATAGACTTGTTCGCCGATCCGGCGCCAGTCTGTGGGTTGAAGTTCTTGGCCCGCTTCGCCGCCCGAAGTTTGAAACAGCTCTTTTTCCAGGGCCGGCACGGCTGCCAGCAGGGCGACAGCCGGCGTATCGTCGGCCGGCCGGTCTGCCGCCTGCTGGGCCAGGGCCTGTAACCGGTCCCTCAGCGCCGGATGGGTATCATACGGCGAAGTCCGGGTGGCAGCCAGCTCCTCGTCAACGCTGGCCGCCATAGCCTCCTGAATGCTGCCTTTTTGCATAAAATAGGCAAAACCCCCGGCATAAGGCGGCAGATAGCCGGCCTGGAGCGCCGGCAGGAATTCACTCCGCCAGTACCCATTATAGGCAAAACTCGCAGCATGGAGTTTCCGCAGCCCCGAAGCCAGGGCCGGGGCACCGGCGATAGCAGCGGCCGCCTCGTCAGCCACAAATTCCTGATATCGCGAGATCGAATGGGTGATCCGCAGAAACAGCTTGCCATAGGCCTTGAATACAATATGAATCAAGCCCTCATCCAGCGATTGCAGGGTGCGGCTAATAGCGGTTCTCGTTTTATATATCCAGGGCGCCAGCTTGGTGTCGCCCCCGTAATAATGGCCAAACTCGTGGGCCAAAACAGCGCGGAACTCAGCCACCGACAGGCTCTGCAGCAGCGGCAGGCCAATGGCCATTACCCGCCGGCTGCCCAGCCCCATAAAGCCGCCCCGCTCTGCCACCCAGGCATTGACGTCGGCAACAAGATATACCTCGCGGGGCACAGACTGCTGCATAGCCTGGGCAATGGCCGTGATTTGGCCGAAAAGCTCCGGCTGCCCGGCGGGGAGTAAGCGGGGACCCGGTGAAGGAAACCGGTCAAGCCGGGGAATAATGCTCCAGAGAATAACCAGGCCGGAAACCAAACACGTCAGCCCGACCTTTAACATCAACCCGACATGCGTTCCCACAAAGGTCAGGTAAGAAAGATAGAGCAACCCCCCGGCAATAACCAGGGCAAACGTATAAAAACTGACTACCAGCATAACGGCAACAACCGTTCGCCAGAATAGTTTTGATGGCCGCGAAATCATCGACATCCTTCCTTTCCTCACCGGATTGATTGTATCCGGATTGCAGACAATTAAAGAACTATTTTTACAGCAATTAAAAAATTACACCGCTGTTTTATAAATTCAAACAATACTCACTAATAGACACTTTACCATATAAAGACAAAAATCCTGCAAAACAATACATTTTGTAGGATTTTTGTCTTTATATTATCCCCGCTATATAATTCGGCCAAAAACCAGGCCTACTTTGCTTGCTGCTTCCGGTTGACAGCCATCCGGCTCAAGTGATTACTCCGACCATCTATTATTTTGAAGGTGAACCGACTTTATAGTTTCGTTCAGCTATTTTTCTCTATTGCGGGCATGGGAAACTTAGGATTTTGATAATTGTCAATTAGGAACCGGCTCTGTTCCTGGTCAAACAGTATATTATACTGAACTGTATTAACATAGGCATCATAAGCGGAATACGGGTAAATGGCCACCAGATATAAGAACCATCCCGGACTGATCGCGGCAATGGCCTGAGGAAAGTCGCCCAAAAGGGTCTGATGAATGGCCGGGAGGAGATGGGACATGTAGGCCATGCCGAGCCACCAGGTCAGCAGATAAAAGCTGGTAGGGATTCGGTGGCTATAAAGATGACCCAGACCAGGCATGAGAAGAGACCAGGCTACCGCCACCCAGGGATTTCGTTTCTCGATGAAGCCGATGTCCCAGGTGCCGATTTTAAAGGGAATAATGGTTGAATCCTCGCGGGCGGCCAAGAGTGCATATTTGTTTAAATCAACCGTGAGCTGGTAGCTGCTCCATGTGCCAAAAACCTGCAAAGGAGCATAAAAAAGCAGCCATCTGGTATCGAGAACCTGTTTAGCCAATTCCGTTTGACCGGTAAACCCATAGATAATCGCCTGGTTAATATGGCCCATGGAGTTGGTGATGGTCGCCCCGATAATCAACAGAAACCCCTTTATATAACTCCCCATGATCAGGAAGCCCAGCCCCGGAAACAAGGCTGACCAAAAAGCCGTTACCAAAGGGTTTTTTACGTGCAGCAGATTAATTGTGAGTTCGCTCACAATTCCCTTAGGACGGCGTTGATTTCTTATGGACTCAGGTTGCTTCTTTTCCATCGCTGGCCGCCCCATTTCCTATCGTATTACGGAGCCGGTCCAACTTGCCTACCCCAAAGGCCATATTGTCCCAAAGCACTTTCTCCACCATTTCGTATTGGCTGTTGTCGCAGCATACGGTAAGTATTACTTCTGTATTATTGCACTCTCCGGCCTTGACCCGGTTGCGACTTGATTTTTTCTTCTTGCGCCCGAATAGGCTGCCATAAAAGTAATCAAGCAGAAAGCCGCTAATGGCTCCGCCCAGTAGCCCTATCAACCCCCAGATAATCGGCCCCCAAGCTAAGACAAAGCCATATATGACGCCTAACTCCATACATATTGCTCCCAGGACCATAGCCCCGTCAAATAAGCTCATCCCATCGGCCCGATGAATGGTATCCAGGACCATTCTTTCCTCAACCCTTTTGTCCAAAGGCACTGCCAGGATATGCTCCCTGGCGATCCCGCGCTTCTCCAGATCGGTTATGGCCAATTCAAGAAACGCCGAATAGTCGAAAGACGCATAAACGTACACTTAGCACCCACCTTATATTTATTCTGGTACCGGGAAATTTGCACTTTGATAGTTGTCAATTAAGAATCGCTTCTGTTCTTGCTCGAACAGTCTGTTATACTCTACGGTGTTTACATAGGCATCATATACTGCGAATACGTAAATGGAGGGCAGAAAGAGCAGCCATAAAGGGTCAGCTGCCGTGGTGGCGCCGGCAAAGTCACCCATTACAGTGAGGTGTATACAGGGAAACAGGTTGCCCTGATAAGCGATTAACCCCCACCATGCCAGCGTATAGAAACTGGCAGGGACTCTATGGGTGTATAAGTGGCCCAGGCCAGGCAATAAAAGAGATAATGCTATCGCCAGCCAGGGCTTTCGCTTATCTAAAAAGGCGATTTCCCAGTTGCTGATCGTAAAGGGTATCATGCTGGAATTTTCCCTATCAGCCAAAATCGAATATTTGTTCAGGTCTACAGCAAGCCTGTAGCCACCCCAAATGCAAAAAATATATACCGGTACATAAAAGAGCAGCCAGTTGATATCTACTACCTGTTTGGCCATCTCAAAACGCCCTGTGAAGCTATACAGTATCCCCAAATTCAATTTGGAATTGACATTGATAAAAGCCTCCAGGAATATCAAGATAAAGCCTTTGACATAACTCCCCAGGCTCATATAAGCATAGCCAAGGTAAGAAGCTGACCACCAGGCTATTACCCATGGCGTTCTAAGGTGGATGAAATTTACAGAAACCGGCTTCACAATTCCTTTTGGGCGGCGCCGGTTTCTAATTGATTCGTGCTGTTTTGTTTCCGTCATGCTACACTCTCTCATATTCCTAGGACTGTGCCAGGCGTCTCGCCATCTCAAGGGGTAATGTAAGAAGAAGCTGGGGTTGTCAAGCGGCATCAATGAATTACCCCTTATTTTTCCATTATAGGCAAATTTCATACGTATTAAGTGACTAGCGCAACATAACTGGATTATTTTCCTTAAAAAGTCATGTCTTATTTCACACCCCGCCCCCTGTAAAATATAAAATAAAATAGCGTGAACCCCGCCATTAACGAGAGTTCACGCTATCTTTATTCTTTATTAAGAAAGGTTAAACAGTCAAAATTATCCCTGCTTTGTTGGCGCCTTCACACCGATAATACGGAAGATAAATATGGCAATCATCGCAATAAATACGAGCAAGCCGAGCAAATCCGCGGTGGAGGCAAAATCCTTGCCGACAAGGGCCAGCGGCGCATCGCTGCCGCCGCCGGTTACGGAGAATACAATGATAATGGCGATAATAACCCCCATTAAGCTTTCACCGACAATCAGCCCGGACGCAAACAGGACACCGTGGCGGTTGCAAACCTCCACATCTTCTTCCACGTTTTCCGGACTCCGTTGTGACGCCCGGTTATGCAGGTACCGGTACACAAGATAGCTCATGACCGCACCGATAACCAGCGGCATTTCCAGGGTAGGCGGTAAATAGATCCCCATGCCCACAGCCAATGGCGGCAGGCAGTATTTGGCCGAGTTTCTTTTCAACAGTAAATCCACGATAATGATGACAATCCCGACGCCGACGCCGAAGAGGATATAGTTCCAATCCAGGTTATGACTGAAGATCCCTTTGGCGATCGTAGTCATCAACGTGGCCTGCGGCGCAGACAACACCTGACTTTCGTCCATCCCCGCCCGGGGCATAGCGCCGACAAAACCATAGGCTTCATACAATAAGTTCAATACCGGGGCAATCGCAAATGCGCCAACAAGACAGCCCAGCAATAAGGCGACCTGCTGCCGCCAGGGCGTAGCGCCCACAAGATAGCCGGTCTTGAGATCCTGCAGATTATCATTCGAGATGGCGGCAATACTGACAATAACACTGGTCATGAAAATAGCCAGCGCAATGGCGAACTTAATTCCCATCGCCGTATCAAACAGGCTGACAGTGGAGCCGATCCCCAATACGACAAGCGAGGATATGATAATTCCCAGGATGCCGATCCCGGAAATCGGGCTGGCCGAGGTGCCGATCAAGCCGGCCATATAACCACAGGCCGCCGCCACAAAAAAGCCCATGCAGATGGAGATGGCAACACCGGCGGCAACAAAAACCCAGGTCGTACCGGCCGACAGGTTGGCGTCCGCAATAAAGGAATAGAAGGTGCCCACTAAACCTATAACAATTACCCCAAAAACCATCGCGGTTGTTTTAGGGGATAAATCAGTATCCATGCGGTGCAGGGTTTTGCCTGTCTCCGACCGGCTCATGGCCTGTATCGAAATCCGCATACCCTCCAGGATTGGTTTTACCAGCATAATCAGCGTCCAGATTGCGGCAATGCCAATCGTACCGGCACCGATAAGCCGCACCTTCTGGGCCCATACCGACTGGGCAAACGCACTGGCGCTCTGCCCGGCCGCCGGCGACAATACCGAGGTAAGATAGGGCACAAATACGCCCCAGGACAGAATCGTACCTACTAACATGGCAATACCACTGGCAATACCGATCAGATAACCGGCGCCCAGTAAAGCCGAAGAAAAGCCGAGCGGCAGCTGCGAGGTAATACTGCCGAAGGTGAACCAATAGTGTATTTCCGCGGAAATAACCTGAAACCCGCCTGTACACAAGCTGACAATTGCGGAAATAATACCACCGGCCATAATATCCTTTACGCCATTGTCTTTCGCGCCGGCCGTATTGCCGCTGCCTACCTTCAGAATCTCGGCTGCAGCCAGCCCCTCCGGATAAGGCAGATCACTATTAACAATCATCGCCCGCCGCAAGGGAATCGTGAACAACACGCCGAGGCAGCCGCCACAGGCACAAACCATTAAGGTCTGCCAAAAAGCAAAGCCCTGCCAATAACCCATCATCAATAAGCCGGGAATAATAAAGATAACTGCCGAAAGAGTACCTGCTGCCGATGCCTGGGTCTGCACCATATTGTTTTCCAGGATATTGGAGTCTTTAAACACCTTCAAAATCGCCATCGATATAACCGCTGCCGGAATAGACGACGAAAATGTGAGCCCTACCTTTAGGCCTAAATAAACATTGGATGCTGTAAATATGACCGTAATCAGTATTCCCAGCAGCATCCCCCGGAACGTTAGTTCAGGCACATTCAGGTCATGGCTCGTATAATCCACTTTTTTCATATGTATCCTCCTCATCTGCTAATTTTCACCACTGGCTTCCGTCCCATGTTCACAAGCGTTTCATAGTCTCTTCCCCCCATCTTACTTTACGGCAATAAGCCCCTTTTGGGAGTACCGCCGTAAACTTGATCATCTTCGCCAAAGCTCATTTAGTAATTTTCTCTATATTCCATCTAAAATCCTTTGTTTTTTCACTTAAATATACTCAGCAGGGAGACAAATTATGTTTTTGTCATATATATGCACACAAATAAGATTTTCTTCACCTAGAAGGCAGTTTGAAGAACATCTGCTTCTAGTCTGTGCAATAAAGTAAACAATAACAGCGATATCTCAAAATAAATGAGACATCGCTGTTATTTAGCCGGCTCTATTGCCTTTCCCGGACAAGCTCAAAAAACACTCCACCACCGACCAGAATTAAAGTATCCTGATCTTTAATAAAGAAAATACAGCCATTGCCGTTTGCATCGGACGCATGGATTTGAACAATTGAATCGCTCGTAATACCAAGTGCAGCCAGTGTAAGACGATAGCCTGTTATAAAATCACTGGCAGAAACAACCGTTTTCTTATATATAGGGTTAATCGCTGTATCGTTCAAATAGGTTAACTGGTCCCCAAAACAGCTTGCTTGTTCTTTAGAAAAGCTTAATTTCCTACCCTCGATGCTTTTTATGTCCTCCTTGCTATACGTTCCGACCGGACCATAGGCCAGTACTCTCTTAATCACCCACTGGCCATAAAATATTTCCTGATTAATTGTCGTCCCGGCCGAAGTACTGGCACCATTTTGTGGTGTTGCTATTGTTTTGTCAGGTTGGGGCTGCATAGCTGCTGTGTTTTGCGTATCGCTTACTGACTTGGGCGGTACTTCATTGGCCGCTTGCTTTGCACAGCCTGCTATAAAAACACTGAAAAAAATGAGCGAAATGAAAACTATGAGTTTAGTCATAACTCCTCCATTAGTAGCTATAGTCTTGCTGCTTTCCCTATATCATTATAAAGCAAAGCAATTCAGGTTACTATATTGAAGGAGCTGCCACTTTTATCCGCAATAGCAACCTTACCATAGAAAAACAAAGATTCTGCAAAACAAGCTATTTTGTAGAATCTTTGTCTTTCTATTACCCCGCTATGTAATTC
>JAEWGR010000031.1 GCA_023388195.1 Bacillota bacterium
AGGTGTTATTGTCTGCCATGTTGATTGTGTCGGTCTCATTCATGATGTTCTGGGGGTGCAGGCAGGGGAGGCTGTTATTAACGCAGCAGCAGAGGCCATATTGTCAGCTGTTGGTTTACAACAAACAATGACCCGCCTGCCGGGGAATAATTTTGCTGCCCTGATTACTGAGGCCAGCCCGGCGGTACTTACAGAGTATAAAAAAGATATTCAATTCTACGTTGATCTTCATAATCTGCATCAACCTGGGTTGCCGCTAAGCATCACTGTCGGTTACGCAAGCGCTGGTGCAGGTGATGACCGGCTGGCAGTCTGGGTCAAAGCAAGTGCAGCTATGGAGAACTGCAAAGCCGAAAGGCGGCTGGAAGCGCGTAATTTCATACTGTGGTCAATCAAACGGTATCACCGGCCTGACTGAGGCATTATTCGCTGCTGAATTTGGTCAAGCCCTGGCGGAAGGCGCCAGTGGTTTCGTCAGTTTCATCCAAAATATAGATACGTCCGGGTTTGCCGGCAGCATCATAGTCAATCCCATTCCACCAGATTGCTATTTTTATTTTGTTGAATTGAGAGATTTGTTCAAACATCCGAACCAGCCAGGCAGGTTTATTGCCACCAACTGAATTTGATCCAAACTCTGTAATCATAAAAGGCTTGGCAAAGTGAAGATCATACTCAGCATAGGTGTTAGGATAAATATCGGCAAATTCGCGCCATTTTTCCCCAATAAAATATGTGCCGGTGTTATAGCCGGTTAAGCCGATAACATCGACATATTCATCACCCGGGTAATACCGCAGGTAGTGATTCCATTTAAAATTGGGAAACGATAAATCATGTGGATTCCATACCCATATCACATTATCGACGCCGTTGTCATCAAAGATGGTGCGGATATGACGCCAGACCGCCTTATAGAGATCGGTGTCCTTACTATAATAAGCGGCTGAATACCAGCACCAGTCACCGTTCATTTCATTGTTAAGCCGGAACAGCACCGGATGGCCGAAATTTTTTAACTGTTTGGCATACTGCGTGAAGTAATCATCGTATTTGCCATCAAGAATATGGTAGATAATACTGGAGTTATCCGTGAAATAAAGGCCTGTCTGTAATGTCAGCTCCACTGCCCGGCCACGCTCATAAGCCGACTCCAGGGCTAAAATCGGCAGGTTTTCATCAAAAGACTGGTAGCGGACCAGAATGGGGAACGTATAGTTAAGCTGAGTTTCCAGAACAGTCAGCTTCTCAAAATCCTGCGGTGCAGACGGTTCAAAAATTCCCCAGCGTAACGGGCTGGCTACACCGAAAAATTTGTCATAGAAGGCCTGAGTTTCCGGATTGCGGGGAGTATGGTCAGGTGTTGCCGCCCTATTGAAACGAGCCAGACCTTGACGTTGGAGTAAGGAAAAATTGCCGGCAATCTCTTTACCGTTGAGAATAGGTTGAGACGACTTGATTAGGATCGTGAATACTTCCTCTTGACTCTTGGCTATTTCGATACTGGAATAATAATTTTTGTCATTGGCGACCCGTTGTAACCGGGGACGTTTCCAGTTTAGAATGTGAATCGTAAATTCGTTTTGCCAATAGGTTTCATCAAGCAGCATAGAATGGTCCCGGTTGGTTTTTACGAATTTATTGCTATATCTCATGTAATCGTTGGCAGTTGCCTGGGTACCTGCGAAATTGTCATAAAAAATTTCAATTTGCAGGGTGTCGTTAGTCAGGACGGTAACGATGGGTGACAGCGAGGCATCGAGAGTAAGTCCGGCCGGGACAAGCAATGAATAGCCATTACTATAATCAGTCAGTCGTTCATGCTGGTTGTCGACATAAGTAACAACTTTAACATCATCCCCGGCATTTGGGGTCAGGTTTGACAATTCGCCGTTAATGACCGTTGCCGCAGCCACCGGGGCTGATAACAGTACTGCCAGTATTACGCCAATAAGTAGACCATAATAATTACGCATAAGGACAGCTCTCCCAATCTTTTCTAAATCTTATCATTATATCGTGGTCCCTATCAATTTTCTTAATGTCTGCATCGTAAAACCAGCAAACTGTAGATACTACATATAGCTGATTACTGAGAAGCCTGTCCGGAATAGTCTGGTTTGCACAGTATAATCAGTTCGGTGTGTATGGAGTTGGCTAAGCCATATTCAAGGAGGAAAGTAAATGGCATACAAAATTGACTCTGAATGCATTAAATGTGGCGCCTGTGCGTCAGTCTGCCCGGTTGAGGCTATTTCTGATGGTGATACCCAATATGTGATTGATCCTGGCCTTTGCATTGACTGCGGTGCCTGTGCGGCTGTGTGTCCGGTAGGTGCTATCAGCCCGGGGGAATGATTGTCCGAATTTAGAGCCCCCGTATCAGTCCAGCCTGCAGGCTGGACTTTTATATATACAATCCCCGTACCGGGAGGAGAGGTTTACATGTTGGAATTTGAGTATTTAAAGCATTTGCCGGTTTTTGAAGAATTGGCCCCAGCCGATCTGGCGGCCATCAGCCAGGTGACCCTTGAACGGCGCTACAAAAAGAATATGATTATTTTTATGGAAGGAGAACCGGGTGAAGGCTTTCATTATGTTAAAAGCGGTAAAGTGAAAATTGTTAAAATGAGCCAGGACGGCAGAGAACATATTATCAATATCCTCGGGCCCGGAGAGGTATTTGCCGAGGTATTACTCTTTAATCCTGGACCTTATCCGGCTACGGCGGTAGCTTTGGAGGATTCGGTTATTGGCATTATAAAAAATAATGATCTCGAAAACGTAGTAGCCGGTAATGCCCGGATTGCCCTTCATATTATTAGGGTTATGAGTAAAAAGCTGCTGCATGCCCAAATGAAGATAAAAACGTTGGCGCTGTCAGATACCTTTTCTCGCACCGCGCACGTCCTTATTCGCTTGTCGCAGCAATATGGGCGGGCTGTCGCCGGCGGTGTTGAGATTGATCTTGATATGACCCGGCAGGATTTAGCCAATCTAATCGGCACAACCCGCGAGACTGTAAGCCGGGTGCTTAATGCAATGCGAAAAGACAAGGTTCTTCGTTTTGCTGATCAGAAGATTATTATCGCAGATGAGAAACGCCTGGACCGATATCGGGAAATGTAATAGGAGAAACTAATAAACTGCAGCCGGGGTGGCTGCAGTTTTATTATTAGGTTAAAATTCAAAAAAATTTATACCTGATCAGCAGAGTGAAAAATCTATGACCCATGGGGCAATGGCAGTTTGGCGGCGGCATCCTGAAGGAGTTGCATAACCGGTTTTTGCTGCGGTTCTTTTTTTTGTGCCTCCGAGGGGGTTAGCTTGATCAACCCTAGAGCGTATTTTTAATTTCTTCAAACAAAAACTGGGTTGTATCTCCAGTCAGCAAGCGGTCATTGACTTTTACAATATATGTTTCCGCACAGTCCCCGCATTCACCTAAACAAGGCTCTACCGAGATGCTGGCCTCTTTAAACTCGGATCGGCACTTTTCAACAAAATCTTCCATGCCTTCATGTTTAAGATTGTTTTCGCAAAATTGTAATGTATCCATATTCCACGCCTCCTTCAATTTTCCAAAGTGTAGTTTTGACTTATTTACGGCAAACTATGTACAGTGCGATTAATTTAATGAATGTGATCAAAATCACGCCGCATTGTGACGCCTGCCAATGAATGGCAGACTGGACTATATTACAATAGGCTCAAGAGATAACCAAAAAGGGGATACAGACAATGGCCAGTTTTTATAAACAAGAAATGATTGCAGAATGTAAAAGACAATTTGGCTTTGTACCGCCATGCGGAATGGGGGCAGTGGATTCCATTTATGCCAAAGCTCAGCGGGACGGCGGCTCTGAAGCAGTAAAAACGTCAGTGGACAAAAATTAAAGGAGGTGGCAGCATGCTGCCCAAAGGAGCAAACCTGCAAAAAATTCGGAATGGACAACGTACTTATGCGATAACGCCCCATCTTCCCGGTGGTTTTATCAAACCTGATGTTATGCAAAAATATGTAGATGTCACCAAAAAATACGGGGGGACAATGAAGCTGACCTCAGCGCAGCGGATTATGATAACCGGGCTTAAGGCCGAAGATATTGAAAACATCTGGCACGAGCTGGGTATGACACCGGCCCTGGGGTTCGCCAACTGCGTCCGCAGTGTTAAAATTTGCCCGGGCATTGCTTTTTGCAAGCGGGGTAAACAAGACAGTATCAAGCTGGGGTTAGAGCTTGACAGACGTTATATTAAAAAAGAAATGCCCAGCCGCATTAAAATGGGTGTTTCTGCCTGCCTCAACTCCTGTGGGGAGTCTGTCGTCAAAGACGTTGGTGTTATCGGCACTGATGCCGGCTGGGATGTGTATGTGGGCGGCAGTGCCGGTTCACACCCCCGGTTAGCCGACAAGCTGATTGAAAGTCTTGATTACGAAGATACTCTGCGGATTATTGATATTGTTATGCGTTACTATCAGCAGTACGCCGATATTGAACGTATAGGGCAGTTTATTGAGCGAATTGGGTTTGAAAAGTTCAAGACCGATGTTTTGGCTGAGTTCTATGGCAAAAAGAGTGCGGTTACTGAAACCCAACCTATTCAAGCTGCAGCCGGCGAAAAGATTATGCCGATTCCCGGCGGGCTCACTGAAGGCAATCTGGTATTGGGCGACCCTATTACCGGCGACAGTGTAATCAGCGACATTATCAGGGTTTATCCGCAAACCGTGCCGGTATTTCGTTCTTTTGGCATGGGGTGCCTTGGCTGCCCGTCCTCAGCCGGCGAGCCTGTTACCCAGGCGGCTGAGATCCATGGCTTGAATATAACAGAACTGCTGGCTGCCTTGAATAAAGTCGTTCCGGCTAAAGTAAAGTCTTAACCATAAGGAGAGATTGTGATGAGTGCTTTTTTAGCCCCGATACATTATTGGTTATACAACAAAATACGTTATGTCATTGAGCGTGAGCAGCTGATCTATCAGGCGGTTGAAAACTTATGCGGCGGTATGGCCGAAGAAGCCAGGGCCCAGTCGTGGCAAAGCTATGGTGAGCCACTGCCTGACAGTGACTTGACAGACCATATTGACCAGAGCAATATCCATGGCTGGCTGCAACGGCAGATTAACATTGCTGAAAGCCGGGAAGCGGCTTTTATCCAGGCGCTTGTGGACAGCTGCGGTGGTACTGCAGTTGCTGCGGTGCAACAGACTTTCCGTGAACATGGTGCCCGCTGTGCCAGTCATGCCACTGCCCAGAATAAATATGAAACCATATCTGCCGCTGGTATTTACAAAGCCCTGAATGACTACTTTTTAAACGGCATGCCCTGTGACCAGACTGATTCAGTACAGGAAAGTACAGCAGACAACCTGGTCTGGGAAAGTACGGTTTGCTTGCAGGAACCAAACTGGAAAAGGGCCGGGGCGGATGGGAAAATGATGAAAGACCTTTATAGCCAATGGCTCATCGCCTTTGTCCAAAATCTGAATCCTGAATTTACCTGTAACCAAACCACGGCTACAAAGGACGGAAGGTTAATTACCAGGTATGAGATTGCCCGGGGCTAACCTGTGCCGTAGCTTAGGCTGCGGCTTTTTCCTATTCCCAATCCCAGCAATTTATGATATAATCTTCGTACTGATTTTGTCGTATAATGTCGAAAAAAAGAAGAGGAGGCTGAAATGTTCACAATAGTTGAGAAGCGAAAATTAGCAGCGCAAATTTATTTAATGGATATAAAAGCTTCCCGGGTGGCTAAGGCGGCCAGGCCTGGTCAATTTGTCATTGTAAAGATGGATGAAAAAGGCGAGCGAATTCCCCTAACCATTTGCGATTATAATACCGACCGGGAAACAGTGACGATTGTGTTTCAGACTTTAGGCCAGTCGACAATAGCGATGGCCCAATATAATGCCGGTGATTGTTTCGCTGATTTTGCCGGACCACTGGGAAAAGCCTCAGAATTTATCTTGGAAGACATGGACGCTTTGCGGAAACAACGGTTTGTTTTTGTGGCCGGTGGCGTGGGGGCAGCACCGGTGTTTCCCCAGGTCAAGTGGCTGCAGCAGCGTGGTATTCAGGTTGATGTGATACTCGGGGCCCGCTCGAAGGATTTCATCATTCTGGAAGCTGAAATGCAGGCCTTGGGGGCTACGGTACATGTCACGACCGACGATGGGTCTTATGGCCGTAAAGGTCTCGTAACCGATGTATTAAAAGATCTCATTGATGGTGGCACCCTGTATGACCATGTAATCGCCATCGGACCGATGATTATGATGAAATTTGTGGCCAAACTGACAAAAATATATAATCTTAAAACAACCATTAGCTTAAACCCGATTATGGTTGACGGTACCGGCATGTGTGGTGCTTGCCGGGTCACTATTGGCGGTGAGACAAAGTTTGCCTGTGTTGACGGGCCTGAGTTTGATGGTCACTTAGTCGATTTTGATGAAGCCATGCGGCGTCAGGCAATGTATAAAACAGAAGAAGGCCGCTGCCTGCTTGAGGCAGAAAAAACCAGTCACGCCGGCGGCTGCTGTGGAGGTAATAACTAATGGGCAAAGCAGCCAGAGTACCGGTACGCGAGCAATGTGCCCAAAACCGGGTCGGTAATTTCGCAGAAGTATGCTTAGGTTATTCCCTGGATGAGGCTGTTGCCGAAGCAGCCCGGTGTTTGAACTGTAAAAATGCAAAATGCGTGGGTGATTGCCCGGTGGCGATAGATATTCCCGCATTTATCAGTTCTGTCAAGAAAGGGGAAATTGCCGAAGCGGCCAGAATAATTGCCAGAGCGAGTGCCCTGCCGGCGGTATGCGGTCGCGTTTGCCCCCAGGAAACCCAATGCGAAGGCAAATGTATTCTTGGCCATAAAGGTGAGGCGGTTGCTATTGGCAAACTGGAACGGTTTGTCGCTGACTGGGCCAGGGAAAACCAGGTCGATATCAGTGCAATAGACGAAAAAAATGGCAAAAAGATTGCGGTAATCGGCAGCGGGCCGGCAGGGTTAGCCTGTGCCGGCGATCTTGCCCGCAAAGGTTACTCAGTTACAATATTTGAAGCCCTCCATGAACCAGGGGGTGTACTTGTTTATGGCATCCCCGAGTTTCGTTTGCCGAAAGAAACGGTAGTAAAACATGAGATTGCCAACCTTAAAAAGATGGGTGTTCGCATTGAGACCAATGTCATAATCGGTAAGACCGTAACCATTGACGCGCTTTTGCATGAAGAGGGCTTTGAAGCCGTATTTATCGGCTCCGGTGCCGGGCTGCCCAAGTTTATGGGGATCTCAGGCGAGAATGCCAACGGGGTATTTTCGGCTAATGAATTTTTAACCCGCAACAACCTGATGAAAGCATTTAAAACAGAATATGCGACCCCCATTAAAGTGGGGAAAAAGGTTGCGGTTGTCGGCGGCGGCAATGTGGCTATGGATGCCGCCAGAACAGCCGTCCGGCTGGGAGCTGAAACCCATATTGTCTATCGCCGGTCAGAATCTGAATTACCGGCCCGGGCCGAAGAAGTGCATCATGCCAAAGAAGAAGGCATTATTTTTGATGTATTGACAAATCCAACTGAGATTTTGGTAGACGACAAAGGCTGGGTAAGCGGTTTGCGCTGTATTACAATGGAATTGGGTGAGCCTGACGCCTCCGGCCGAAGAAAACCGATTCCGGTACCGGGCTCTGAGTTTGTTATGGCGGTAGACACTGTCATTATGTCACTGGGCACGTCGCCTAATCCGCTCATTTCTTCAACTACTAAGGGCCTTGACGTTAATAAATGGCAATGTATTGTGGCCGATGAGGCAACCGGCCTTACCAACCGCGAACGTGTCTATGCCGGCGGTGACGCCGTCACCGGCGCAGCCACGGTAATTTTGGCTATGGGGGCAGGCAAGAAAGCTGCTCAGGCCATTGACGATATGATTATGGGCAACAAACAATAACAGACCCGAGGGGCCGGTTGTGAGTCAGGTTTCCCTGACACACAACCGGCCCCTCGAATCTAAGGTTTTATTATTTGGAGGAGTGCCAATATGACCGGCTGGTGTATAAGATAGATCAGCAAAGACCTGCGGCCTAACCAGCTTAGCCAGCGGAGGGGCTGATAGTCTGCTGCGCTTGGCCACCGCGTCTGGCCGGCAGGATACAATACCTTGCCAAGGACCAAGCCGTAGAGAATAATACCCAGCCAGGGCAGCAGGGGATAATAGTCAAGTGAAGTAAACCCCGGTGGTTTAAGACCAACAGGGATAAACCAGGCAGTGTTTACGGTTAGCTGAGAAAAGGCATTGCCAATGGCAATCATTAACGTGCCGATAAGGCTAAGCGGCAAGGGGCCGACCTTGTTCAGGAGCGGGCTGGCAAGCATAGCAGCGCCCAGCAGATGCAGGATGCCAAACCGAATATACACGGCAGGCTCGTAACAATAGGTAATGGCCGTAATGAACAGTCCTGTGCCCAACACAACAAGTCCGCGGCGTACCGGCCGGCGGCTAAGAACAGTGCTGACACCAGATACCAGCATAAATAATATGGCAGCAGATTTGCCCTGGTAGTACCAAAAACCCGCCTGATAATCAAGCGGCCAGCCATAAAAGAAAGCCAAATCAAATATGGTATGAAAAATGACCATTAACAATATCGCTAGGCCACGTAATATATCCAGTTCAGCAAGCCTGACAGTGTTGGACACGGTAAGCTCCTCCTTGTAGGCGGCAGTAATCATTCTATGCTAACAATAAATTACAATGCGGCGGCCGTCAAGTAACACGGAAGTGCTATATGGGTTTACCTATAGTGTGGCAAGGTGATTAATAGTGTTAGTTTGCCATGCATTACAGCTGATGAGCATAGCTTTTAGCCGCAATGATTTGACAAAATTGTAAACGGGCGGGCAAGATTGATTACCGCTTGCAGGAATACCTCCGTCAAAAGGGAATATACTACCAAAGACAAGCTTTGGGTTATGTTCGCTCAACCCTGATCACAGGACGGTGCATTGCGATGAAAGATATGTATGTTATATTATTGTCTGTTTTATTGGGGGCTGTTGGGCAAATTGCTTTTAAGGTTGGTGCTGTGCGCATTCCGGATACCGGCTCTTTGTTAGAGAAGATAATGACTGCCTGGCCAATTCTTGCTGGCTTGGGTTTGTACGGAGTGAGTACATTGCTCTGGATTTATGCGTTACGTACAGTGGAACTAAGTTATGCCTACCCGCTTATCAGTTTAGGTTACATACTGGTATTTATTGCTTCCTTTTTTCTGTTTCATGAGGCAATTGGCCTGCTTAGACTGGGTGGACTGGTCTTAATTCTGACCGGTATTATTCTGGTAGCTAGGTCATAATAGCAGTGCTAAATTAACCGAATCTTAACATTTCTTTACAATTAGTTAACAAAGCTCGAGGGTATATGCTATAATCAGTTTGAATCCGACAAATTGAGGAGGCTAAGTATGGGATTTGGCTTAAAGCCCCGTGAAGAAAAGTTTTATGGTTATCTTCTGGCAAATACTCAACTTATTCGGGATGCAGCCGAAGTTTTACAAGAGGCGTTAAACAAAGATGGAGACTTGTTTGAGTTAATGGCTCAGATAGACGAACTGGAGAAGCAGGCTGACGAGAATACGGCTAAGATTGTCGGCTTGTTGCACAAAACATTTATTACGCCCCTTGACCGCGAAGACATCTATAGCATTGCTCACAAACTTGATGATGTTATAGACTGTATGCAGGGCACGATTGAACGTATGGAACTCTACAACGCCGGTAAGGCATCCGAAGGGGCCAAAGCGCTTGCTGAACTGGTAGGTAAAAGTGCCAAGCAGATTGATAAAGCGTTCAGTCATTTGCCTGAGATTAAGAAGCAAAAAGACAAGCTGGAAGAGCGTTGTGCCCGGATCATTGAATATGAGTCGCAGGGAGACCGTTTATACCGGCAGGAGATGGCCAAACTGTTCAGAGAATGCAATGATCCTATTGAGATAATTAAATGGAAAGAAATCCTGCTGCACCTGGAAGAGACTCTTGATATCTGTGAAGATATCGCGAATTTATTAAAGGGAGTCATCGTAAAGTATGCCTGATATGACGCTGGTTTATATTGTGGTCTTTTTTGCGCTGGCCTTTGACTATATCAACGGCTTTCATGATACGGCCAATGCGATTGCCACTTCGGTATCAACCCGGGCCCTGGATCCTCAATATGCGGTACTGCTGGCCGCTGTACTTAATTTCGCCGGTGCGCTCTATAGTACCGGGGTTGCCAAAACAATCGGCGGCGATCTTGTAAAATCAGCTTCTTTAGTTAGTCAGCCGGTAATTATTTCCGCTTTGTTCGGGGCTATTGTCTGGAATTTGATTACCTGGTGGATTGGTATTCCCAGCAGTTCCTCCCATGCGCTTGTTGGCGGTGTGTTAGGAGCGGTCATAGTAGGCGCTGGTTTTGACGCCATTAACATTACCGGTGTCGAAAAAATTGTCCTTTCCCTCGTCCTGTCGCCGCTTATTGCGATGGCCGGCGGCTATATTATTATGATTGCCATGATGTGGATTTTTGGACGGCAGGAGCCGGGCAAGCTAAATACGGGTTTCAAAAAAATGCAGCTTTTATCTGCCAGTCTGATGTCTTTTTCTCATGGTTCTAATGATGCGCAAAAAGCTATGGGGATTATTACTCTGGCGCTTTTGAGTGCAGGGCAGATACCCTCACTGGAAGTTCCGCTATGGACTAAAATTGCCTGCGCCACTGCCATGGGTCTGGGGACGGCGGCCGGTGGCTGGAAGATTATTAAGACTATGGGTGGTAAGATTTTTAAACTGGAGCCTATCAACGGTTTTGCTGCCGATATGAATTCGGCAATGGTCATTTTTGCCGCTACGAACCTGCACCTGCCGGTTAGTACGACCCATGTGGTGTCTGGCTCGATTATGGGGGTTGGTTCGGCAAAACGAGTTTCTGCTGTCCGGTGGGGTGTGGCCCAGCAAATGTTGTTTGCCTGGATACTAACCATTCCGTTTAGTGCAGTAACAAGCGCACTTATGTATAAGTTTCTGAAGTTATTTTTATAGATTTTTATCAGGCCTGTCTGGCTAAAGCCGAACTGGGGCTTTCAACAGGCGAAAAGAGATATTTTAAACAAGCAGCTCCGCACAGGCAAGGGCTGCTTTTTTGTATCTTCTTGGCCTACTTACTTGTTGGCTTCCGCAATCAGATCCATGAATTTCTGGGCGGCGACCGGCAGCGGCACGGTACTGTTGGTAACAGCCCCTAAGTAGCGGGGCGGGATGTTTTCGCTGATTGCCAATATGAACAACTGTTCTTGCGCCAACTGAACTGCCATATATTCCCGGGGGGCAAAGGCAATGCCAAGCCCGATTTGGGCCAGGTCGATCAGTAAATCAATACTGCCAAGCTCTATTTCGGGGGTAAGGGATACGTTATAGCGTTTGAGCAGGGCGTCAAAATAACTGCGGGTAACCGTATTTTTTTCAAGAACCAATAGGGGATATTCCTGTAGTTCCTGTATGGATAGCTTCGACTCGCGCAGTCTATAGTAATCTTTTCCGGCTACAAAGACATCATGGATTACACTTAGGTTAGTCACAGAAAGTTTACTCTCCGGTTCGCCTGCCCGAAGCTGTACTTGCTGGCGCAGGTTAACAAAACCTATATCTGCCAGGCCTTTGCGGACAAGTTCAGTACATACCGGCGATGTTCTGTTGGTGATGTTGATCTTAATGGAAGGGTATAACTCATTAAATTGTTTTAGGTAAGATAGTAAATAATATCTGCACAGGGTATCGCTGGCGGCAATCCTAAGCTCACCCCGTGTCAGCGAATGAACAGCCTGGATATTGCGTTCCCCTGTTTTGAGGAATTGGTAGGCTTGCTCCACGAAGGAGAATAACATGGCTCCTTCCGGTGTCAGTTTCACCTGTTTTGTGGTACGGGCAAACAGGCGGCTGTTAAGTTTCTCTTCCAGTAAGTGAATCGACTGGCTAACGGCAGACTGGGAAATATGCAACTGAGTGGCGGCTTCTGAAAAACTTAGTGTCGCTGCTACATGATAGAATACCTTATAAAGCTCAAAACCAATATCCATATATAAGAACTCCTTATTAAAATAATTACTAATATTAATTTTTATTATTAATTATATTGTGTTACGATAGTCATGTAAACTATTAGTATGATGGCGGATTAAAAGTTTTGGCTGGATTGAGCAGATCTTATCGCCCAGCAAGACGGAGGAGCCGCGAACTAGTATAGGAGGCGGACAATTTGAATGAAGTAAAAGATGTAATACGTCGCATATTTGTAGAAAAGAAGCCTGGTTTTCAAATTGAGGCGGCAGGGATTTATTCTGATCTTAAAGAGAATTTAGGGATAAAAGGATTACAGGCAGTTAGAGTGCTGCACCGCTACGATGTGGCCGGTTTAACGGAGCTGGAATTTATCAGTGCTGTGCAAACTATTTTCTCCGAGCCGCCTGTAGATATTGTTTATTTTGAGAATGTCGACTGCAAAGATACCGATTATGTATTTGCCATAGAGTATTTGCCAGGTCAATATGACCAACGGGCAGACTGGGCGGCACAGAGTGTGCAGATACTAACCCAGCAGGAACCGCCGGCAGTAAATACAGCGAAGGTTTTTATATTGTCAGGCCAAATCAGTGAACAAGAATTACTAAGAATTAAGGGCTATTGTATTAATCCGGTCGAAGCGCGGGAATCAACACTCGCAAAACCGGAATCATTAATCATGGGGTGTTGTGTTCCCGGTGATGTAATGGTGGTATATGGTTTTACTGCGAAAACGCCGCAAGACCTGGCAGCGTTTATGAATACGCAGGGTTTATCTATGAGCTTTGAGGATCTGGTGTATTGTCAGCAGTATTTCCGGGATACAGAAAACCGGGAGCCGACAATAACCGAGATTAAGGTAATCGATACCTATTGGTCAGATCACTGCCGGCACACGACTTTTTTGACAGAGATCCGGTCGGTTGCAATTGATGATGGCCGATTCTCCAGGCCCGTGACAACAGCTTATCAGGCGTATTTACAATCACGGGAATTTGTCTATGGCGGCAGGGAAAAAGATATCAGCCTGATGGATATAGCCACTTTGGCGATGAAAGAACTGAGAAAACAGGGACAGCTTACTGACCTGGATGAGTCGGAAGAAATCAATGCCTGCAGTATTGTTGTACCTGCTGAAATTGATGGCCGGACTGAAGACTGGTTGGTTATGTTTAAAAACGAGACTCATAATCATCCTACCGAAATCGAGCCATTTGGGGGAGCCGCTACTTGTTTGGGCGGTTGTATCCGTGATCCCTTGTCAGGCCGCTCTTATGCCTATCAGGCGATGCGTGTTACCGGCAGCGGTGATCCCCGTACTGCCTTAGACGCAACCCTGCCGGGCAAGCTGCCGCAACGGAAAATAACGACAAGTGCAGCGGCCGGGTATAGCTCTTACGGGAATCAGATTGGCCTGGCGACAGGCCAGGTGGCTGAGATCTATGATGAGGGTTATATTGCTAAACGGATGGAAATTGGGGCGGTCATGGCGGCAGCGCCTAAAGAGAATGTTGTACGTGCCTTACCTGAGGCAGGTGATGTTGTAATCCTGGTTGGCGGCCGCACCGGCAGGGATGGTTGCGGGGGGGCAACCGGCTCCTCCAAGGCGCATACCGAGGAATCACTCATCAATTGCGGGGCCGAAGTCCAGAAAGGAAACCCGCCTACGGAGCGTAAAATCCAGCGTCTGTTTCGCCAGCGTACAGTCAGTACCATGATCAAGCGCTGCAATGATTTTGGTGCCGGCGGCGTGTCGGTGGCAATCGGTGAGCTGACTGACGGGCTGACTATTAATCTGGATGCCATTCCCAAAAAGTATGAAGGTCTTACGGGCACAGAGCTGGCTATTTCAGAATCGCAGGAGAGGATGGCGGTGGTGGTTGCCGCGGCCGACGCGCAGCAATTCATACATTACGCCGATGCGGAAAATCTGGAGGCAACCATAGTGGCTGCCGTAACTGACAATAAGCGTTTGCAGATGCTTTGGCGTGGTCAGGCTATTGTTAATATTAGCCGGGATTTTCTCAATACAAATGGCGTTAAACAGCACACCGCGGTCGCAGTGGCTGCTCCGTCGGCAGACAGCTATTTCGCAAGGCTGCCGGGGCTAGCCGGTAAAAGCGGAACAGATCTTAAGACCGCCTGGCTGAACCTTTTGCAAAACCTTAATATTTGTAGCCAGAAAGGTCTTGTTGAGCGTTTTGACAGCAGTATCGGCGCTGCTACTGTACTGATGCCCTTTGGCGGCAAATACCAGGATACGCCTGCGGAAGGCATGGTTGCCAAATTGCCTGTGCTGGCAGGAGATACAACGACCGGGACAATCATGACCCACGGCTTTAATCCCGGCCTTTCGGCCTGGAGTCCTTTCCATGGTGCGGTCTATGCTACGATTGAGGCTGTTGCCAAGGTTGTCGCTTTAGGGGGGGATTTCCGCTCAGTCAGGCTGACCTTGCAGGAATATTTTGAAAAGCTGGACAAGGACAGCGTGAAATGGGGCAAGCCTTTCAGTGCGTTACTGGGTGCATTTTATGCCCAAAAACAGCTGGGTATTCCGGCTATCGGCGGCAAAGACAGTATGTCAGGCACCTTTAAAGATCTTACTGTGCCGCCTACGCTGGTGGCTTTTGCGGTGACAGCTGTTGACGTGCGGCGTGTTATCTCCCAGGAGTTTAAGCTGGCTGGAAGCAGTGTAGTTTTAGTCCAGGCCCGGCGGGATGAAAATGAGCTGCCTGATTTTACAGCCTTAATTAAGGCCTATGATTGTGTGCACCAGCTTGCGGCGGCCGGTAAAATTCTGGCAGCCTATACAGTCAAGCTGGGAGGGGTGGCTGAGGCGGTCAGTAAGATGGCGTTCGGCAATCGCATTGGCATACGGTTTACCGATGCCGCGACGGAGAATTCCTTGTTTACCCCGGATTATGGTTCGCTGGTATTGGAACTGCCTGAGCATGTGCTGCTGGATCAGGCCTTTAAGGATGTTGCGTATACCTTACTGGGGAAGACCACCGCTACCCCTGTCATTCATATCAATAACGTCGAAATTGCCATTGCTGAAGCTTTTGCCGCCTGGGAACAACCGCTGGCCAGAGTATTTCCTGTTCGGTCTGAGCCGGTTGACGGAGAGCCGGCCCGCTTTGCCTATTATCAACAGCGTAACACGCACCGGCCGGCTGTCAGTGTTGCTAAGCCGAGAGTGCTAATTCCGGTATTCCCTGGCACTAATTGCGAATATGACACAGCAAAAGCGTTTGTTCAGGCCGGAGCCGAGGTGGAAACCCTGGTAATCCGCAACCGGACTGCGGCTCAGATTGAAGAGTCCATTAATGTACTGTCTCAAAAAATAACCGCTGCCCAGATTGTAATGCTGCCAGGCGGATTTAGTGCCGGCGACGAGCCTGATGGTTCCGGTAAATTTATTGCTGTCATGTTCCGTAATCCCCGGGTAAAAGCGGCGGTGACTGAGCTCTTGCAGCAGCGTGATGGTTTAATGCTGGGGATTTGCAACGGTTTTCAGGCACTTATTAAGCTGGGGCTTGTTCCTTATGGTGAAATTCGTGATCTTACTGCAACCAGTCCGACCTTAACTTTTAATAAAATCGGCCGGCATATTTCGTCCATGGTCAATACTAAGGTCGTTTCTACCTTATCACCCTGGCTGAGTTATACTCAAACCGGTGACGTATTTGTTATCCCGGCATCTCACGGCGAAGGCCGGTTCTATGCCACCGAAGAGGAGATCAGACGGTTAGCGGCAAATGGTCAAATTGCCACCCAATATGTTGATTTCGATGGTCGTGCCACTTATGACGGTAATTTCAACCCCAATGCCTCTTGCCATGCCATTGAGGCGATTACCAGCCCTGATGGCCGGGTACTGGGAAAAATGGGCCACTCTGAACGGATCGGCCGCAGCGTAGCTATCAATGTTCCCGGGATCAAAGACCAGCAGTTGTTTAGTGCCGGCGTTAAATATTTCCGTTAAATAACAGACATGAGTGCAGGAAAATAATTCTTCCATAGCTAATTAAATTACCAAGAATAATTGTCGGATGGGGGGATATTGTGCCAACTGTGAACCGTTTCCAGACGGCCGCTTTAACAATATTCCTGCTGATAATCCTGTTTGCCGCCGGCTGTGTTGACAAGGCACCGATTAAAATCGGTTTTGTTGCCGGTTTAACCGGCCGGCAGTCTGATATCGGGGTCGCCGGGCGCAACGGAGTAATGCTGGCGGTTGAGGAAATAAATAAGACCGGTGGAATTAACGGCCGCCAGGTTGAGCTTGTTGTTAGAGATGACAAGAATGATCCAGAGGTAGTCCGCCGTGTTGATGAAGAACTCATCACTGCCGGTATAAAAACGATTATTGGACATATGACCAGTGTGGCTGCAGTAGCTTCATTACCGGTAATTGCCGATGGCAAAGCGCTGATTGTGAGCCCGACGGCCCGGGCGGACAGTCTGAGCGGCCGGGATGACTTCCTGATTACGGTGATGCCGCCTTTGCGTGTTTCGGCGCAGGCGCAGGCGGCTTATGCGGTTGATGTGCTTGCTCTCAAAAAAATGGCAGTTATTTATGACATTACCAATGGGGATTTTTCTCAGTCCTGGTTGCAGGCTTTTACAGCTAAATATGAGGAACTTGGCGGCACAGTCGTGATTTCTTATTCGTTCATATCAGGACGCAACCTGGATTATGAAAGTCTGGCAAACTCTGTTACCGGTTACTCGCC
>JAEWGR010000059.1 GCA_023388195.1 Bacillota bacterium
CCCCGGTATCACCTGTAGCCCCGGTATCTCCTGTAGCCCCCGTATCGCCTGTGGCTCCGGTAGCTCCTGTGGCCCCCGTATCTCCCGTAGCTCCAGTAACACCCGTGGCTCCGGTATCACCTGCACCCGTGGCGCCTGTGGCTCCCGTAGCTCCTGTGGCCCCAGTAGCTCCTGTAGCCCCGGTATCACCGGCACCTGTGGCGCCTGTGGCTCCCGTAGCTCCTGTGGCCCCAGTAGCCCCGGTATCACCTGTAGCCCCGGTATCACCTGTAGCCCCCGTATCGCCTGTGGGTCCGGTAGCTCCTGTGGCCCCCGTATCTCCCGTAGCTCCAGTAACACCCGTGGCTCCGGTATCACCTGCACCTGTGGCACCTGTGGCTCCAGTAGCACCTGTAGCTCCAGTATCACCAGCACCCGTGGCCCCCGTAGCTCCTGTGGCCCCGGTATCACCTGTAGCTCCGGTAGCTCCTGTAGTCCCGGTAGCGCCTGTAGCCCCGGTAGCTCCTGTGACCCCGGTAGCTCCTGTAACGCCTGTAGCACCTGTGGCACCAATATCGCCGGTAGCTCCAGTGACGCCAGTGTCTTGAGGAACTTCAGCTATTAACAGAAAGGCTTTATTGGTTACTAAATCTGAGTAAGACACAGTATTCACAGTTCTGTTTACTAAGCTTAATGTTACTGGGACACTATCAACCTGCAGCAGAGCAAAACCAACAACTTCACCTGTTTTTAAAGGTGTTTCCCCTGAGATTTCATCTCCCTGCGAGGTTACAATAGAAAAGTTTATGCCGATGCTGCCGAGCGTAGACTGGGTCGCCACCCACCAATTAATGAGAAACCTACCGGTCTGGCTAATAGTTATCTCCCCTGTAGCGGGATTATAACTTACCAGGCCGAAACTGTCTAACACATTGTCAAAAATTACATTGGCATTTGGGGCAACGCTTCCGCCCAATTGCCTCTCCAGCTGTAAACCTATAGTATCCACATTATCCCTCCATCAAAATATAATGATAGGTTGGTAAACCTGCCTGTAGGTTGGTAAAATTAATCTTGTAATTGTTCATATAACTATCATACTCTTAGAATAAGGTAAAACTAATTTTGGTGCTGCAGGCAAATACTTTGAACATAAACTTCCCCTTATCTAAGTTAGAGAGAGTTTAATTATAGTATCATATGAAGTTTTTATGTGAATTGTTAATGTTAGATCTGACCGAAAAACACAAGAAACCAGTACCGGCCCCCTCGCCATTTGTTTTGCAAGGTGGGACCGGTACTGGTTCTCTGTATTAAAAGGTAATTGAGCAGCTAATCACCAGTATTGTAATCTAACGTATTTCTGCAATTAGGAGAGGAGCTTTTGTCTTGCCGGACACAGGGTATGATCAGTAAACCACCGGCATTTTTCACTATAGACCCCGCAGCCAAGACATTTATTTACAGGTTCCCCGCGCATCACATGATTAGCAAATTCAGGGTCGGCAAACATTCCCCGGCCGACGGCTACGAAATCCACATAATCGTTTTCAATCAAAAATCGAACCTGTTCTTCTGTACGAATCTCATTGACCGCGATGATAGGAATATTCATCATTGTTTTGAGACTGCAGGCACTATAAGTTATGGGACTACATATAAAACCTGCAGGAACAGCCTGTTGAGGCGGGGTCATACCGAACGATATATGCAGCAGATCAATCCCGGCTTGCTCAAAGATTTTAGCCGCAGCAATACTATCCTCGCTGCTGGGTGAATATGCTCCCATGCGCAGACTGATAATAAAGTTTGCACGAGTATGACTGCGAATTTCCGGCAGCAACTCAGTCAGTATCCTTGTCCGGTTTACAGCATTGCCCCCATAGCCGTCTGTCCGCCGGTTGTAAGACGCATCCAGAAACTTGCACAAAGTAAAACCATGGGCAAAATGATATTCAACACCGTCAAATCCCAGATCACAAGCCGCAATAGCAGCCTGCTTCATATCCAGTTGCATCGAATTCACTTCGTCACCGGTTAATCCGTTGATATCCACATCACCGCAAGCCAGCTGCAGCAGAACTGTTGCACCATAGGCATGGCAATTGCTGACAATCTGGGTTAACGGTGCCGCATTGTCACAAGACCACATATGGGTCGACTTAGCAGCGCCTACAACGCTGGTAGCCTGCACAATAATAAGGCCCGTACCGCCTTTTGCCCTTTCTGTATAATGTTCAATATGCTGCTTGCCGTAATAAGAGCCGTTATCCCCGTGAAAGGAAAAGGTAACCATTGGCGCCATGACAATACGGTTTTTGACATGATTACCACGGATTATGAATTCATCGGTTATCCTGGTCATTTTATCGCCTCACTGTCTTTTTTGTTTGTAACTATTTATAGAGACCAAGGGTGCTGCCGTAGGCTGCCTATTCCAGCCAGCGAACCTTGCGGGTCAAATCGGGATCTAAGCGCGGTCGTGGCTTAGGAGTAGCTGCTGGATAGCCGACAGGGCTCAGGGCAACAATCTCTCTGTCGTCAGGGATGGACAACAGGCTGCGGAGATAGCCTTCATCCTCCAGCGGCCCGGTCATCCAACAGCCACCCAGGCCCAGGGCCGTAGCGGCCAGGAGCATATTCTCCATTGCCGCACTCGCGCTCTCCAGCAAAGCCTTTTGATACTTTGAGTCAGTATGAGCCTCAGCTAATACTACGATAACAACCGGAGCGCCGCCATAGATACTGGCGAATTGAATAAATTCACTGCGAGGCATAAAAGCTTTATCAGGTGACTCATCCCAGTCCTTTGTGTAGTTGTCAACAATCTTTCCGTAATTGCCTGCCAACCTGTTTTTCTTATCTCCAGACACCACTAAAAACTCCCATGGCTGTAGATCAAGGGCCGACGGTGCCCAGTTAGCGGCATGCAATATTTTGAGTATATCTGCCTTATTGACGGCATCAGGCCTAAATTTACGAATAGATCTCCGTTGGTTGATTACCTCAAAAAAATCCATATGCATATCACTCCCGCAAATTTAAATGAAATAAGTCTCTAGGAAAAGATTAATATTATATAAGCATCATTGCAAGTACGCACATTTTTATTATATACTATCAAAAATAATACTATTAGGAAGGATTGATGCATGATGGCCAAATTACTCTATCAGGATGGAGATTGTGCAGTGTTAGCTGCCCAGAACCTTATTGCCGGCAAATGGAAACTCCCGATTTTATCGCATTTACGCCAGGGAACCAAACGATTTAATGCATTGCAAAAACTACTGCCGGAAATTTCCCAGGGAATATTGACGCGCCAGTTGCGGGAACTCGAACAGGATGGGTTGGTTCGCCGGGAAGTATATAAGGAAGTCCCTCCCAAAGTTGAGTATTCTTTAACCGAACTGGGACAAAGTTTCATGCCTGTACTGGACGTCGTATGCGACTGGGGTAAGCAATATCTAAGCCGACGGATGCAATCCAATACTTCTCTATAGTTATCCTCTTGCCTGCTGACGGTCTAGCGCAGCCGCCTGTGCCCTTGGGGTTAATTTTTTGATATAAACTCTCTAATAGTAAGTTAGGTGCCTTCGCCACTATTGGCAAAGGCACCTCAATTTATCCTTCAGTATGATCATTGCTTCTATAACTTATTCCGCCCCCATGGCTTCTCTAAACCGGCTGGGTGAACAGCCAATATATTTTTTGAAAACCAGGATGAAATACTTATAATCCTGAAAGCCTACCTGCTCAGCAATCTCATATATCTTCCACTTATCCTGCTTAAGCAGCTCAACGGCCTGCAGTACGCGGTAACGGTTCAAAAAATCGTTAAAGGTATAGTTGGTTTCCTTTTTAAACTTTACATTCAAATAGGTGTTGGAAATATTATATCGCTCACTGAGATCGTTAATTGATATTTTATGAGGATAGTTCAGCTTGATATACTCCAGCATCTTGACGGTATATTTGCTCTTATCCGTATAAGTAATATGAGTATCCATGATTTTATCTGCAGATACATGATCGATTGCCTGCAGATATTTTTGCACTTTTCTTTTGCTCTCAATTTTACTGGCCAACTTTTCAATAGTCTTATAAAGATGGTCAAAATCAACCGGTTTTAGCAGATATTCGGTAACATTCAGGGTGATCGCTTTTTTCGCATATTCGAATTCACTGTAACCCGAAATTATAATCGCCTCATACCCGTATTCGCCAATGCTTTCTTCCAGCATTTTCAAACCGTCTTTACAGGGCATTTTCACGTCCGTGATAACAATATCCGGACGGATTTCCTGTATCTTTGCCAGCCCCTCTTCACCGTCTGACGCCTCCCCGGCAACAATGCAGTTTACCTTCAGCCAGTCGACCATAAAAATAAGCCCTTTGCGGATGATGTCCTCATCTTCTACCACTAAAACCTTATACATGGTCATCCTCCAATATAAGCGGTATTCTGAGCAGCACCTTCATACCCGGCCCAGCCGATTCGATAGTAAGGCCATACTCTGCTCCGTATAGCAGTTGCACTACCCGGTGAACATTATACAAGCCAATGCGCTGAGGATTCGTGTTTTCATCATCAAGCACTGCCTGCAGCCTGACAAGCTGCTCTTCATCAAGACCGGGTCCGTCATCTTCGACACAAAGCACAAGCTGATTATCAAACGTTCGTCCTGTAATCACAATCGTAATTTTTTTAGCCTTTTCCAGGCCATGGATTATACTATTTTCTACTAAAGGCTGGATGAGCAGCTTAGGTATCCTACAGGCTAAAATGGTCTCGTCAATATCAATCTTATATTGCAAGCGCTGATTATGACGCATTTTTTGGAGCAGTAAATAATCCTGCACATAGCCGATATCGGTTTTTAATGATACATGGGTACTGCCAAAGTTAATGCTATAGCGCATAAGATTGGCAAACGCCACTACCATTTTGGCGGCCTGATCCGGGTTGATCAGGATTTCGTAACGCAAAGCTTCCATTACATTAAAGGCAAAATGGGGATTGAACTGTCCTTTCAGATGTTTGACCTCCATCAGCCGTTTTCGTTCAGCCATTTCATTATTGCTCTGCAGCAATTGCTGCACCTTGATCATCATCCTGTTGTAATTGTCATACAGTGTTTGAAACTCCTCAAAGGTCTGGGACTGGATGCGGTAATTGATATTGCCTTGCCGGCATTCATTAACGGCATACAGCAGTTCGTCGATAGAACCGAGGTTTCTGGCCGTTACCTTTGCCGCCAAAAAGCGCAGCAACAGCAGCAGTATCCCACTGATACCAAAAAGGAACACACCGCCAAACAGCACAATTTGCCGTTGTTTGGCGACAGAAATCATGGTAATAACCCGCATATTGCTTGCCGGTAAAATAGAAGTCGTGACATCATATGGCTTTTCTCCAATAACAATGGCTGATTCACGCTCCGGATCTTCCATGTATTTGCCAAGGGAGTCAATCAACAGGCTATTGGTAGAAAAAATAACATTATTAAACGCATCGGTTACAACAATAATATCGGCATCACGGTTGCGCATAAAACTACTCAGGCTGTCTTCCTGCAGGCTAAAGACCAAATAACCAATCAGCCTATCCTTATCCCTCACAGCCTGTATGAACGTTAAGGCCGATTTTTGGCCATATTCAAAGGGAATAGAAATCACACCGCTGTATGTCATACCGGGATTACCGGCTAAACGGGCTAGCGTTTCCTGTACTGTTCTGTTGGCTGCAAACAGCATTTGATTGGGCTTATAGAGATTGGTGGCAACAATGCCGTTGGCCGGATTAAGCAAAACAAAGTTGGCTTTACACTTTTGGGCAAGAGAAACTCCATATAATAGCTGATTAACCTCACTCAAATTGTCCTGGGCGCCAAGAGCCCTTTTCACTTCTTGCGTATCAGCTATAGCCCTGATGCCATTTTGATAAGCAGACCACTGCTCACCTAAAAAGCTGCTTACCTGCTGATTGCAGTCAGAATTTGCCTTGACGACAAACAGCCGGTAATTCAGCAGCATAACGGCAATGAACAGAATAAACATCACGCAAATCAAGGCAACGGTATAACGGACAAATACACGTTGCATATAATCCTTAAAAGTTACGGCTTTTCCCATATTTTTCTCCATCTTCCTGTCTTAAATAACAACAGCCGAGCCTGCTTTCATTATAAGAAAAGACTTGGCTTGTGCCAAGCCCTCTAGGGCGCCGGCAGAAGCCTTAGTCGTTCTTATGTCCACAGAATTTATCATAAATTCTGGCAGACTAAGAAAAGACTTGGCTTGTGCCAAGCCCTCTAGGGCGTCGGCAGAAGCCTTAGTCGTTCTTAGCTTATGACTCAGAAACCGATATAATTCTGGCAGGTAAAACAACAGGGTTCCCCTATGGAAACCCTGTTATACCAGCCGTTACATACTAATGTCCCGTTTGCCGGTAAGCCTGTAGAATATGAGCAAGGAAAGAATCGAGGTAATTGTAAGGATGGTGGAGTACGCGGATGCATTGCCGTAGTTGCCGCGGATAACCTCCGTATAGATGGCGATGGTAAGTGTCTGGGTGCTATTGGTATACAAAATAATTGAGGAGCTCAGCTCGCTGATTATCGTCACCCAGCTCATAATCGCCCCGGCGAGAACACCGGGCATCATCATCGGTACAGTCACTTTGGTGAAGGTTTTTAGTTCAGATGCGCCCAGTGAAATAGCGGCTTCTTCAACACTGGGGCTGATCTGCCCGATAATGGCGGTACTTGAGCGCACCGTATACGGCAGCCGGCGAATAGAAAAGGCAATGATCATCACCAATGCTGTCCCGCTCAGGAGCAGGGGCGGATTATTAAAGGCAAATAAGAAGGAAATGCCCAGTACGGAACCGGGTACGATATAAGGGAACATAGTAATCGTGTCCAGGGAACTGTTTAACAGGTTTTTCTTGCGTACCGTCAGATAGGAAATCAGGATTCCGAATATAACAATGATGGAAATGCTGATGAGGCCAAGGATATAGGTATTCAAAATGACATCATTATCTTTCGCAAACAGGGTCGCCTCATAGCTTTGCAGGGCGAAGCCGCCGGTAAATACCTGTCCGCCATTGCTTTTTAAAAACGAAGTATATATAACCACTACCTGCGGTAAAATAGCCAGCCCCACCACCAAATAGACAAAAGTATGGGCCAGCATATTTTTCATACCTGTAACCGGCTCGGCGATTAACGGTTTAAGCGCCGTCATCGCATAGGTATTGCGGTTGGCCAAAAAACGCTGCACAAAAAACAACAGGAGGGTCAGCACAATAATGATCACACACAGAGCGGCGGCAAAGCCGTCATCCCCGCCGACTTCGCTCATAAATTGTGTGTAGATGAGTACCGGCATGGTCTTAAAACCCTCGCCAATCAGCATCGGCGTCCCAAAATCAGCAAAAACCCGCATAAACACAAGGAGCGAGCTGGCCAGTAACGTAGGCATTATGAGTGGGACAATAATCTTGGCAATGCGCGCAAACCGGCCGCAGCCCAGGCTCTCAGCCGCTTCACTCAGTGAATTGTCCAGGCTTTTCAGCGCCCCCGAAACATACATGTACACGAGGGGAAAGGACTGCAAGGTAAATACCAGGACAATGCCGGCAAAGCCGTAAATACCGTCAAATCTAATACCGAAAAGTTCATTAATCAGATTTGTCACCATGCCGTTGCGGCCAAGCAGTTGAATCCAGGCATAAGCGCCAATGAACGGTGGTGACAGGTAAGAAATTACAATCAGAATATCCAGCAGCCCGCTCCCTCTGATCTTTACGCTGCGCATCACATAGGCCATCGGCAGACCGATCAATGCCGCCAGCACCGTTGCACAGGCAGTTACCTGAAAGCTGTTCACCATCGTGCTCCAGTAGAATTTTTTAGTAAAAAACTTAGCTAAATATTCCAGGGTAAAGCTCCCCGAAAGAGGGTCAATCACACTCTTGCACAGCACTAGGACAAGGGGATAAATAATAAAGAGTAGAAATACGGCCAAAATGATCAGGCTGAACGAGGTCCACAGGGAAAAGCGCTTTTCACCGGCATATTTCATGGCTGCTCACCCTTAATCAACGTGTTTTTGCTTTCCTTGTGGAATACATTGATCTTCTGTTGTTTTACGGTAAGGGCGACAGGAGTGCCGTCGGCAATTATATCCTGCCCGTCCTGATCCTGAATGACTTCATATTCCCGGCCATTTGCCATTGCGACGAAGTAATGGGTATTCAGGCCCAGAAATACGCTGCTTTTGATGGTGGCCGGCAGGCCTTCGCCGTTAGTATTAATCTGAAACTCTTCCGGCCGCACCGACACCAAAACTTCCTGCCTGTCGGTTGCCGTTTCGCTGATATTTCTCATTTCCACCTGATAATCGTTGGCAAAATCGATTAAAACCCGGCCGTCATCAGACCGGACAAGCGTAGCATCAAGGATATTGGAAAGACCAATAAAAGAGGATACGAATATATTAGCCGGACGCTGATAGATATTTTTCGGACAGTCAATTTGCTGGATGACGCCGTTATGCATAACCGCTATCCTGTCGGAAATCGCCAGCGCTTCTTCCTGATCATGCGTAACATACACGGTTGTAATGTTAATCTGCCGCTGAATATTTTTGATGGCATTACGCATCTCCACCCGCAGCTTGGCATCAAGATTGGAAAGCGGCTCATCCATCAACAGCACCTCCGGATGGATGACAATCGCCCTGGCCAGAGCCACACGCTGCTGCTGGCCGCCGGAAAGCTGCACCGGCATGCGCTCTTTTAAGTGATCGATCTTAACAATTTTTAAAATCTCATCAACCTGCTTTTCAATATCCGGCTCCGAAATGGCCCGCATTCTCAGTCCGAAAGCAACATTATCCTTCACCGACATGTGCGGAAAAATTGCATAGTTTTGAAAAACCATACCCATGTTGCGCTTATTGGGCGCAATGTCGTTGACAGTGCGGCCACCGACTTTTATCAATCCACCCTCGATCGAGTTAAAGCCGATAATCATTCTGAGCAGCGTGGTCTTCCCACAGCCGGAAGGCCCTAAGAGTGTGAAAAACTCGCCTGGTTTGATATTCAGCGATAATCCGTTAATAATCGTATCATTACCGTATTTCTTTATTACATTTTCTATATCTATCGAAACGCTCATTCCCAATCCCCCATTTTCTTAAAATACAGCGGCCTAGGTTTAGGCCCTGCCGTTCTTATGGCCACCAATTTATCTATAATTCTGGCAGACGGAAAAAAGGCCATTGCGCCTTAAACGTTAGTCGCAATGGCCCTTCGTGTTAGCTCTCATACTGTCATGACTAAGAAGGCGATTACTTTATAGTTTTTTCCAGATGTTTATTCCATTTCGCGGTAATAGCGTTTTTATTATTGGAAACCCAGGCTTCATCATAGTTGCTAAAAAGCTTAATCGAAGACATCGGTGTCATGTAGCCGGCAAGCTCCACATTTTTGCGCAGCGGACGGACGGTTAGCTCTTTGCCGGCCTGTTCCTGCACTTTTTGTGAAAGCATATAGTCCACAAATTTCTTGGCATTCTCAGGGTGCTTACAGCCCTTGATAATTTGCACCGACTCTCCCGGGAAGATAGCCCCCTCTTTCGGGAACACAACCTTAACCGGGGCCCCATTTTTCACATAATTTGCCGCCGGGTCTTCCCAGGTCAGCCCTACCGTATATTCACCATCGGCAACCCCTTTATGTACGCCGCCGGAGCTGTTAAGCATCTTGCCATCAAGGTTGGCGATAAATTTGTCGACAAAAGCCCATGCCTCATCGGACATCGGATCGCCATTTTTGCCCATGCCATACAGCATCGCCATCAGCGACTGGAAAGCGGAGCTGGAATTGGCGGGGTCACCA
This sequence comes from Bacillota bacterium, assembly GCA_023388195.1. GTDB lineage: Bacteria > Bacillota > Negativicutes > Sporomusales > Sporomusaceae > Sporomusa. Next base: position 9,890 of record JAEWGR010000059.1, read on the forward strand.
AAGGCAATTTTCCCTTTCAGAGCCGGGTTGAGAAGATCGGCAAAGCTGTCAAGCTTGACATTGCCGGCTAAGTTTGTATTCACAATAAAGACGGTAGGATCGGCAAAGGCTGCTGAAAAGTAGCCGGATTTATTCTTAAACGCATCCATCATATTGGCATCTTCGGAAGAAACATATTGCAGAAATAAATCCTTCTGGGATTCCAGCATTGTTTGGTCGGCAGCCCACAGAATATCACCCTGGGGATTGTTTTTTTCGGAAGCAACCCGTTTTACCAGCGGGCCTGTTCCGGCCACAATCACCTGCACCTTAATGCCGGTGTCCTTCTCAAAGTTCGGAATTACAAGATTGTTGAGACTTTCACTGCGGGCAGTATAAACAGTCAGCACCTTTTCTTCCTGCGGGGCTGCTGCTTTTGATTTTTCCGCGCTATTCGAGCCACATCCGGTAAGGACTGACCCCAGCAAAGACATGGCAAGTACAACTGACACTGCCTTTTTGAAACCCTTCACACGCTTCTCCTCCTTAATTACATCAATGAATTACAAGTTTTCTCACATTTTTATCATAACTACACGTAAGCAGGTTGTCTATCCGACAAAAACAAAGCAATATCCAAAATTCATAACTGGTACCGCAATAGTAGTGAGCAAAACACGGTAAAACAAAAGGGACAGGGATATTGTTTCATTAAAAAATTGCCTCAAACTTGGCTTTTCGCATCCCAATTTGAGGCAAATTCTTTCTATCTTTTACGTAGAAAAGCTTACAGTTTTCTGGCTCTTACAAATAGAAAGTGTGGTTTTTTGCGCAGTCTTTCATACTCCTCAGGTTGTTTTTCCTTAAATTTCTCCGTAGGCATCGGCTCTTGCAGCTGTTCAATAATAAAGCCTGCCCCAAACAGAAAGGAGATAATGGCACTTAAAGGCCGCCGGTAATAATTAACTGTAACGCTGCCGTTAGGGGTTTCCCATTCATCTGTCAATAATTCCGTAAGAAAATAATTCTCTTTTTTAAAAACGGCAAAATCCATAAAGGGATGATGGACTGAGAATACGAGGATACCTTCCTGCACAAGTATCCGGTGAAACTCTCTCATTACAACGGTCCAGTCTTTTAAATAATGCAGCGTCAGGGAAGAAATTATGATATCGACTGATTGATCGGCGATAAAGTCAATCGGTCTGTTTAAATCTGCCTGAATGATCTCAGCCCGGTCACCAACTCTCTTTCTGGTCATCTGAATCATCCGGGGACTGAAATCCAACGCGGTGACGATTGCCCCTTTTGACACCAGCCATTGCGTATACCAACCGGCCGCACAGCCGGCATCTACTACCCGTTTGCCGGCAACCTCAGGCAGTAAAGACAGGGTAGCCGGCCGTTCATAGTAAGCATTATAGCCCTTTTTATCCACATCGGTAAAATAGTATTCCGCCATGCTTTCATAGGCAGCAAGCGAAACCGAGTCTTTATGAATCTGCATAGTTCCTCACCTCTTTTGTTCAGGACTCCAAGGGCTGTTTTACACTAAACAATTCTGTAGCCGAGACTAAGTGTGATAGATATTTATTATACCTCAATATCCCCACTGTTATATGACTTGTACCAGGTATATTTATTTTTTAAAAAGGGAAAAAGATACTTTTGTAGTATATTAAATTGTAAATAATTGTATGATTAGGAGAATTTATGGATTACTTCTACATAACGATAATTAGCGCAATAGCCGGCACACTGTCCATGATATTTGTATACGCCCATCTATATCTTATGTACCGTGAACGGCACATTGGTATTTGGACACTTGCCTGGCTCATGCTATTAATGCGCAACATCTTTTTTGATTCCGGAATATTTGACTGGAAACAATCAATATTTTACTTTCTAATCTATCAGCTGTTGTTTATTGGCTGTAGCCTGACCTTTGTATGGGGTACTTATATTTTCATTGGCAGAACATTTCGCCGATTGTGGATATATGGGGCAATTAGCGCATCTTTATTAAGTATTTTATGTTTCTTATTGTCAGCCCCGATTACCTATACATTAATTTTGCCCACTTGGTTTGCCGGCATAGTGCTGGCATGGATCGCCAAGGTTTTTCTCAGGCAGGTGGAAGTAACCGGCATGGGGAGAATAATAACCGGTGTCGCCTTTGTCCTCTGGAGTATGCTCACTGTACTTATGCCTTTTTTTATTAAAACTTTCCCGCTTGTAATAACAATTACCAGCGGCATTCTGAGACTCATTATCGCCATTAGCACGGTAATTGTATTTTTAGAAAAAAGCCGAACAGATTTAATTAATAAAGAAACTCAGTATCGACTGCTTTTCGAAAATGCCGCTGACACAATTTATGTCTGTCAAATCCACCCTACAGCCAAAATCCAGTATGTTAATCCAGCCGTTTGTTTGCTTACCGGTTACGCGCCTGAAGAATATTACAATAATAACAATCTGATTTTTACTTTGATACATATTGATGATCGTTGTCTAGTTGAGGATTTTATCCGTAATTATCCCAAATCTATTGAGTCACTACTAACATTAAGGCTAGTGAAAAAAGATAAAACAACCCTATGGATCGAACAAAAATGTACTCCTATTCATGATAGACATGGTAAAATTACTGCCTTGCAAGGTATTATCCGTGATATTACACCACGAAAAGATTTAGCATTGGATCGAATGACTATGATAGGGAATATGGCCGCAACGGTCGCTCATGAAATTCGAAATCCTATGACCACCGTGCGTGGTTACTTACAAATAATGAGTGAAAAGGAACAATATCAAACTGATAAGAAGAAGTTTGAGTTAATGGTTGAGGAAATCGACCAAGCTAATTCCATTATTAACGAATATCTGACTTTGTCACTAAAAAAACTTTCAAACTTTGAAATATGCTCCTTAAATAGTATTATTGAAGCATTATTGCCTTTGATCCAGACCGAAGCAACTTCGGCAGCTGTATCTGTAATACTTGATCTTGAAGCCATACCCAAACTTTTGTTGGATGAAAATGAAATTCACCAGTTACTCCTAAAATCAGTACGAAATAGTATTGAGGCCATGCCGGCAGGAGGCCGCCTAGTTATTAAAACCAGGCATGAGACTGGCAAGGTCATTTTATCTGTCAGTGACCAGGGACCGGGCATCCCCACTCATATACTTAGTAACTTAGGCACCCCTTTTATAACCAGCAAAAATACAGGTACGGGATTGGGAATCCCCATATGTTACCAGATAGCTCACAGGCATAATGCAACCATTAAGATCGATACCAGTGCTGCCGGAACTACCTTTCTAGTTTACTTCAATCCCCAGCAGCAAAAAAGATAAGATTTCCTTTATTTTTGTTCTCTACTAGAAAAAATAAGGACAAAATGTACAATGATTATTTGAACAGAAGAGAACAACAGCTAACGTCTCCACATTTACACTATTCACTGAATGCTCACGTATGAAAAAATTGTTAAATTATCCATAAAAAAGGAAATACAATGCTTTCAGAGAATTTAAAAATTCTAGCACAATTGCAATAAATAATAGATTTTAACAGGAGTAATTATGGACTATATTTATTTATCTGTTATGGGGTCCTTGATTGGAACAATTGCAATAGTTTTAGTTTCCACCTATCTATACGTGTTGTATCGAGAACGCTATTTGGGTATTTGGGCCGTAAGTTGGCTTGTATTATTCTTAAGGTATGCCGTTTTAGATTCAGGCCTATTCCCTTGGAAGCAATCATTCTTGGGCTTATCACTCTATTTACTGTTAACTTTTATCTCTGTCCTGCTAATAGTTTGGAGCACTTATAGTTTTATAAACAAGCCTCTTAATAAATGGTGGCTATATGGCACCATCATCTGCTTCATTATCAGCACCGGCCTGAATATTTTATCATCGTCCTTGATCTATAAGTTATTACTGCCAATCTATGCCTGCTGTTTTGCGGGGATATGGGTTGGTTTAACTTTTATCCGCTATCCAAAACTGCCGATTTTTGGCCGCTTAGTGACGGGATATGCTTATATCTTATTAAGTCTTATTAATTTTTCTGCCCCTTTTATCATGTACGGCTCCTCTATTCTGCCCTGGGGTTATGCTGCTGGCGGAGTACTTCGACTAGTGATTGCTCTCGGAACATTGATGCTGTATTTTGAAAAAACCAGAACAGATTTATCAAATAAAGAAATTCAATATCGTAAACTGGCGGAAAACGCCATTGATGTAATCTATTTTTATCGCCTCCATCCTGAAGCGGCAATTGAATATATAAGCCCCTCTGTGTTGGCATTCACAGGTTATTTACCAGAAGATTATTACGCCGATAATAAGCTGATTTTTAATTTAATATACCCTGATGATAGTCCATTGCTTAATGATTTCATTAATAGCTTACCCCATTCGGTTGAACTACCGCTGACAATACGATTGATGCGAAAAGATAAAACCACCCTGTGGGTCGAGCAAAAATGTGTTCCAATTTATAACAAAAAAGGGCAACTTATAGCATTGGAAGGTATTATCCGCGATATAACTCAACGAAAAAAAATGGAACAAATGGCCTCAGCATTTGATAGGATGAATATGGTAGGCAGCATGGCAGCAACTGTTGCTCATGAAATTAGAAATCCCATGACAACGGTGCGTGGCTACTTGCAATTATTGGAAAGAAAAGAAAGGTATCATGCGGATAAAGAAAAATTCCAATTAATGATTGAAGAAATAGACAGAGCCAATAATATTATTCGCGAGTATCTTTCTTTATCTCATGAAAAGTTTGTTAGCTTAAAGAAATGCTCTTTAAATCATATTATTGAAGCACTATTCCCGTTAATCCAGGCCGATGCTAATTCTTCCAAAGCATACGTATTGCTTGATCTTAACAATATTCCTGAATTGCTATTAGATGAAAATGAAATTCGCCAATTATTGCTTAATCTGATACGAAATGGTATCGAAGCAATGCCGGGAGGCGGAAACTTAATTATTCGTACCTTGTCAGTTGACAACAAAGTGATTTTGTCGATTAGTGATCAAGGGGCAGGAATACCCTCTACTATTCTTGATCAGCTGGGTATACCTTTTTTTACTACTAAAGATACAGGAACAGGTTTAGGGCTTCCTATCTGTTATCAAATCGCCCATCGACATAATGCTAATATTACAATTGATACCAGCAATGAAGGAACTACATTTTTCGTTTTTTTTACTCCGCCGACATCGTAAAATCCGAGTTATCCAGTCCTTTTTTCAGTGATTGATATAGCTGAAAGAAGGGCTTTTTTCTACTTTTTATTCCATCCTTTTACATTATTACAGGAATTATACTATTTTCTCCGTAACCCCTAACCAAGGGGGGGTGGTAGTTATGAAAACATAACTTTTATAAAAAGTTAATGCTAATAACTATTAAAAAAGGAGAAGAGATATATGATAAATAATGATTCACAAGCCCTAGCAGGCTTAACTGATTTACCAGAAAGTACAATTAAGATTTGCCTTGCTATCACCCCAGAGGAAAAAAGAGAAATATACCGGTTTCGTTACAAGACCTATGTGGAAGAAATGTCCAGGCATCTTGAAGAAGTAGATTATGACAACAAGTTACTATACGACGAAATGGATGAATGGGCTTTATTACTCTACGCAAAAATTGGTTCAGAAATAATTGCTACTAAACGAATAAATCTCGGTTCTATTTTAGACTTTCCGCAAAAAGTGATAGAGTTTTTATCCTTGGAGGTTTTTACAAGCAGTCCTATAAATGGAGTTCATAAATTTGCCTTTATTACAAAAGTAATGGTCGCTCCCGCTTATCGGAGCTCCCCTGTACTTTACTTGCTTATGGCCAAAAGCTATGAGATTTGTTGCCATAACAATATACAATTCATTTTCGGCATATGCAATTTCCATTTATTACCTCTTTATGAGCAAATAGGCTGCCATAGATACTATAAAAATTTCTATTATCCTGGTCACGGATTAGCTGTTCCTATAGTCATGCTTCCAGATGACCTTCAGCATTTTCGACAAGTGCGTTCTCCCCTTTTTCGTGTGGCACGAAAAAGAGGAATATTGTGCGCTAACACAGTTGAGTGGTTTCATACAAAATTCACCAAACATGCATCTACCATTAATAGTCAAATTGTTACAGAAGAAGAAGTATGGGCTATATTATGCAAACATTTCAATTGCCTCCCAACAGAAGCAATAACCTTACTGCATGAATTACCCGTAATAGAGGCAAAGAAATTCCTTCACTGCTGCGGTATCTTTGTCCAGTGCGATCCTGGAAATATAATTACTACTCAGGGAGATGTAAGTTATCTGTACAATATATTACTCTCCGGTAAGCTAAAATCATTAACTTTCCAGCGTCCAGTTAAAGAATATACAACGTCTGGACAACACTTTGGGGCAAATGGATTAACTGAGCACAATAAACACACTGAAAGCATTGCCGCAATGAGTACTTCGGAAATATTAGTATTATCCGGTATCGCTTTCCAAAAATTTTACCGTTCTCATCCCGATATTGCCCACAAAATCATTTGGAGAATTAATAAGCTAACAAAGATAAAAGCAGTCACTATCAGTTGAATCTAGATTAGATTATTTAGGGGTCAAAGCTTAAACAACCGTCTATTACACCCGCATACAAGTGTAATGACGGTTGTTTAATTTGACGCTTATGAAGCTTATACCTTAAATTTTATCCGCTAATCAAACCTACATAACTGCAGGGTTTTTCTATGGCAAGTCGTAGTTCTATTACATTCGGCCATGCATTAAAAGCAACGTGTTAAATACTTGACAGTCTTGTTAGTGCAAGCGGTCTATAATTAAGTATGTCAATTGCTGTATCCATCAATTATAATGCAGTAAAAGGAGGCGAAACTGTCCGGTCAAACGATGGTTCAAAATTTTATAAAAACAAGGAGTGGTACAATGAATATTCTAGGAGTAAATGGTGCTCCCAATGTAGACGGAACCCTTGATCAAATGCTGACTGCCTTTCTGGAAACAGTTCCCGGCGGAACCAAAGACACTGTTCTCTTACGCGACTTAACCATTAAGTCTTGCCGAGGCTGTCTAAACTGTATACAAAGCAACCGCTGTATTTTGCAGGATGACTGGGATGCAGTACAAGATAAGCTCATGGCGGCTGAAGTACTGGTTTTAGCAGCTCCCACTTATTTCTCGGATGCTCTTGGCATAAATACACTCACCCATCTTTTTCTAGAACGCTGGTTTGCACTGAGACATATCGGAACAAAACTAAAACTGAAGAAAGTAGTTGTTCTCCTGGCCAGTGCTTCCGGTATGACTGACCACTCGGTAAGTAGCTTAAAAAAATTCTTCGAAGTATACTACATGATACCGGAAACAGAGTTTGTAATAGCCCAGGGCACAATGCCCTGTATGGTTTGCGGCGAGGGCGAAACTTGTCCAACCAGTGGCTTTGTGGTTTTCTTCGGCGGAGCAAAGAAAATTACGCCCGATTTATTGCCTTCACTGGCTAAGCAGCCTGAAATTATGAGCAAGCTCAAGGAAATTGCATTAACGATATAACGGCCATCATCCTATTTACGCAATTGCAAGTTTCAGCAAAAAGGAGCTGTCATCAAAGACAGCTCTTCAAATTTTTACTTCCTCGCCTACAGTCTTGCTCAATAACCAATTTATAAAACCGGGTGTCTACTTTCATAACCGGAAATTGATTGGGTAATCCCGCTTGGGGTATTGCAACAAAATGATTTTTTTCATAGAACCGGTGGGCCGCTAAAAACTTCTCAGTAGTTCCTAAGTAAATTTCACACATTTCATGTTCACGCGCCCAGGTCATCAACTCGCCGAGCAACATGGCTGCCGTATTATATAGTTTGCCTCTATAACCGGTTTTTACAAACATTTTTCTCAAGGCACCCTGCTGGTTGCCGATATCGATCAGCGCAATTGTACCAACGATTTCATTACCACAGCTGGCCAGCCAGAAATTTCCACAGCCAGACTGATAAAAACGGGGGATATCGCCTAAATCCGGTTGATTCTCTCTCCCGATAGGAATATTAAACTCGTTCTGCTGAATAGTAAGGATTAAATTAATAATTTGCTCTTCAAATTCCGGGGAAAACTTGCGGATAATAATTTTTGACAATTGCTTCGGCCTCCTTCGTAAAATATTAATCGTTCTCTTCTTTAGTTGATTTTAGAGCCTTCCAATCCTGTTCGATGTTTTCACGCATTTTTTTAACTAGTTGATAAATAAGGTCTCCTGGTTCCTGCTCAAAGCCTTTTAAACAAACTTCAATATTCCGGTTCTCCTCTTGAATGATATAGGAATAAATTTCTTGCGCTTTTAAAGTGGGAAATAGATGCCACATCCGCTTATCCAAACTATCACGTTCTCGTATTACATAATTCTCTGCCAACAGCTTCTGTATCGCCTTAGTAGTAGTTGCTTTATCTACTTTGAGAAGATTGGAAAGATCAATAAGATTAACACCCGGATTTTCGCAAATACGGGTCAGAAAAATAAACTGGCCCCGCTGCAATTTGAATTCCCGGAATTTAATATCGCTAATCGATTGAATACAGCGAGCCAGCATGCCCACTTCCCGTAAAATCTCATTTGTTAGCTTAGTCATGTCGGCCTCCATCAAATAGTTGATATTTCAACTATTTATAAGTTTAGCGCCAACTAGTTGAATTGTCAACTAGTTGGCGCTAAACAATTAAAAGCTGAAGTCCATACTACCTGAATTTCTTTGATTCATCTGTGCCTATAATCTAACTCCTATTTCAATAATGTCCTGCAGCAACTCAATAGTCGGGCTTCCGGACGGCTGATATTCAAAAAGACCCAAACCGGCAATTTTAAATTCTTTATCAAGTTTCTGTAAAAGTTCTGTAAAAACATTAAGCTTCAAACCGGCAGGCGCAGGCACCGGGACATGAGGGAAGTCGACGCAATCGATTACATCCAAATCAATATGAACATAAATATTAGCAGATCCCTTACTTTTAACTGCTTCAATTACTGAATCTACCTTCTGCTCAATATCTGTTACGCCAAACACACAGATATTCTGAGTAGCAATATATTCTTTTTCGGCTGGATCTAAATCCCGCACCCCCAGCATGATCAGTTGTGGAGGCGCCAAATGGGGCTGCGTCAATTTTACAATTTCTTCTTCTCCCTCCCCCAGCAAAGCTCGTAACGGCATTCCATAAAAGTATCTGCTGGCAGAGGATGCCGGAGTATTCAGATCTCCGTGTGCATCAAACCATAAGACTGTCAGGTCACCTTTCAGCCGGTTATTTAAATACGCTACGGCAGGGATATCAGCATCACACCCGCCGCCGACTGTAAAAATCGTCTCCGGCTGTGCTTGCATTAGCGAGGTTTTTGCTTGTCCCAGCTGCCGGAAAATCTCGGCGTAGCCGATAATGTTATGTTTGGCTTCACTAACCACTTCGGTGCCGACTGGTACTTCGTCAAGCTTGATCCCTTTAAAATAATTATGCTTCAATTCCAATCCACCTTTATAGGTTGACAGGTCTTGACCGCCGCCTTGCCATTGCGGGAAAAATAGATTTATGTGTTTCTTCATTATGTCTGGCTACCTCTCAAATTTTATTGTCAACTGACAACAGTTAACTATTAGTTATTCTAATAGTTCAAAACAAAGAAAAAAACTCCTGCCAAACCAAAGCCCAAAAGACGCAGGCGACAGGCCAGACTCAACACGCTCTGTATCTTGGTTCTGACCTTAGCGTTACTTTTCTGCACAATTTCCCCGGAAATGGCAGAGGCCATAGGCAATTACCTATGGCTTCTGTTGGCTAAGACATTAGTCATTAACTTGAGCTCATATGTATTTTTAATGTTTAATAAAAATGTTACTTCCCGGTCGCTGCCGAAATCATCGCTTTGATATTTTCCACCTTGGCATTATAAGGAACACAGCAGCCAACCGCAAGAATAAACCCCTTCGGCCCCAGAGTACTAACTAAATTGCTGCTGTATTCATATACCTCATCAGGCGAATTCAGCGTGAGCATGGCAGCCGGTACATCCCCCATCAGGCACAGGTGGTCGCCAAGAACTTCTTTCGCTTTAATCAAATCCGTATTACCATCAGTAGCTAATATACACTTGCCTTTCGGCAGCTGTTTTAAATATTCCAGCGAGCGATCCCAGTTATTGTCCCAGTGCAGCAGAGCATAGGCACCGGCATCTACCACAGTTTCAACAGTGGCTTTGATATTCGGGAAACAAAACCGCTCCCACATCTTTTGCGACATATATTCCGGCGCGGAACGGGTGGCACCAATGAAATAGGCAAATGGCTTTGTCTGAGCAATTTGAGTTTTAAGCATGGCCTGGGTTTCCGCTGTCATTATCTTGATAACAGCCTCTACCTTGTCAGGAATACGAAAGATATCTTTCAGTAAATTTGCCATGCCCCGGGCGTTGGAAAGACGGTCAAACGGTGGGGCTATGGTAGCCGGGCTAACCGGCACAATACCGGCGTTTTTGTAATTGGCGTTAATTTGAGGCCAATCGCCAGACCGGTATTTCTGGAAATCAACCCAGGACTGCTGTAATTCTGTTTGAAAAATTTGTTGTGACCAGGCACCAAAGCCTTTGTCAATAATCACATTATAGTCTTCCAGTTTCATCGGTGTTATTTCGTCAATCTGCCACTGCGCATCGCCAGGTAATTCACGGCCAGGCAGCTTTAACCTCGCCATGGAGGCCATCCCCAGAGCCCAAATGATAGGCGCCAGATATTCAACACCATCAACTTCACCCAGTTGCTCAATTGAGGCAATATTGATCCGGCTGGCCACCTCCAAATCCCCGATGTACTCATTTAGGGGTACGCCTCTGTGCCGGGCAAAAAAAGAATCAGCAGCCAGAATCACAGGTACGCGATCAGGTGTTGCCAGCTCAATTGCTTTGGTAAGGCGGTCAACATGTTTTCCATACAAATTGTGCTTGTTTTCCATAAAAACTCCCCCATATCTTTGATTAATTACCAGCGATGTACTATATTTATAATTTTCAATAATTTGTATTTATTGTAACCTGATATAGCAGTACAGGGAAAACAGTCTTTGATTTAAACGGCACAAGTAATACTTGAGAACAAACCACAAAGTTCGGTATTGTTTTTGCAATAATCAGAACGTATAATTTGAATATACACGGAGGGAGGTGCCTATGGACATCCGGCAGCTTCGTTATTTCATCGCGGCGGCAGAACATCTTAACTTTACCGCAGCGGCCAGACACGTCTATATAACCCCACAGGCCCTCAGTCAACAGATCTCCGAGCTGGAAAATAAGCTGGGGGTAGCTTTATTTATCCGCAACAGGCATTCCACCGCCCTTACTGCGGCGGGCGATGCTTTACTACGGGAAGCCAAAGCTATTATTACTAAAACTAATGAGGCTGTTCAAATCACTCGTCAGGCAGCTTCCGGAATATCGGGCAGATTAAAAATTGGGTATTTAGGTTTTGCCGAGCGGCGATTTCTGCCAAAATTAATCAGTCAGTTTCGGCGCAAATATGCGTTTATTGAGTTGACCTGCCAACATCTTAGCAACAGGGCTGTTGAAGAATCATTAGACCGCAGTGATATCGACATCGGCTTTGTCCAAGTCTGGGATACAGCAAAACTCCCCAGTATTCACTGGAAAAAAATTTATAGTGACAATCTTTGTCTGGTAGTCCCGTCAAGCCATCCACTAGCCAATAAGATTGAGGTAAATTTTGCTGAGCTGGCTAAAGAAACCTTTGTCTTTCATCCCCATAGCGCCCCCCGTGGGTATAACAACCTTATGCGGGTTTGTTCTAACCGCGGCTTTCAGCCCAATGTCAGTCCGGTTGCCGATATTTTGACGGTATTAATGATGATAGAGGCTGAATGTGGCATCTCCCTGCTGCCGAGCCATATCCCTTCCGGCTACGCCAGCCCCGCGCTAAACCTGCTGCATGTTAGTGGCGAAGATATGTCCGTTTATGTCGCGGTTGCCTGGAATCAAAGCAATCCTAATCCCTCAATCCCCCTTTTCCTGCATGAGACAGAGGCCTTCTCCGATTCAAAGTTGATATAAAGGCAACATTAACGCAGATCATTCTGTTAATACAAATAAAGCCTGTACCATTTGGTACAGGCTTTATTACATTTGCATCGCACCATGGCCTGGCGCGGTTTTTGGTTTTTATCACAAAAGATAAAATGCAACTTTTCTGTTTACCCTTACTCCCTACAGAAAATGGGGGCTGGCTTGCGGTTAGGGGGCGATTGCGGTGAGGCAGGATAACCGACTACCAGCGGGCACACAACCTTATAATTAGGGGGAATATGGTATTGGGCTTTGAAGGCTGCCGTATCACATATATGCCCGGCAAAACCGATCCAACAGGTTCCTAGCCCATAAGCACCGGCGGCAAGCATAATGTTGCCTGCTGCCAAAGTACAATCATAAGCATACCAATGGGAATCAGAGTTACCATAGATTATCAGTAAACAGGGGGCATTATAGAAAATATTATAATCCTCAGCTGTCAGCCAATTTTTATATTGCTGGAAATAGGGATAGGTTTCAAGGTTTTCCATCAGGTAACTTTTCGTTTCATCAGATAAGCGCTTCATATCATTCTTATCTGTTATAATGGCAAACCCCCATGCTTCCTGCCCCGAACCGGTAGCAGCTTTCGTGCCTAAGTCAATCAATTGATTAAGGATATCTGCAGGGATTGCCTGCTCAGTAAAAGCTCTTACACTTCTTCTGCCATTAATAGCTTCTAAAACATTCATGCCGGCCAACTCCTTCCTGAGCCGCTCAAGCTGTGGGATTTGCGTCCCTCTTGTCTAGTGGCTCTTCAACGATTACATCTTAAGCGGGTATTCGCCGTATACCATATTTTTCCTGCAAGAAAAAGCAATACTTTTCTGCGGCGGACCAGCTCAGGCTGATTTGGCAATGGCTGCTGCAGTCTGACTCAATAAGCCCGAATTACTTACCGGTGTAAGCTTTAATAAAAGAACAAATCTCCGCCATAGCCAAAGCAGCCTCCGGAAACAGAGGGGCCATAGCCGGATAGCAGTGGAACATCCCTTCGCCAATCCTCAAGGTAACGTTAACACCGGCCTGTTTCGCCTTTACCGCAAACCGGCTGGCATCATCGCACAGGATTTCATCTTGACCGGCATAGATCAGCAGTGGCGGCAGCCCTTGCAATTCACCATAAAGAGGAGATATGTAGGGCAACCGGCAATCCTTATCACCGGAATAGTGCTTGGCCAAAGCGGATGTCATCCCTGCCGGCGACAAACAGACTGTAGCTTTAGTCTGATGAGATTCGCCGGTACACTCAAAATCTGTCACCGGCGAGTACGCTACTGCTGCGGCCGGCAGCACAATACCTTGATCACGCAGAGCGAGTAACGTACCTAAACACAGACCTCCTCCGGCAGAATCACCCACAAATACGATCTTTTCAGGCCCTATGCCTTGACTTAGCAGCCAGCGATATGCAGTCTGGGAGTCTTCCAAAGCCGCAGGAAAAGGATGTTCCGGAGCCAGTCGATACTCAAAAAGCAGTGCGCCAACCTGGCTGCCTTTGACAAACTTAGCTGTAATTGACCGGTGAGAATTACAGGTGCCTGACACATAGCCGCCACCGTGAAAATAGAGGATAGCCTTGTCTTTGCTTGCACCTGCCGGTAAGATCCATTCGGCATAAAGATCGCCGATGCGAACAGGAAATACTTCAATGCCTGCCGGCAATTTACCAAATTTACCGGCTCCTGTTTCAACCTGTTGGCGGAAATCGAGTATTGCCTCAAATTCATTCCAATTAATGTTCTCTGGTTTAGGCTGCAACCGTAATAAATGACGATTTTGCAGTAAAAGTTTAAAAAAACGCCCCCGCAGGCTGGGCATGGCTCTCCCTCCTGTTTATTTGGATTTCTAACGGCTGGCCAATAATATTGTTCTGGTTAAGGCTGAGGGCTTGCCAGCCGCTTATACCAGTGCCAGGGCCTGTTCAAGATCGTTAATAATGTCTTCCGGATCCTCCAGGCCAACCGACAGGCGGATAAGCCCATCGCTAATCCCGGCTTTAATCCGTTCATCCCGGGCTATCGGTGAATGGGTCATGGACGCCGGATGCTGAATCAGGGTTTCTGTGTCGCCCAGGCTCACAGCCAGAGCACACAACCTGACATGGTTCATAATTAAACGACCGGCCGCAATGCCCCCGGTTACCTCAAAACCAATCATCGCCCCAAAGCTGGTCATTTGTGCCAGGGCCAATTGGTGTTGGGGATGATTTTTCAAGCCTGGATAATATACCTGCTGTACCTTGGGATGCTTTTCCAGGTATTGAGCAACATGCATGGCATTTTGGCAATGCCGTTCCATACGTACGCCCAGAGTTTTCAGCCCCCGCAAAGTCAACCAGGCGTTAAACGGGCTGATACAGCCACCGGTAATATCTTTGACCCCTACAAAGCGAACCTGATTAATAAAATCCTTTGTTCCTAACACAATGCCGGCCACAACATCACCATGGCCGTTAATGTATTTAGTGGCACTATGGACAACAATATCGGCCCCCAGTTCCAGCGGTCGCTGACAGTATGGCGACATAAAGGTATTATCAACAACAAGCTGGGCATTGTGGGCATGAGCTGCTTTAGCGGTTGCGGCGATATCGATAATTGCCAGGGTTGGATTGGCTGGAGTCTCAATATAAACAACTTTTGTATTAGGCTGCATTGCCTTGCGGATATTGTCCGGATCAGTTGCGTCCACAAAGGTAACCTCAATGCCAAACCGGGGCATGCTATGGGACAAAAGTGCATGTGTACACCCATACAGGGTATCGGCGGCAATAATATGGTCTCCCTGACGGCAAAGCGTCCACAGTGAACCGGCAATCGCCGTCATGCCGGAAGCAACGGCGAGAGCAGCCTCGGCTTTTTCCAGGGTGGCCAGTTTTAGTTCCAGGGCCTGCTGGGTTGGATTGCCCAGCCGGGTATATATAAAACCCTCTTCCTCCAGGGCAAATCTGGCTGCCCCCTGTTCAGCCGTTTCAAACACAAAAGTTGATGTTTGATAGATGGGGGTCGATAAGGCACCCGTAATTGGGTCTGGCGACTGGCCGGCATGAATGATGGTTGTATTATAGCCCACTTGTTGCTGCTTATTCATATAACTACCTCCTCGTTCTCAATAGCTAAACTGGAAATGCAACTTTCGTGCCATTTCCACACACAGTGACTATTGAGAGCGGACAGCCGCGGCGGTTACCGGTTGTTAAAGCCCTTGTTTGCGGGCGGGAGTAAGTACTCTAAATTGTAGCGCTTAATCTTATTCAAAACAGCGGTATGGGACAG
>JAEWGR010000084.1 GCA_023388195.1 Bacillota bacterium
GCAAACGATACCGCTGACAACCGACATGGACAAGCCCCATATCAGCAGATTACGGAACAGTTTAGCCTTATCCTCATGTTCGCCGGCGCAGGCAATGCACAGCGCGCCCAGAGTGGAGAGCGGTGAAGTATCAACAAGGTGGGCACCGATATTAATTGAAGATATCATCGCAATCGGACTGCCGCCGCCAACTTCCTGGATCAGACCCGGAACCATTGGCAGGAACATTGGCATAACCACACCGGAAGAGCTGGAATAGGCTGAAAGCAAACCGGTTACAAAGCCAAGTACACCATTAACAGTGGTCGGATTAGAAATAGCACCGATCATTTTGACCATAGCGTTCAGGCCGCCGGCTTTATCCATAACCTCGATCAGCACCGTTACACCGCAGACCATCATAATTACACCCCAGGGTATAACCTTAATCGCGGCTTTACTGTCGCCGGAACCGGTCAGCATCAGCAGGCCGGACAGAATGAAGGCAATTGTGCCGACATTGGATAAGAGGTTCATCACATGCGGGGCGAATAGGCCTTTCGTGGCCGGCAAACCAGGCAGTACAACCAGAAGAATAAGAACAGCCACAGCCGCCAGCGTCAGCCACTGGTGCTTATTGAACGGTTCCGGCTGCGGCGCCAGTTCGTCAATATCAAGAGCTGTCCCCCGTTGCTTCTGAATCCAGGACCAACCGCCCAGAATGAAGAAACCGCCAATATTTACCACACCTTGGGCAATTTCAGAGTTAAAGTGGATCTTCCAGGCCAAACCACTTAACTGGTCAGCTGGAATACCAAGTCCGGCAGCCATCTTTGCTATTATGCCGTTAGAGATAATACCAGTAGGGGCAAAAGGTGAAAAAGCCGCACCATTAGCTGCACCAACAACTAACAGTGTCATTAAGAAAGCAGACATGCCAATCCGGGCAGCAATTGCCATGGCCACTGGCGCCATAAGGGCGGTGCCGGCAATATTACCAGGTCCGATAGTAGTAACAAATGTAGTCAGAACAAACACAATCAAAGGGACTATAGCTGTATTGCCTTTACATAAGCGAACAGAATAAGCGGTTAATTTCTCCATCGTGCCGTTAGTCTGAGCCATACCGAATAAAAAGGTTACCCCGACTAAAATCATAAACAGGCTTGTAGGAAAATAACCTAGCACTTTGGCACCGGCGGTTTCACCCCAGAACCCGCCAACAATGACCGCGAAACCAATACTCAGAAACCCTACATTAAGATCTTCGTTTACACAACTGATAATTACTACAATCGCCAGAGCAACCATGGACATAATTGCTGCTAATGAGATATCCATTTACAATCCTCCCCACATTGTGAATTTATGAATGGGCCGCTTACCGAACTACAATTACTACTTAATATTCCACTTTTAAGCTATATCAATCCCCCCTTCAAAGAATTTTCTTATTTCACATAATTAGGTAAATACGCACTTATCTGAAAATTTCCAGTAAAAAAAAGCATACCTGCTTGATTTTCTGAATTCGACAATAAACGATATATTCCTTTTTATTTAGACATAATTCGATATTATTTTTACTGAAATTGATTAAAATAAAAAGACGGGAGAGGGGAGTCCCCTCCCCCGTCTTGTTTATTCTAATTTATAGTCCCAGGATACCAAAGGCTACATAACACACCACAGCACCGACTATGGCCATGGATAAGCCCCACAACATCAGATTTCTGAATAGTTTGGCTTTATCTTCATGTTCGGCTGCACAAGCAATACAAAGTGCGCCAAGAGTCGAAAGCGGTGAGGTATCAACAATATGCGAACCAATGTTAATTGACGAGATAAGCGCAATCGGATTGCCACCGCCAATTTGTTGAATGATGCCAGGCACCATGGGTAAGAACATAGGCATTACCACGCCGGAAGAACTCGAATAGGCTGAAATAAGGCCGGTAATGAACCCTAATACACCATTAACAGTTGTCGGATTAGAGACAACAGCAATCATTTGGACAAGAGCGTTTAAGCCGCCAGCCTGATCCATAATATCAATCAGAACCGACATACCGCATACCATGAGGATTACGCCCCAAGGCATTACTTTAACTGCTTTCGCATCATCGGCAATGCCGAACAGCATGAAGATTGCGCCAATGCCGAAGGCGACAGCGCCAACGTCCCATTTGAGAACAATTACCGACAGCACCAAGGCAACAATACCTACCAGAGTAGCTATTTGCTGAGAGGTAAAAGGTTCAGGCTTGGGAGCAATTTCATCAATGTTAAGAGCCGAAGCACCCCGTTGCTTGCGCATCCAGGCCAGACCGCCGAGCATAAAGAAACCGCCAAAGTTTACTAGCCCCTGTACAATTTCCGAATTGAAATGTACTTTCCAGGCCAGGCCGGTAAGCTGGTCGGCAGGAATCCCCAAACTGGGAGCCATCTTGGCAATGATACCATTGGAGATAATGCCGGTTGGAGCGAAAGGTGAGAATGCCGCCCCGTTGGCAGCACCAACTACCAGCAAGGTCATGGCAAACGCCGGTAAACCAATACGGCCGGCAATGGCCATAGCTACCGGAGCCATAAGCGCAGTAGCGGCAATATTGCCAGGACCAATTGTCGTAACAAGTGTGATGAGTACAAACAGGATAATCGGAATTAAGGCAGTATTGCCTTTGGCTAAACGTACAGCATAGGCGCTGAACTTTTCCATTGTGCCGTTTACCTGGGCGCAGGCAAACATGAAGGTAACACCAATTAAGATCATGAACAGCCCAACCGGCCAGCCTTTAAATATAGCTGCGACCTTCAGGCCGGAGAACGCGATACCCACAAGCAAAGCCGAAGCAATACCCAGGATACCAACATTCATTTCCTTAAAGCAGGAAATGAGAACTACGATGGCCAGCGCAATAATTGACGCCAGCGCAGGTGTACTGATCTCCATAAAACTTATCTCTCCCTACTGCATATAATAGTCCAGCTAAACTATGTCCAGTTCAAGTAAAAATCAGCGAGTAATTTCTCATAAGATAATCATGGTTTGCTGGTGTTTTTATACTAATGAATTATTCTTCGTCTTCCTCTTCGTCTTCCACCGGCGCCGGGAATGCGGCATGCAGAGCCTTGGTGGCGGCAATGAAAACACCGATAACAGCAAACATTGTCGGCAGGGCAATTACCATCAGGGATACAGCTTTTGAAGTTGCACTTTCCATTTATTTACCTCCTTATTTCGCCAGTGCCGGAATCAGAGCAAGTACCAGACCGCCGGCCACAACAGATGCAACCTGTCCGGCTACGTTTACCCCAATCGCATGCTGAATAATAAAGTTAGTAGGATCTTCTTTAAGTGCCATTTTTGCGATTACCCGGCCAGACATCGGGAATGCCGATATACCGCAGGCACCAATCATTGGGTTGATTTTGGTTGGGCTGAACAGATTTAAGAGTTTGGCAAAGAGTACACCGCCTGCAGTATCAAATACGAAGGCAACAGCACCCAGGGCCATAATTAAGAGCACATCATAGGTTAAAAAACGTTCGGCAGTCATAGTGCCGCCGATGGTGATACCAAGCACCAGGGTAACAAGGTTGGCAAGTTCGTTCTGGGCGCAGTTGGAAAGGTTCTCAACAGCACCGCTTTCTTTCAGCAGGTTACCGAACATCAAACTGCCAATCAGGGCGACAGAGATAGGAGCCACGATACCGGCGATAACAACAATCATAATCGGGAAAAAGAATTTTGTGGTTTGGGAAACAGCTTCTTCCCCTTCAAAACCCATTTTAATCTTACGTTCACTCTCAGTGGTCAAGGCTCTGATGACAGGGGGCTGAATAACAGGCACCAGTGACATGTAGCAATAAGCGGCTACAGACAGCGGTCCTAACAGCTCTTTGGCGAAACGGCTGGCCACATAAATAGTTGTCGGGCCATCGGCAGCGCCAATGATGCCAATTGAGGCAGCATGTTCAAAGGAGAAGCCTACCAGTGTGGCGCCAATGGCAGTAGCAAAAATACCAAATTGAGCGGCAGCAGCAAACAGCATTACCGAGGGACGGCGAATCAGCGGTGTAAAGTCGCACATTGCGCCAATGGCGATAAAAATGAGTACGGGGAAAAGTTCATTGGCTATGCCCGCATTGTAAAGGACAATCAAAAAGCCTTCCTCACCGGGATGGGTTGAAACTGCTGAAGAATGCGGGATATTGGCCAATATTGCCCCAAAGCCTATTGGCAACAACAGCGCCGGCTCATAGTCATGTTTTACGGCAAGATAGATGAGCAGAGAGCCTACGGCCCACATAATTACATGTTTCCAGGAAAGACCGAGGAAACCCATAAGAAGTTCGTCGAGCCACGGATACTGGTGAATCAATGCTTCCATGTGTAATTTGTACCTCCTAAGTTATGTTTGTGAAAAAATACATTAGCGACGGTAGACCGCGGGGATCAATTGCATCAGATATTGGGGATAAGAGTGCGCCGCAAGCTGAGGCGCACCTTATTACCCGCCTCAAGCTACGTATTAGCCGATAACAGCCATAACTTCGCCTGGTTTTACATTTTGGCCGGCACTGACATTAATGGACTTAACAGTACCATCAGCAGGTGCACCAATTTCATTTTGCATTTTCATGGCTTCAAGAATAAGGATAATATCACCCTTCTTGACTTTCTGGCCAGCTTTAGCAACAACTTTGGCTATTTTGCCAGGCATTGGCGCAGCTATAGGGCTGTCGCCTGCAGAAACCTGGGCCGGGGCAGCTGCCGGAGCTTTAGGAGCCGGAGCTGCTGCCGGAGCGGCAGCAGCCGGGGCTGCAGCCGGAGCTGCTGTCGGACGAGGCTGGGCTGAAACAGCGCCACCCACTTCTTCCACTTCCACCTCATAAGTATTACCATTAACTGTTACATTAAATTTTTTCATTCTAACAGACCTCCATTCATTGATGGTGTTCCCTTGGCTTAAGCAAACTGACGACTGTCCATAACCTTCTGCCGTCCGACGTTTGCCCATTGGTTGCCGGTGCGGGTAATCTTAATGGCTAGGTTGCCGGTACCCATCATGGCATAGATGCTGGCGGTAATAGCGGCAACAATCTCCGGGCTGACACCCTGAGCCTCTACGGCCATTGTGGTCTCATCCGCTGACTCCGTTGCTGCTGCTACGGATTTTTTCTTTTTCGTTTTAGCCTTAGGCGGCTCTGGTTTACCAAATAATGAATCAAAAAAGCCCACGTTATCTATCCCCTTTCTTTCCAGTGCGGAAGATTAAGCGAGAGAATTAGAGCGGAATATTACCGTGCTTTTTAGCTGGACGCTGTTCACGCTTGGACGCCAGCATATTGAGAGCAGTAATAATCCGGGGACGGGTTTCTTTCGGCTCAATGACCTGATCAACGAAACCGCGTTCTGCCGCTTTGTACGGGGTAGCGAAATCTTCAACATATTTTGCTGTTTTAGCTTCTGCCTCAGCATCACCGCGGAAGATGATATTCGCAGCACCGGCCGGGCCCATAACAGCAATCTCAGCAGACGGCCAGGCCAGAACCTGATCAGCGCCCAAATCTTGAGAGCACATAGCCAGATAAGAGCCGCCGTAAGCTTTACGGGTAATAACTGTAATTTTAGGCACAGTTGCTTCAGAATAAGCATACAGCATTTTAGCCCCGTGGCGAATGATGCCGCCGTATTCTTGATCAGTACCAGGCAGGAAGCCAGGAACATCCACAAGATTAACAAGTGGCAGGTTGAACGCATCACAGAAACGGATGAAACGTGAAGACTTGTCTGAAGCGTTGATATCAAGGCAGCCAGCCATAACATTAGGCTGATTGGCAATAATACCTACCGGTTGACCGTCAAACCGGGCAAAACAAGTAATAATGTTTTGCGCGTAATGAGCAAGTACTTCATAGGATTCGCCATTATCTACAACAGATTTAATAACATCTTTCATGTTGTACGGCTGATTTGGATTATCAGGTAAAAGTGTATTCAGACCTTCGTCCATCCGGTTGGCATCATCACCAGTGTCAACAATAGGAGCATCGTCCATGTTGTTGCTTGGCAAAAAGCTCAGGAGATAGCGAACCTGCTGCATGCAGTCATCATCATTTTCAGTTGCGAAGTGAGCCACACCCGAAGTTGAGTTATGAGTCATAGCGCCGCCTAATGCCTCTGCAGTCACTTCTTCAGCGGTAACTGATTTAATAACCTGAGGTCCGGTAATAAACATCTGACTAGTGTTCTTCACCATATATATGAAGTCGGTCAGTGCGGGAGAGTATACTGCTCCACCGGCGCAGGGTCCCATAATTACCGAGATCTGGGGAATTACACCCGAAGCCAGAGTGTTCTCATAGAAAATCTTGCCATAGCCGGCCAGCGCGTCAACGGCTTCCTGAATACGGGCACCGCCCGAATCATTAATGCCGACCAGGGGAGCTCCCATTTTCAGCGCCAGTTTCTGCACCTTGACAATTTTAGCAGCATGCATTTCACCCAAGGAACCGCCAATTACCGTGAAGTCCTGGGCAAATACATAAACTAACCGGCCGTCAACCGTACCATAGCCTGTTACTACCCCTTCGCCCGGAGCTTCGACCGATTCCATGCCAAAGTTGGTGCAGCGGTGAGTGACAAATTGATCAAGTTCAACAAAAGTTCCCGGATCAAGCAGTTTTTCTACCCGTTCACGGGCAGTAAGCTTACCGCTCGCATGTTGCTTCTCGATACGCTTTTGGCCTCCGCCTAACTTTACTTTCTCCTGGCGCTTTTTTAGATCTGCAATTTTTTCCTGGATTGTAGCCATTAGAAAAACACCTCCATTACTGTGGAAACCAATTGTTCCCCATAAGACATGTCTACTTTCTTTCGGAAAGTTCGAGCAGGATGCCGCCAGTTGCCTTCGGATGAACAAAAGCAATGCTGGCGCCGCCGGCGCCATAACGCGGGGCCTGATCAATCAGACGGACACCTTGTTCTTTGAGATCAGCAAGAGCTGCCTCAATATTGTCGACACGCAGAGCAACATGTTGAATGCCTTCACCGTTTTTTTCGATGAATTTGGCAACCGGACCATCGGGGGATGTGGACTCCAAGAGTTCAACCTCGCTGTCGCCACAGGGGATAAAGCAAACTTTTACTTTTTGCTCTTCAACAACTTCTTCACCCATAGCCGTCATACCAAGTACATCGGTGTAAAACTTCTTAGCCTGTTCCATATCTTTTACTGCAATACCGATGTGGTCAACTCTAAGAACCTTAAATTTGCGGTCTTGTGACATATTCATTACCTCCTATTATAAATTCGATTGATTATTCCAATCTATATATATGATACCATATTTTAATATCTGGTACTATATTTTCCCATGTTAATGGTATATTTTTCCCTTATCGCAACATTTGCCGCAGCAATTCAGCTACAACCGTATACGGATCTTGTTCCCTTTTTTCCACCGAGGCCACCAGCTTATCAAAACTACCGCCGGTTGTAATCTGCCGGAGAATATACCGGCCAATTTGTTCATCCAATAATGCAAGCAGTTCATTTCTTGTCCGTTCCGTACGCCGCACCGCTAACTGCCCTGATTGGTGAAGATGGGTAATATGGTCTTCCACTGCGCCTATGAGCTCGGCAATGCCTTCGCCTTTGCTGGCTACTGTCCGTTTTACCGGTGGCCGCCAGTCGACCATATTTTGATTCAATTCGAGCATCATTTCGATCTCGTTATTCAATCGTTCCACACCATCGCGGTCTGCCTTATTAATAGCAAAAATATCAGCTATTTCCAATATTCCGGCTTTGATTGCCTGAATATCGTCACCAAGACCAGGTACTAATACAACAATAGTGGTATCAGCTGCTTTGATGACATCGACTTCAGACTGACCAACACCTACGGTTTCGATAAAAATAATATCCTTGCCGGCAGCATCCATTATTTTCGCCGCTTCTGCCGTTTTGCGCGACAAACCGCCCAAACTGCCTCTGGTTCCCATACTCCGGATAAAAACGCCCTCATCGAGAGTCAGTTCGTTCATCCGGATACGGTCACCCAAAATAGCGCCGCCGGAAAAGGGACTGGTCGGATCAACAGCGATGATTCCAACCGTTTTTCCCTGCAGACGGTATTCTTTGGCTAATTTATCGGTAAGTGTGCTTTTCCCGGCACCAGGCGGACCGGTAATGCCGATTACGTGCGCTTTGCCGGTGTGAGGATAGAGCTTTTGCATAATCTCAGCTGCTTCATCATATTCATTTTCAACAGCCGTGATGGCGCGGGCCAGGGCCCGTTTGGACCCTGCCAGCACTTCTTCTACAATATTCATTCTATATCACCTGCCCTGTTACACAATGACAAGCACTTATTTTACGTTGGTTTTGATAAACTCAACAATACTGCCAGTCGGAGTTCCCGGGGTAAATACCTCCGACACACCGGCAGCTTTCAAACCGGCAATGTCAGCGTCAGGAATAACACCGCCGCCTACAATCAGCACATCACTCATGCCTTTTTCTTTGCACATGGCGACAATGCGTGGGAACAGATGATTATGGGCGCCTGATAACAGGCTTAAGGCTACTACATTTACGTCTTCTTGCAGGGCCGCTTCCACAATTTGCTCCGGCGTCTGACGAAGACCGGTATATATTACTTCAAAGCCGGCATCGCGGAGAGCGCGGGCTACGACTTTGGCGCCACGGTCATGACCATCCAGGCCAGGCTTTGCTACCAATACTCTAATACGTTTTTCCATCGTTGTCCCTCCTACTCAGCTTATAGGCTTACATGCGCTTCGTATTCACCGAACACTTTGCGCATTACGCCACAGATTTCTCCCAGGGTTGCATAGACCTTAACGGCATCAAGGATAAGCGGCATAAGATTAGTATCGTCATCTTTGCAGCCGGCTTCCAGTGCAGCAAGTTTTTCGGTAACGGCATTATTATCACGGCGGGCTCTAAGGTCAGCCAGCTTTTTCTTTTGCAGTTCGCCGACAGACGCGTCAACGCGCAATAAACCTTCAACCGGTTTCTCTGCAACCTGGAACTGGTTAACGCCAACAATAATACGTTGTTTGCTCTCCACTTCCATTTGCCATTTATAAGCACTTTCCTGGATTTCACGCTGAATATAGCCTTTTTCAATAGCCACAACAGCGCCGCCTATATCGTCAATTTTGCCGATATATTCCCAGGCTTCTTTTTCGATTTGGTTGGTCAGTGCTTCAATATAATAAGATCCTGCCAGCGGGTCAACCACATCAGCCAGACCACTTTCGTAGGCCACAATTTGCTGGGTGCGCAGGGCAACACGTACGGAATCTTCAGTA
The DNA here is from genome assembly GCA_023388195.1 of Bacillota bacterium. GTDB lineage: Bacteria > Bacillota > Negativicutes > Sporomusales > Sporomusaceae > Sporomusa. The sequence goes on from JAEWGR010000084.1 coordinate 9,329, forward strand.
GGCAGCGCCAGCGCTTCATCTTTGGAGTTAGTATGCAGGGACTGGGTACCGCCAAGTACTGCAGCTGCAGTTTGCAAGGCAACGCGAACAACATTGTTGTCAGGTTGCTGCGCAGTCAGCATGGAACCGGCAGTCTGGGTATGCACACGCAGCATCCAGGACTTAGGATTAGTAGCGCCAAAACGCTCTTTCATCACCTTCGCCCATACGCGGCGGGAAGCACGGAATTTAGCCACTTCTTCCAGTACATTATTATGAGCATTCCAGAAGAATGACAGACGGCCTGCAAAATCGTCGACATTTAAGCCGGCTTTGATGGCGGCGTCTACATAGGCAATACCATCAGCAATAGTAAAGGCAATTTCCTGCGAAGCAGTGGAACCGGCTTCACGGATATGATAACCGGAAATCGAAATGGTATTCCAGTTAGGAACATTCTTTGAGCAATATTCAAATATATTAGTAATAAGACGCATGGAGGGTTTAGGCGGGAATATATAGGTACCACGGGCAGCGTATTCTTTAAGAATGTCATTTTGAATGGTACCATTCAGTTTATCCGGGCTAACACCTTGTTTTTCGGCAACAGCGATGTACATAGCCAGCAGAACCGAAGCAGGGGCATTAATAGTCATTGAAGTTGATACTTTACCAAGGTCAATGCTGTCAAACAGAATCTCCATATCAGCCAGCGAGTCAATCGCCACGCCTACTTTACCAACTTCACCTTCGGAGATGGCATCGTCGGAGTCATAACCAATCTGGGTTGGCAGGTCAAATGCGCAGGAGAGACCGGTGCCGCCCGACTCTAAGAGGTAGCGGTAACGTTTATTGGATTCTTCGGCAGTTGAGAAGCCGGCATACATACGCATAGTCCAGAAACGACCGCGATACATGGTCGGCTGTACACCACGGGTAAATGGATATTGTCCCGGAAAGCTAAGATCTTTTTCATAGTCAAGACCTTCAATATCAAGCGGAGTATAAAGCCTGTTGTAAGCCAGGTTTTTTCGCTCGGGAAATTTGGCAAGTGATTTTTCCACCTTACCGGTGTACTCAGCCATTTTTTCTTTCAAACTATTTGTGCTAGCTGTGCACATTTCTAATTCCTCCTTTAAGTATACATACCTTGCTGCAGTTGAAAGACTGGCATAAAGCCGTCTTTCTATTTTATTTTCATACTGCCTGTTTCCAGGAAGCGAGTATGCCAGGAAAGAGCCTCATTCATGAGGTGCGGGGTGTGGGCAAAACCAGTGGCTTTTTCAGCCCGCTCCAGATAATCCAGAAGCATTGGCTGATAATCAGGATGGGCACAATTATTGATAATAACCCGGGCCCGTTCCTTGGGGCTTAAACCGCGGATATCAGCGACACCGCGTTCAGTGATAAACACATCAACATCATGTTCGGTGTGGTCAAAATGCGAGCACATCGGTACAACAGAGGAAATATCACCTTTTTTAGCAATTGAATTGGTAAAGAAGAAGGTTAAGTAGGCATTACGGGCAAAGTCACCGGAACCGCCAATCCCGTTCATCATTTTCGTGCCCATAATGTGGGTGGAATTGACATGTCCAAATATATCAAATTCAATCGCCGTATTCATGGCAATTACGCCGATACGCCGGGCCACTTCCGGGCTGTTGGCAACCTCTTGCGGCCGAAGAATAATTTTTTTGCGATATTCGCCAATGTTATCATAAAGCCGTTTTAAACCATCAGGCGAAGGCGTAATGGAAGTGCCTGACGCGAAAGTCAGTTTACCGGCATCAATAAGATCAAACATACCATCCTGAATAACCTCAGTATATACAGTAAGGTTTTCAAAATCAGAATCAGCCAGCCCGGCCACAACCGCATTGGCCACAGAACCCACACCGGATTGCAGCGGCAGCAGATTGGCAGGCATACGGCCAGCTTCGATCTCTTTCTTAAGGAAATCAATCAGATGGCCAGTCATCGCCCGGGCATCATCATCAATGGCTGCCAGCGGCCGGACATCATCCTTAATATCACAAGGAACTATGTAAGCAATTTTTTCCGGGTCGCACGGAATATAAGGCGTACCAATCCGGTCATCAGCTTTGACAAGCGGTATCGGCTGACGATGGGGCGGATCAAGCGGTACATAAACATCATGCATGCCTTCCAGTTCAAGCGGTTGGCTAGTATTGATTTCAACAATTACAAAATCAGCACTTTGTACAAAGGAAGCAGAGTTTCCGAGTGAAGTAGTTGGCACAATGTGCCCCTCTTCAGTGATGGCACAAGCTTCAATAATGGCAACATCCACTTTGCCGCCCAGAAAACCATAACGCGACATTTGTGCTACATGGCTTAAATGCAGGTCAGTATACTGAATAGTACCATTATTAATTGCTTTTCTGATACTGTCGTTAGTTTGATACGGCAGCCTTTTAGCAATCCCCTTGGCATCAGCCAAAGCCCCGTCAAGCTCCTTACCAACCGAAGCCCCGGTCCAAAGGTTTACGGTAAAATTCTCCTGCTTCATTCTCTCTGCCAGCGCCAGCGGCACAGCTTTTGGATAGCCGGCAGGCGTGAAGCCACTGGCCCCAATATTCATTCCAGGCTTAATGCTGGCAGCCGCTTGCTCTGCACTAACAATCTTGGCTTGCAGAGCTTTGTTTCTGACACGATCTTTAATGTCAATCATTGCGTACTCTCCCTTCGAATGCGGTTAATTTTATATAAATTTTAGAGATAATCATTGTTATTATTCGGGAAACCGCAAAAATTATTCTACCCCACCCAGGCCATGGCAATAAAAAAGCACCTATTGGTTTATTTGCATTAAACAAAAAAACCTAGGTGCGCACTTACTAAAGTATCCATTACCGGCAGGGTAACAGACCATAAGGGCGTAGTTTACAGGTATACTTTCAGAAAGCAACAAGCTGTCTGTCCATAGTTATAGATTAATACTATAATTATATTGTTTTACACTATAGGTATTCTACGATAGATGTAAAACTCCTGCTACTATAATCCAATTTTTAAAATTTTTTTTTATTCTATGAGAATTTACACAATACACGGCAGATGGTGTGCGGAATAAGAACCATCTTTCCCCTGAGGGTTGCCTCTGAAGCTGGCCCAAGCCAAGTCTCCCTAATAAATTATGCTTATGACTGGCGCGAAAGATAGTACGACATGCTGCTTAACCCTATTGACAGGTCTTCACTCACCACGTGGACGTTTGTGGGCACATCCAGCTTTATCGGGGCGAAGTTCCAGATACCTTTTATTCCGGCCTCAATATAGCTTGCAGCAATTTCCTGGGCATATTCAGCCGGCACCGTTACTATCCCGATTTGAATATTCCTGGCAGCAACGATTTCCGGTATTCTGTCAATGTGAAAAATTTCAATTTCATTAATATATCGTCCGATTTTATCCGGGTCAATATCAAAGATAGCCTGCAATTGAAATCCCTGAGGGGAAAAATTAGCATAATTAGCCAAAGCCCAGCCTAAGTGCCCTACGCCGGCAATAGCAATATTCCATTTGCGGTTTAGACCTAAAATCTCACCGATATTACGCATCAGCTCGCGTACGTAATAACCAACACCTTTTTTTCCAAACTCACCAAAAGCGGATAAATCTTTGCGTATCTGCTCCGGTGTAACGCCAATTTTCCGCCCCAGCTCGTCAGAGGATATAATCTCAATCCCTTCCTCCTGGCTTAGTTTCAGGGCCCGATAATAAAGAGGCAGTCTATCAATTGTTGCTTTAGAGATCACCGCATTCTCTTTGTGTTCTTTCATTGAAACAACTCTCCCTAGCAGTACTCAGCGCTTATATCAGCAGCTTATAGTTTCTTAATATTATTTGTAATTTATTCTCACTCATACCGGTTAATTCCTGCTGCTACTTTTAATTTTCACATTTAACAAATAATTATCCTGAAAATAAGGAAAGGGATGTCCAGAAGACATCCCTTTACGAGGTTTAGCATTTCTTTTGTGGATGGTAGTGAGTATGCAACAGATGATGCGACTTTTCGCCCAGCGGTTTACCCAGCCAGCTCTCATAAAGTTCGGCAATTGCCGGATTATCATGAGATTTCCGCAGGGTGGAGCACTTATCACATTCATAGATGGCATCAATACGTTTCTGCCGGTGTTCAGCAGATGTGATGATCGGTTGGCCACCGCCGCCTGAACACCCTCCGGGACAAGCCATGATTTCAATAAAATGATAATCAGCCTCACCAGCCCGAATTTTATCAAGCAGTACCCGGGCATTGGCCAAGGTGTGAGCTACGGCAACTTTAGCTGTCAGGCCTTCTTTTACCGGCACTTCAGCCTCTTTAATACCAGTCATACCACGAACGGCATGGAACTCAATATTATCGAGCTCATTGCCTGTAACCAGTTTGACAACCGTCCGGAGGGCAGCTTCCATAACCCCCCCGGTAGCGCCAAAGATTACCCCGGCTCCTGAACCAAGACCCAGCGGAGCATCAAATTCGGACTCTTCCAGGCTTTCAAAGGTTAAGCCGGCTGCACGGATCATCCGGGCTAATTCGCGGGTTGTCAAGACATAATCCACATCTTGATAGCCGCTGGAATTCATCTCAGGCCGGGCGGCTTCCGCTTTCTTAGCTGTGCACGGCATGATGGATACAGAAACAATATCTTTAGGATCAATGCCAGCCTTTTCGGCATAGTAAGTTTTGGCCAATGCACCAAACATCTGTTGCGGTGATTTGGCAGAGGACAGATGATCTAACAGATCGGGATATTTTAATTCAATGAAATTAACCCAGCCCGGGCTGCAGGAGGTAATCATCGGCAGCTTGCCACCATTGCTCAGGCGGTCGATAAATTCCGAACCTTCTTCCCAGATAGTAAGGTCAGCCGAAAAATCTGTATCAAAAACCTTGTTGAAGCCCAACCGCTTTAATGCTGACACCATCTTGCCGGTAACGATTGTGCCATGTGGCAGCCCCAGTGCTTCGCCTAAAGCAACCCGGACAGCAGGTGCAGTTTGAACAATAACATGTTTTGTTGAATCACTGATAGCCTGCCATACCGCTTCGGTGTCATCTTTTTCGACAATAGCGCCGGTCGGGCACACAGCCGCACACTGACCGCAGTACGTACATGCCACTTCATCCAATCCCAGATTGAAGGCCGGAACCACAGTGGTGTTGAACCCGCGGTTAGCAAAGCTGTACACATGAACCCCCTGCCGCTCACTGCAGGCCCGGATGCAGCGTCCGCACAAAATGCATTTGCTTTGATCGCGCACCAAAGAGGGATTTTTATCATCAAGCGGATAATCTTTCTTTTCGCCGTCAAAGCGGATTTCTCTGACACCGAGATCAGCAGCCATATTCTGCAGTTCACAGTTTAGATTACGCTGGCAGGATAAGCATTCTGTCGGATGGTTGGCAAGCAGCAGCTCAACCACCATTTTCCGGGCTTCGCGCACATCGGCGGTATTCGTCCGGACAACCATTCCCTCATTTACCGGATATACGCAGGACGCAACCAAACTGCGGGCGCCTTCGACTTCGACCATACACACCCGGCAGGCCCCTTCCACACGCAGTTCAGGATGATAGCACAACGTCGGCACTTTTATTCCCAGCGAAGTTGCCGCTTCCAGAACAGTCGAGGTTTTCGGCACAGAAACCTTTTGCCCATCGATTGTTATATTAACCATTTCCATTATCGTGTCACCCTCTCTTTTTCAAGCAGTCTAGTGTTTGGTAATAAGCAGTGTCTATTTAAGCAGTGTTACCCTTTAATAATTGATTTGAACGGGCATTTGGCAATGCAAGCGCCGCATTTGATGCATTTGGACAAATCAATCTCATGCTGAGCCTTGACTTCACCACTAATAGCTTCAACGGGACATACCTTTTTGCACAGACCGCAGCCTTTGCAAGTATCGGTGATCATGTACTGCAGCAGGCTGGTGCAGGCACCGGCCGGGCAGCGTTTATCATGAATATGGGCTTCATATTCATCGCGGAAATAGCGCAAGGTGGACAAAACCGGATTAGGGGCGGTTTGACCAAGCCCGCACAAGGCAGTAGTTTTAATATTTTTCGCCATCGACTCAAGCAGGGCAATGTCACCAGGACGGCCCAGACCTTCGGTTATGCGGGTAAGAATCTCCAGCATGCGTTTAGTACCTTCGCGGCAGGGTGTACATTTACCGCAGGACTCAGACTGGGTGAAATTGAGGAAGAACTTGGCAACGTCAACCATACAGGTGGTTTCGTCCATAACGACCAGACCACCGGATCCCATCATCGCCCCGGCCTGAATAAGAGAATCATAGTCTACAGGCAGATCAAGCATGTTTTCCGGCAGGCACCCACCGGACGGACCGCCAATCTGCACAGCCTTGAATTTTTTATCGTTAGGTATGCCGCCACCAATTTCAAAAATAATTTCCCGCATGCTGATACCCATGGGAACCTCAGCCAAACCGGTATTATTAATACGGCCGGTAAGGGCAAATACCTTAGTGCCTTTGCTGCGTTCGGTGCCAATTGAGGCATACCAGTCGGCACCTTTGGTAATAATCTGCGGCACATTACCAAAAGTCTCTACATTGTTAATATTGGTAGGCTTGCCCCACAAACCGGAAATGGCAGGGAACGGCGGACGCGGACGCGGCATACCGCGCTTACCCTCAATGGAAGCAAGCAGGGCAGTTTCTTCACCGCACACAAAAGCGCCGGCGCCTTCTTTGATCTTCAGTTTGAAATTAAAACCGGAGCCCAATATATTTTCCCCTAATAAACCCAGTTCCTCAGCTTGCTTAATTGCAATTCTCAGGCGTTTAATGGCCAGCGGATACTCGGCCCGAACATATACATAACCTTCGTCGGCCCCAATAGCATAACCACAGACAGCCATGCCTTCAATCACGCGATGAGGGTCGCCCTCAAGCACACTACGGTCCATGAAGGCCCCGGGATCACCCTCGTCGGCATTACAGACCACATATTTTTTAGTGCCAGGAGCGTTGCGGGTAAACTCCCACTTCATACCGGTCGGGAAACCACCGCCCCCACGGCCCCTGAGCCCTGATTTTTTAATTTCAGCCACAACATCGGCTGATTGCATTTCTGTGAGCGCCTTGCCCAAGCCTTCGTAGCCGCCTTCAGCAATATATTCGTTAATATCCTCAGGATCAATGTGCCCGCAATTACCCAGCACATACCGCATTTGCTTCTTATAAAAAACAATATCATTATAGCTGGGAATCTTTTCATGACTAATCGGTTCTTTATACAACAGCCGTTCTACGATACGCCCTTTGTACAGATGGTTTTCGACCAGTTCGGCTACATCTTCTTCCTGCACACGGACATAGAATGTCCCTTCCGGATAAATAATTACCAGCGGTCCCATTTCGCAAAAGCCGTGACAGCCGGTTTCTATAATTTTTACCTCTTTATCTAAGCCCTTTTTAGCCAGTTCCTGCTGGAAGGCTGCTTCAACTTTTTTCGAACCTGAAGACACACAACCAGTACCGGCACAAATGAGCACATGTGCTCTTATGCGTTCCATATTATCCCCTCCCGTTAATCTAGCAAGATTATATATAGTTATTCAGTGAATTTGCCAACAGCAAGTTCTGCGACAATGCGGCCGTTAACGACATGCTCGGAAATTATCTTGGGGATGTCGTCTACTGTAACTCTGCCATAGGTTATCCGCGGTTCACCCGGTCGAACAACATCTACCAGCACTTCTTTTTCACACATGCCAATACAACCGGTCTGGCTAATTTTAACCATCTGCAGATTCTGCTTGGCAATCTCATCTAAAATAGCAGTCATAACCTGGCGGGCTCCGGCTGCGATCCCGCAAGTACCCATACCAACAATAATTTGGATGCCACCTTCATGGCGCACGGTATTCTTGGACTTAAGCTCTTCCCGTAGGCGTTTTAAATCCTCTAATGTTTTCACTTTTCGACACCTCCGTACAAATTAGCTATATGATCGGACAAGTATTTATGGAGCCAGATTAATATATCCGGTTGGGTAATGGATACGCCATCCAGTATATCGGCCAACTCCCGCGAAGAAATAGAAAAAATTCTGTCATTGACAGTATGACGATACAAAAAGTCCAAAGTGGGGTTCGCAACAAGAATTGTCTTAATTGTCTCTACTATGTCGCCCAATGGAGGTCGGTCCAAATGATGATGACGATAACTGGCCTCTATTATTGTACCTTGGCCTGGTGTTGATTCTATTTTTAAATAGCCGTCACAGCGCTTGGTTGACATCTCCATCAACGGCAGTCCTAAGCCAACGCGCCGTGTCATCCTGGTAGTAACAAAAGGATCAATTACAAGTTGACGGAGCTTCTCATCCATACCCCGCCCGTTATCAGCAACGCGGATTAATAAAACATCTGCTGACAGATCTTCGATAATTTCAAGTTTAATAATATTGGCCCCGGCTTCAAGCGAGTTTTGTACTAAATCCAGGATATGGAGTGATAGTTCACGCATATCAGTTACAACTAGGCGTATTTAGCCAGGATATCAGGTATTACTTCCGTAGTCAGCCGACCATGGGTATCATCATTAACCATTAACACCGGAGCCAACCCGCAGGCGCCTATGCAGGCAACTGTTTCTAATGTGAACTTAAGATCAGGGGTAGTGCCGCCGGCCTTCACGTTTAAACTCTCCTCCAGCGCCGTAAGAATTGCTTTGGCACCGCGAACATGGCAGGCAGTTCCCTGGCAGACACGGATAATATTTTTACCGCGGGGATTGAGATGAAATTGAGAATAGAAGGTGACAACACCATAGATTTGACTGATCGGAATCGCCATTTTTTCAGCAATAGCCTGAATTATTTCTTTAGGCAGGTAGCCGTAGGCATGTTGCGCTTCCTGAAGTACAGGGATGAGAGCCCCTTTTACCCCCTGATATTTTGCAAGTACTACATCCAGTTGGTCAAGCGCTAACTTGCCTGCTTCACCGCCGCCACAGCAGCATTGGGTTTCCTTATCGCTGTTCATGTTACATCCTCCTTATGAAAAAATTACTGGTCACTGGCAAGCTTAGTGTATCAGTGGTTTACACCACCACCCTTCGTGAATTTTGAGATAATAATGCCTGCCGGATTTCACCCACGGTTGGTTGCTCAAGATAAAAAGCCGTTTTCGGGCCGTTGATAAAGTCTTCCATTACATGGGCGTCTGAGGCAGTTATTACAGGCAGGTCTCCAATAGCAGGAATACGGACAGATGCATCTTTTGCATTCATACGCCTTGATACTTCGACTGCTGCCAACTCAACATCAGGCGGGATAAATCCCAGTTGCGAGATAATGCTATATACAGGCCGGTCAATATGACTGGCAATACATATGCCACCTAAGCGTTTTATTGTCTCCGAAATTTCGGCAACCCCGGCAGTCAGGGAGGATAATAGCAATTCATTTTTTTCAGCAATAAAGTTATCATCGGCATCAACAATGAACTGGGCACCAAAGCGGGCCGCATCATTAAGGCGCCCTGACATATGGTTCTTGGTAAATAATTCCCATTCTTTCATTTGCCTCATTTTATCAAATAAGGCCAGCAGATGCACTTCTTCCCGGCTTTCAACCTCCATCCCCAGAAGGACAGTAACCGCCGTGCCTTTGGCTGCCTCCAGGGCCGCAGGAATATTATCACAGGCATTATGGTCAGTAATGGCAATGATATCAATCTTATGTTCAACAGCATGCCACACAATATTACGCGGCGTCATTTCGACAGCCGCACAAGGTGATAACAGCGTATGCACATGCAGATCTGCCATAAACCGGCGCATCATTTTCCGGCAATCCCTAATTGATATAAGCGGCCTGTCACCTCAAAAGAAGAAAGGGGGGTACTCAGAACCACTATTTCCTCTGCTTCGGCTTTGCTGGCAGCATCTTTGTCAAGCTTAACGCCACCGGCAATAATGACTGCCGCGAGTCCTGTCAGGGACGCAACGGCCACAATATTTTGATGTCCCTGCATAGTAACCCAGACATTGCCGGCACAGGCCTGCCCCATAACATTGCTCAACAGATCTGAAATATAACCACCGGTAATTTCATTGCCAAGCTTGGACTGCCCTGATACCACTGTCAGCGGCAATAGTGTAATTAATTCTTCAACAGTCACACTTAAATCCTCCTAACCTCTTTACCTTTGCGTCTTACTCCTGGTTTTTATCAAGCGGCGGCGGTAGCTTATCAGCCAGGTCGACCATCTCATACGCCAAATCCCGCACCTTCTTACGCAGGATAAACACACAATCAGTCATACTGGCCAATCCCTGAGCAATGTCTTCAGCCAAAGCCTTACAGTTGGGTGAACCGCAGGAGCCGCAATCCAGTCCTGGCAAACTTTTTAAAGTCCGGTCCATAAATTCGATTTTGTTCATGGCCTTGGTAATATCAGCGTCAAGGCGCAATACCGGTTTGGGTTCTATCGCCCGGCGCCCGGCTACCCCAAGCTCGAACTCCGAGTAATCGGTACGCGGCAGCCTGCCGAATTTAGGGTCATCCGTTTTCTTTCTGGCAATGCGCTGCTTCATCCGGTGTTCAGCAACATACCGGTTTTCAACAGTTAACGGGCCGCCAATACAGCCCCCGGCACAGGCCAGCATCTCTATATAATCGACATCCTTGAGTTTGCCTAAGGCCACTTGCTCCAGCACATTGGCCACATGGTGGATATCATGAACGATTAAGACATTATCAGCACCGACAGCAGTGGTTTCACCGCCTGAAACCGCCCAGCCGACCCCCAGCCAGGATGCCTGGCGTCTGGCATCCTGCAGGTCGGCAGTAACTACTTTTAATAAGTCGGGATAAATTTTACTAATTGCGATCGCTCCGGTAATATCGGATTTCTCTGATCCCAGCGGCTGATATACGGCCGTCATCTTGGCCGGACACGGGGTTATGAACCATACGCCTATATTCTCCGGTGTCAGGCCGGGCAATTCTTCTGCCTCAGCCCGCGCCAGCCGGGCTGCAACCTCGACCGGAGCATCAAAAGGCGCCAGATGATCAAGAAGTTCAGGGTACTTTACCTGAATCAGCCGCACAATAGCCGGACAGGCTGATGAGATTGCCGGCCGGGGAATATCCTTACGCTTTAAATAATCCCTGATAGCAAGTGACACAATCTCAGCCCCATGAGCCACCTCAAAGACTTCATCAAACCCCAGTTTCAGCAACCCTGACAGGATTGCCCTAACCGGAATGTCTACACTGAACTGGCCATAGAGACTGGGGGCAGGCAGGGCAATATTATATTTATACTTTTTCAGGTCGGCAAGCTCATCAGTCACTGCCGTCTTGGCATGTCCCGGACAGTAGCGAATACACTCGCCACAATCAATACACCGTGAAGATGTTATTTGCGCTTTACCGCCACGAATGCGGATAGCTTCGGTAGGGCAACGTCTAGTGCAATTCACGCAGCCCTGACATTTCTCATCCGTCAGACGAACCGAATGATATCGTTCTGCCACCGCTTTTCACCACCAAACTATATATACTCTAATCATAAACCTGCATCCGACTTAGTGATATATGGTCATACTCAGTTGTGTTCCCACTCCGGTCTCGGTTTTAATGTCAAATTTATCGGTACAACGCGCCATATTCGGCAGGCCCATGCCAGCACCAAAGCCCAGCTCCCGCACATAATCCGGTGCTGTTGAATAACCTTCTTTCATTGCCAGCTCAATGTCCGGAATTCCCGGGCCTTCATCAGCCACCGTCACTTCGGTGCGGTCAGTATGAATGTCAGCCCTGATCGAGCCGCGGTAAGCATGAATGATAACATTCATTTCCGCTTCATAAGCACTGATTGCAATTCGCCTGATAATATCAGGCCGAATACCCAGCAGTTGCAGGGTGCGCTTAATTTTGCTTGAAGCCTCGCCGGCACTATTAAAATCTGCACCTGTCAGTGCAAATTCCAGCGTTATACCTTGCTCGGGTGTCACAGAGTTTCCCCCTTTGATGACGATCCTACCAGTCCATCCTTATACAAAATACCACAGGCTTCATACATCTGCCGCTGCGTCAGCAACAGCGGTATCCCCATTTCCCGGGCCATTACAATAACCTCCGGCCCCGGACGTTTGCCGCGGACAAATATGATACCCGCCAAATCACTCATTTCCGCAGTGCGGATAACCTGAATATTAGTTAGTCCTGTCAGTAAGATAGCCCGTTCTCTAGTAAAGGCCAAGACATCACTCATAAGGTCTGATCCACAAGCGCTTCTCGCTTCCTGGTCAAGCCACTCCATTCCACAGAGTACCTCAGCCTCCAGGACCTTTTGTATTTGGGCCAGTTTCAAATTAGGCTACCTCCTTCGCAAATTGGTTTGTGCGAAATTTCACAATATTTCATATAAAAAATTAAGGGGATTATCCCCCTAAGAATATTCATAATTAGTAATATTGTTTGTATATTCGCGTTATTTGCAATAATTCCTTCTGCAAAATGTAATTAATTTGAATTTTAATAAAAGAACAAATTCTAACTATTCGTCTGACTAACGATAACGGCAGTCAGACTCCCACACAGCGATAATGAGCGCATTTAACAGCCAAAACAACATCGACATTTGCACATTGAACATAATATAATCAGTAAACCCGTTTACAGCCAGTCCGAGTACAGCGGCAACGGTTCCCAGCATCACCCCGGCCACCCAGGCATTCTGCGTCTGAGCTAAAACCTGTATGGCCTTCCTGGTATGTCCATAAATAATAGCCAAAAATACCATCAAGCCCGGAATACCGATTTCAGCCGCAATATGCAGGTACATATTATGAGCATGAACAATAGTAGCCGCCGGGTTATTCAAAAAGAAATCGTAATCCGGATATACCAGCCAGTAGGAGCCCCAGCCAATGCCTAGCAGCGGCTTGTCCAAAATCATCGCAATCGTGCTTTCCCACAGGGCAATCCTAAGCGTTGACGAAGTATCGGTCGGATTAAAAATTGACAGGAGGCGTTCCATCACCCCGTCATGGCAAAAGAGGGCAAGCACCGGAATAACTAAAAATACCCACAGCACTTTGCGATTATATAGGCGCCCGCATAGGGCAGTCACCGCGACAACACTCAGCCACGCACCCCGTGAATAAGTAAGTACCAGGCAGATACCCAGCACGGCAACAAGTACAAACAAGAGCACTTTTCCCTGTATATTTTCCGTGTGCAGCCCGATACCAACTGCCAGCGACATAACCACAACCAGAAAACCGGCTAACAGATTAGGGTTTTGTAATGTAGAGAAAATTCGGACTTTAAGTTCAGGAAACTGGTCGCCGTCAACCCACTGAAAAGCGGATATGTCAACGCCATGAACATATTGATAAAAGCCGTAACAGGTAACAATGACAGCCGAGGCCATTATTGACCATATCAGCCTTTTCATTTGCTCCAGCGTGTTCAGATTATTTATAACAAGATAATAAATAAGTATGTAGCGTCCCATTAAATGATAATAATTGTAAAAGCTGAAATCTTTGTCAGGAGCTACGCCAATTGACGCGGCTGACAATATAACAAGTAAGGCAATCATTTCATCAAAGGGAGTTCGTTTTAAAAACAGTTTTTTGAGCAGGGCCATCTTGGCAATCCATAATATTGTTCCTGCCCCTAAAAACAAAGTGGCAATATCCAACGATAAGGGTAAAAAAAAGGCCACAGCCAGAATGCAGTGTTCAATTAAATAATCCAGCCGGAATTGGGGTTGGCTTTTACACGTATATGCAATGCGCACACTTTCACCTACGGTTCAATATTTTACGGGTGCTTCTTCATAACTTACAGCGAATTGGATTGTGATTTAATTGCTGCCACAGGCCAATGCAGTAAAACAATACTGGCGCTTGAATCTCCCCAAGCGCCAGCTCTATTATATACAATTAACGCTAATTTGTCTACTTATTAAGAATGACCTGGCGCGCCTCACCTATTAAATAGAGTGAACCGGCCACACATACAACCCCCTGCGGCCCGGCTAAGTCTTTAGCCCGCTCAATACCACTGTCAATAGCTGCCGCTGCCTCCACATGACGGGCCTCTATTTCCCGGGCAATCTCCTCCGGTGTTGCCGCCCGGTATGACAGGGGCTGCACGGTAACAACCGTATCGACAGTACGGATAAGTTCACGGATAATACCGGTTACATCCTTATCACGCAAAATTCCCAGGGCAAAGGTTATCGGCCGGCCGGGGAATACCTGATCAAGGTTCTGGCGCAGCACTCTGGCACCGTCGGGATTATGGGCGCCGTCAATGACAATCACCGGTTCACCGGCTATTATTTCAAAACGTCCCGGCCACCGTACCTTGGCCAGCGCCTGTTGTATAGTCCCGGCTGTAATCCGGTCATCTGTTTTTCCCAGTATTAAAGCAGCAGTAACCGCAACCGCACTGTTTTCCAACTGATGACAGCCAATAAGACTTAGGTCGGTTTCAATCCGGCCCAAGGCACCGGCATCAATACATACCTGCTGTTTACCGTGGGCCAAACCCTTAAACTGGCCGGTAAAATCCTTGCCTTTACTGTAGACGGCGGCATTTTTGCCGGCTGCCGTCTGTCTGATTAAAGCAAGGGCCTCGCCCTGAGCAGCTGTTACTACCGGCACCGAATCTTTGATAATACCGGCTTTATGCCGCGTTATCTCGGCAATAGTGGCACCGCAGCGATCGGTGTGTTCGAGCGTAACATTCGTGATTACCGCAATCTCAGGGACAATAACATTCGTTGAGTCCAGTAACCCTCCCAGACCCACTTCAATGACTGCATATTCAACGCCCATAGCGGCGAAGTAATAAAAGGCAGCAGCCGTAATGACTTCAAACTCGGTTGGCTGCTCAAATCCGGCTGCCAGCATTTGCTCAACAAACTGACTGGTATAGTGAATGGCCTGGGCAAACTCCTCTTTGCTGATCTCCTGCCCATTAATCATCATACGTTCGGGGTAGTCGACCAAATGGGGCGACGTATACATGCCTGTTTTAATCCCACTGGCAGTCAAAATTGCCGAGAGCATGGCTGTCGTTGACCCTTTGCCGTTTGTGCCGGTAACATGGATGGTTTTAAAACGGCGCTGCGGCTGTTGCATAAGCTCCAATAGCCGCTCTATGCGGGCCATTCCCAGATTAATCCCAAACTTGCTCAAGTTTTCGAGGTAGGCTAACGTTTGTTCATAAGTCATATTGCTGCACCTCCATAGATAATAAATGTAACAACAGCCTCATACATGTAATGTATTACAGGCGCGTTATATATTCCAGGCGCTCCCTGATAGCGGTTTGCTTTTCTAAATACTCGGCCTGTTTGGCCT
Organism: Bacillota bacterium; assembly: GCA_023388195.1. Classification (GTDB taxonomy): domain Bacteria; phylum Bacillota; class Negativicutes; order Sporomusales; family Sporomusaceae; genus Sporomusa. The sequence continues at coordinate 24,707 of JAEWGR010000084.1, forward strand.
TTTCCTTATCAATAACCTCGACCGGAGCTTTGGCAGTAAAACCCGGGTTATTAAGCTTGCCGGCAATACGGGCCACTTCTTTGTCCAGGTTATCCAATTCCTTATTCAGACGGGCTGTCTCTTTTTCGATATCAATAAGGCCCTTAAGCGGCAGATAGATCTCAACCCCGCTGATAACTGCTGTCATGGCGTTCTCCGGTGTCGCCCCGTCAATGGCAAGAATGCTGACAGGTTCAGCAGCAGCCAGGGTCTTGATATAGCCAAGATTAGCCTCAAGCGGTCCCTTTAGGTCTGCGGCGGTAATCTTGAGTATTACCTCACTCTTCTTGCCGGGATGCACGTTGACCTCGGCCCGCATATTGCGCACTGCCTTAATCGTTTCCATAATAACGCCCATCAGTTGCTCATCCTGAGCGCTAGCCAATTCAGGTTCCGCCAGCGGCCAGCTCGCAGTCATAATACTGATCCCCTGATGGGGCAGACTCTGCCAGATATCTTCGGTAATAAAGGGCATAAAGGGATGCAGTAGTTTCAGGGTATTGCCAAGAACATACTGCAGAACATGCTGAGCCACCTGACGGCTGACTGCATCTTCTTTATTATAAAGCCGTCCTTTGGCAAGCTCTATATACCAATCACAAAATTCATTCCAGATAAATTCGTAAACCGTCCGGGCTGCTTCACCCAGTTCAAAACGCTCCAGGTTGCCGGTCACCTCAGCAACCGTAGTATTATATCTGCTTAAAATCCAGCGATCTGCGGTTGTGTAGGCTTTCGGATCTGGTGAAAATTCCGGGTCAAAGCCGTCCAGATTCATAAGCACAAAACGCGAGGCATTCCAAATTTTATTAGCGAAATTGCGGCTCGATTCCACCCGTTCCCAATAGAACCGCATATCATTGCCTGGCGTATTGCCGGTAATCAGCATAAACCGCAGCGTATCGGCGCCATATTTCTCAATAACTTCCAGTGGATCAATCCCATTGCCCAATGATTTACTCATCTTCCGTCCCTGGCTGTCCCGTACCAGACCGTGAATAAATACATGATTAAAGGGGATCTCCTGCTGAAATTTCAGTCCCATCATCATCATGCGGGCTACCCAGAAAAAAATAATATCATACCCGGTAACCAACACACTTGTCGGATAAAACTGTTTAAGTTCCGCCGTGTCCTCCGGCCACCCCATGGTTGAAAACGGCCACAACGCCGAACTAAACCATGTATCAAGCACATCAGGATCTTGTTCAACCGCCCCGCCGCATTTGGGGCAAACGGCAATATCACACCTCGATACGGTAACCTCCCCGCAGGCACAATACCAGGCAGGAATCCGATGGCCCCACCAGATTTGCCGGGATATACACCAGTCACGGATATTATCCAGCCAGTTTGTATAAATCTTAGTAAACCGGTCAGGCACAAACTGAGTTCTGCCTTCGGTAACCGCAGCGACTGCAGGCTTAGCCAGCGGCTCCATCTTAACAAACCACTGCTTAGACACCAATGGTTCAATAACGGTGCTGCAGCGCTGGCAATGACCGACAGCATGGCTATGTTCATCAATTTTCACAAGGTAGCCTTGCTCTTTAAGGTCATTAAGCAGGGATTTACGGCATTCATAACGATCCATACCCGCATATTTGCCGGTATCGGCGGCCATGGTGCCATCAGGGTTTATCACTACAATCTCAGGCAGCTTATGTCTGAGGCCCATATCAAAGTCATTAGGGTCGTGGGCAGGGGTGATCTTAACTGCACCGGTACCAAACGCCGGGTCAACATAGTCATCAGCAACAATTGGCAGACGGCGCCCCAGCATTGGCAGTATCAGATACATTCCGGCTAAATGACGATAACGTTCATCCTCCGGATGTACGGCAACGCCACTGTCACCCAGAATCGTTTCCGGGCGCGTGGTAGCTACTGTTACATATTCGCCGTCAGCCCCTTCCACCGGATAACGGACATGGTATAAATGCCCCGGTTTCTCTTCATGCTCAACCTCAATATCACTAAGGGCGGTATTGCAGCGCGGACACCAGTTCGTAATGCGGTTGCCCTGGTAAATAAGCCCTTGCTCATACAGGGTAACAAATACTTCCCGTACAGCAGCTGAGCAGCCTTCATCCATCGTAAAGCGCTCCCGCTCCCAGTCGCAGGACGCCCCTAAACGCTTCAGCTGATTGATGATACGGCTGCCGTACTGGGCTTTCCACTCCCAGACCCGCTCGATAAACACGTCCCGCCCAAGATCGTAACGGGTTTTGCCCTCCTGGGCAAGAACTTCTTCAACCTTGATCTGCGTGGCAATACCGGCATGGTCGGTTCCTGGCATCCATAGCGTGTTGCATCCTTGTAAGCGTTTGAAGCGGATAAGAATATCCTGCAGGGTGTTGTCAAGCGCATGCCCCATATGCAGCTGCCCGGTTACATTAGGCGGCGGAATAACAATACTGTATGGAGTCTGATCAGTATTGACTTCAGCATGAAATAACCGGTTGTCTTCCCAAAATTTATACCACTTGGCCTCAACGGCTTGGGGGTCATACACAGTAGCAATCGTATTTACCTGTTTTTCTTCCATATATCCTCCTTGAATTATAACGTGCTAAAAATAAAAAGCCCTTTTGTCCCCTAAGGACGAAAGGGCTTAACTTCCGCGGTACCACCTTGATTTCCGGCCCATACTCCGCACCGGACTCTTACTATGCCGTAACGTGACACAACGGCCAGACCTACTACTTTCAGTCCGGCAGCTCAGAGATGACCTTCTGTTAACACGTCACTGAAAGACCTTGCAGCCGGAGGGTCTTCTCTCTGACCAGGCGTATCAACCTACTCTTCTCATCATTGCAACCAGTGTATACAATTGCTTTTATTATACTGGCTCACATGGACAGTGTCAAGTTTTGGGAGTTGTTATCGATTCTAAAATTCTCCTTTTTTCTATTCGGCATAATATTCTTGCCATTCAGAATTATTTGTTGGTATTCAGCCGCAGTAGTGATTAAAATAACAAGCAAGTACTATCTTTTTAAGCTACTGATAGTACAAAAAGGAGGAATGGGATGAGCAATTATAACTACTGTACACCGAAAGAAATTACCCAGAACACGTTAGAGGTTGGGTTGGTTAAGTCCCGGATGGACATAACCAAGATGGTGTTATTAGGGGTATTGGCAGGAGCCTACATTGGCTTTGGCGCTGAAGGATCAACAATGGCAACCCACGACATCCCCAGTCTTGGCCTAGGCCGTTTTCTCGGTGGCGCTATTTTTGCCACCGGGTTGATGATGGTAATTATTTGTGGTGCCGAACTCTTTACCGGCAATGTGTTAATCACAATCGGTGTCCTGGAAAAACGGGTCAGTGTATTCACTATGCTGCAAAACTGGTTCTGGGTATATGGCGGCAATTTGATCGGTTCCCTATTAATTGCCTATTTTATGTACGCTTCAAATCTTTGGTCCTTTAATAATTCGCTGCATGGCGCCTATGTCCTCAAGATCGCCGTCGGTAAGGTAAGCCTGACCTTCTATGAGGCTTTCATCAGAGGCATTATGTGTAACTGGCTGGTATGTCTGGCGGTCTGGATGGCTTACTCGGCCAAAGATATTGTCGGCAAGGTGTGGGGCATTTTCTTCCCGATCATGTTGTTTGTGACAAGCAATTTTGAGCATAGCATCGCCAATATGTATTATCTGACTGCCGGTTTATTGGCCAAAAGCGTACCCGCTTTAGCAGAAGCCAGTCATTTGGGGGCCAAATTAAACATGCTGAATCTGGAAACCATTATCATCGGCAATCTGCTGCCGGTAACGCTAGGCAACATTGTCGGCGGCGCCTTCTTTGTCGGCTCCTATTATTGGTACTGTTATATGCGGGCCCCTGGTGCCGCACCGGTAACCGCAGCCGAAAACAGTGAAACGCTCTGCATAAAATAAATTAGTCTCGCAACAGCTAAAGCCCTTTCATCCGCATAGATAAATCCGTTTTAGGATTCAGCCTATGACTGGATGAAAGGGCTTAGCTGCCGGCTTACAAATGCAACTTACCGAGATAATCTCTGGCATTAGCCAGCTCTTCGGCAGTATTAATATTCAGAAAACAATATTCCGGTACCTGCAGCCTATTGATTTCAGCCTGATCAATGTAAACAACATGTACCTCATCGAAAAAAGACTTCACACTTCGCCGGTCGTTCTTTAAATAGGTTGAAATGACCGGCAAACACTGTTTTGAATAAATGGCATGCAGAGGTTCTACCCTGTTTTCCAGGCGGGGAATAAGAATATCTTCCTTGTCCAGCCGGTTAATCATATAGTGCACCATTTTCTTATCAATAAACGGCATATCGCAGGCAAAAACAAATATATAAGGGGTGGCAGCTTTAATTAACCCGGCCTGTATTCCTCCCAGCGGCCCCTTATCTTTTGTAATATCCTCAACCATCTCACAGCCTAAATAACGGTACTCAGCAAATTGATTAGTGATAAGAACCGGTGTCTTATTAAAAAAATCCGTGACCTTCTGGATTACAACCTCGATCAGCGGCCGGGAATCCAATTTTACAAAAGATTTATTGGTACCCATTCGCTGACTCTTGCCGCCCGCTAATATGAAGGGAGTAATCAGGCTGCACCACTGGGATTTAGTTTCACATTCACTCAAAGTCATAGCGCTCCAATATCTAAGCAGAATTTGACTTTATTATAATAAGAGTGTAACAATTAAGTCAACATCTGTAACACATTGACTTCTTACAAAATCAGCTGTTAATAAAATAAACAGCTATATTGGCTGATCAATCACCAAAATTAATATCATTTATACAAAATATTTGGTAAAATATATGAATAAGTTATTCAGGCCTGAAAGGAGGCAAGAATACGTTATACTTTCCGCTAACCTGCTCAAAGTAGCAAAAACATTTTATTCCACCACAAGGAGAGTGAACACAGTACATGATCAAATTGACAATTGACGGGCAAATCATTGAAACCGAGGAAGGCTCTACGGTCCTGGAAGCAGCCCGCAAGGCCGGCGTCCAGATCCCGACCTTATGCCACCTTGCCGACTTAACCCCGGAGGGGGCCTGCAGAGTCTGTGTTGTCGAAGTGGAAGGCGCACGCGGCTTGGTTACGGCGTGTACTTATCCAGTATCAGCGGGATTGGTTGTGAGAACCAGTTCAGAAGCTATCCGTGAAGCCCGTAAAAGCGTAATTGAGCTTATGCTGGCCAACCACCCCCAGGACTGCCTTTCCTGTCAGCGCAACCTGGATTGTGAATTACAAACGCTGGCCAACAATCTGGGTATCCGGGATATTCGTTTTAGCGGCGAACGCCGCCAATATGCGGTGGATGACAGCAACCCCTTTGTAATCAGGGACAACAATAAATGCATCCTCTGCGGCCGCTGCGTCCGGGTTTGCCAGCAGGTACAATGCTGCGATGTCCTTGAGTGGACGAACCGGGGTTTTGATACAAAAATAGCACCGGCTTTTGATGTACCCATGCCGGAATCAAGCTGCGTTTTTTGCGGTACTTGCGTATCCGCCTGCCCGGTAGGAGCACTAACGGAAAAACCGATGCGGAATGCGGGCTTACCGGATAAAAAAGTTAAAACAACCTGCCCCTTCTGCGGTGTCGGCTGCAACTTCGACCTGAATGTCAAAGACGATAAAGTGATTGGTGTAACCTCAAACCTAACCAGTGCGGTTAATGGCCGGCTCACTTGTGTAAAAGGCCGGTTTGGTATTGATTATGTCCACAGCCCGGAGCGTTTGACAACACCGTTAATCAAAAAAGACGGTGAGTTTGTGGAGGCTACCTGGGATGAAGCCCTGGACCTGATTGCCACCAAATTTACTGATATAAAAAACACCCATGGCGGCGATGCTTTAGCAGCCCTGAGTTCGGCCCGTTGTGTTAACGAAGAAAACTATCTGATGCAAAAATTCATGCGCGCAGTGATCGGCACCAACAATATTGATCACTGCGCCCGTACCTGACACGCTCCCACTGTGGCCGGTCTGGCCACCTCATTTGGCTCGGGAGCAATGACCAACTCCATTAATGAAATCCCTAATAGTAAGGTTTTATTTGTCATCGGCGCCAACCCGACAGAAGCCCATCCTGTTATTGGAGCCAAAATGCGCCAGGCACTCCGTAAAGGTGCTCAGCTGATTGTTGCTGATCCGCGCAAAACAGAACTCGCCGGCAAAGCCCATGTATGGCTGCGTTTAAAACCAGGCACAGATATTGCGCTTATTAACGGCTTAATGCATATAATCCTCAAATCCGGCTGGCATGACCAGCAATTTATTGATTCCTGCACGGTTGATTTTGAGCAGGTAGCAGCAATTGTAGAAAAATACACGCCCGCCTATGTGGAAAATATCACAGGCGTACCCCAGCATTTATTAAGAGAAGCGGCCCGAGTCTATGGTACGGCCGAGCGGGCTCAGATCTTCTATACCCTGGGTATTACCGAGCATGTCTGCGGTACCGATAATGTTATGAGCCTTGCTAACCTAACAATGATGACTGGTAATATTGGCAAGCTGAACTCTGGTATAAACCCGATGCGCGGCCAGAATAATGTCCAGGGGGCCTGCGACCAGGGGGCATTGCCCAATGTATACTCCGGTTATCAGAAAGTCACCGACCCCAATGCCCGGGAAAAATTCGAAAAGTCCTGGCAGGTCAAACTATCGGCTAAGGTCGGCATGATGATCCCTGATATGTTTGATGCCGCCATTCGCGGCGACCTAAAAGCCATGTATGTTATGGGTGAGGATCCGGTCCTGACCGATTCTGACGCCCATCATGTTATAAAAGGCCTTAAACACCTTGATTTTCTCGTAGTCCAAAATTTATTTATGACAGAGACTGCTAAATTGGCCGATGTTGTACTCCCCGGTGCCTCTTTTGCTGAGAAAGATGGTACTTTCACCAATACGGAACGCCGGGTACAGCGTGTCCGCCAAGCTATTAATCCAATTGGCAACAGCCGCCCTGACTGGCAGATTATTCGAGATTTATCGAATAAAATGGGCTATGCCATGACCTACACCCATCCGAGCGAAATCATGGATGAAATGGCATCATTAAGTCCAATATATGCCGGCGTTTCTTATGAACGTATCGATGCGCAGGGTTTACAATGGCCTGTTCCTCATAAAGAACATCCAGGTACACAATACCTTCACGATGGCGGTAAATTCGCCTGCGGTTTAGGCGTGTTTAAGCCGATAGAGCATCAACCGCCTGGCGAATCACCTGACGCGGATTATCCCTTCCTGCTGAGCACCGGGCGTATTCTCTACCATTATAATATTACTACACCCGGCTATTCCAAAACCCTCACTGATTATCGCTCAGAAGAACGGGTCATGATCCATCCTGATGATGCAAAACGCTTAGCTATTCAGGATATGGAGATGATAAAAATCTCATCCCGCAGGGGCCAGGTACAAGCTAAGTCCTGGGTAACAGATCGCGTCCCTCCTGGCGTTATCTGGATGTCCTTCCACTTTGCCGCCTGCCCGACTAACGAGATAACCAGCAGTGCGGTTGATAAAATAACAAAAACATATGAATATAAAGTGTGTGCTATAAAGGTTGAAAAAATTATAGCACCTGAGTAAACAAGGATAAAAATCTGTGGCACTCACCGGAGCGCCACAGATTTTTTTTTTGTTGTATCAGAATTTATAAGTTTTTAGAGGCTAAAAGTCCTGATAAACTGCAGAGAACTAATGCTCGGCTAGAGCAAAAGGCAGAAGCCCCCGCAACCCCGGTAACCCAGCGGCCATTGCCGGAAAAAGCGTTCCGCAGGAGAAAAGCCGGGCGGTATGCCGTTAAGAAATCCGCACTGTTTGAGCGTAGCGAGTTTGCGGATTTTAGGCATATCGCCCGGCTTTTCAGCTTTTGGAGGCTTCGGGCCTAGACTTTTTGCTTACTTTTGGGGCAATGTCAAAAGTAAGACACCGCCCTTGCCTTCCCGATCAACTGACCGTGCAAAGCCCAAGGACTGCGCTAGCGGTTTTTCTTACATGATCAGAAAGTATATCGGTTTCTGATCATAAGTAAGAACGACTAAGGCTTCTGCCGGCGTCCTGAGGGACTTGGCACAAGCCAAGTCTTTTCTTATTACCTTGCCAGGCAGTTTTCTATACCGTTCTTATAGCCTTTGTACGTTTTTGTTTAATACTTTTTTCAATTTCCTCAGGCAAAACTACCGCCAGGGCTTTGGTCGGGCATTTTTTTACACACTGCGGCCCATCAGCTACTTCAATACACAAATCACATTTATAAGCAGTTGTTTGACAAGGTTTATCTTCAACCCGGGTTAGATATACGGCCCCAATCGGACAGGCCATGATACAGTTTTTACAGCCGACACATTTGTCGGCAAGCACATAAATGGCTTGACCGCGCTGTACAATTGCTTTTTCCGGGCAGGCTTCCGCACAGGGCGCATCCTCACATTGGCGACACTGGACAGGAACACTGATATCTTCTGTTTTTACCACCGACAAGCGGGGCACAAATGGTACAGCCTTGATCGCTTCTGTGCCGAGCGCTTTTTGGGTGTGCGCCATAACACAGGCAATTTCACAGGTACGGCAGCCGATGCATAAGTCGGGGTTACCGATAACAAAAGCAGTATTCAGCATTATCTTATCCCCTCCTGCTATAATGCGTATGCAATAGTTCGTGAGATTTGTGACCCAGCGGCTTACCCAGGAAATCTTTATAGACTTTTGTTATTTCAGGGTTGTCATGCGATTTTCTCAGCGGCAGTTCTGCATCATGTTTATACATAGAGGCCATACGGCTGGCATAAACCTGTTTGCGTTCCGTTTCTAATAAAACCTTGGGTTGACCGCCACCGCTGATACAGCCTTGAGGGCAAGCCATAACTTCGACGAAATGAAAATCAGCAGTACCATTTTTAATCTCATCAATAATAGGTGCCACATTCTCCAGTCCGGCCACTACAACTGTTTTAACAGCCAAATCGCCCACCTGGATCGTGGCACGTTTTATGCCCTGGCTGTACCGTACATCCAGGATATTGATATCAGCAAGTGCTTTGCCGGTAATCAATTCATAACCTGTACGCAGGGCAGCTTCCATGACCCCGCCGGTAACACCAAATAAATGACCGGCCCCGGTATAAGCACCTAATACAGAGTCAGGCTGACCTGGTTCAAGATTTTTAAAATCAATGCCAGCGTGTTTTATTAAGTTTGCCAGTTCTCTTGTTGTCAACACAAAATCAACATCCTGACTGCCGCTTGCATTCATTTCCGGCCGGGATGCCTCAAATTTTTTCGCAGTACAGGGCATAACAGATACACTGACTATTTGCTTAGGCTCCAGTTTGTCAACCTGGGCACCGTAAGTTTTAAATAAGGCTCCGGCCATTTGCTGGGGAGACTTGCAGGTAGACAGATTCTCATGCAGCTCAAACTGTTCTTGTTCTACGTATTTTACCCAAGCCGGACAGCAGGATGTAAACATAGGTAACACACCGTTTTCCTGAATCCGTTTAATCAACTCGCTGCCTTCTTCCATGATTGTCAGATCAGCAGTAAAATTAGTATCATATACCCGGTCAAAGCCCAGGTTTCTGAGAGCAGTAATCATTTTACCGGCAACCAGCTCACCGGATTCCATACCGAAATCCTCGGCCAGGCCTACTCTCACCGCCGGCGCGCATTGGACCATGGTCACGACAGCAGGATTGTTAAGCGCTTCCCATACCTTTTGCGCATGCCCCATATTATGGGCCGCAAATAACGGCTCCTTAACACTGGCCAATAAGCCACGCTCCTGCATCTTGGTTGCCCGCGGTGCTGTATTCTCTGATTTATACTCTTGATAAGCACTGCAAATCTGAACACACTGGCCGCAAAAACAGCACTTGTCGTAATTGATATCTACTGCCATGCCTGCCGGTCCGCCAATTGCACCAACCGGACAGACATCAATACAGCGCTGACACCCTGTGCACAATTCCTGATCAATTTCAACCGTATATTGCATATATTTCACCCCCTATTTTTTGAACATGCCAACAATAGTGGCGACCGCTTTTCTGTTCTTTTCTTTTTTCTCTTTATGTGGCTCGACCAGACGCAACGCCTTTTCGGGGCACGCTTCCACGCAAATAGGTCCGTTTTTTCTGGTATAGCACAAATCACATTTATTGCCATACATGAGCGGTTTTTGCAAATTAGTTTGTAAGACTTCCTCACCCCTGACAAACAAAGGCACAAGTTCTACTGCGCCGAACGGACAGGCCACCAGACAGTCTTTACAGCCCTTGCATTTGGCCGTATTAATCAGGACTTTATCGCCATCAAAATAAATAGCTTTCTCCAGACAAGCCTGAGCGCAGGGCGCATCTTCACAATGGTGGCATTGAACCGGCATAGTCACTTCTTCCACACGGGTGACAAACAACTTGGGGAATACGGGAGTATCAATATTTCCCGCCGTAATACCGTTTACATTATGGGATACATGGCAGGCAACCTCACAAGCTTTGCAGCCGATGCATTTTTCCCCATCGCCAACAACAAATGGACTTAACTTCTCCATAATTACCTCCCTTTTAAGAAGACGCACTTCTCATACTGGTTTAATTAAGAAACAACAGCACCCATTTTCTGCTTCAGATCATTATACATAGCGGCAAGCTGCTGCTCTGCACTATCTTGATCAGGGATCGCTTCCAGTTTTACTGCACAATATTTATACTCCGGTGTTTTAGAGATTGGATCAAGATTATCAATGGTTAATTCATTACAAGCGCCAATCCACCATTGGTACGTCATGTACACAGCTCCCGCTTTTACCCGTTCCGTAACCCGGGCTCTGGACATAACGGAACCGCGCCGTGAAGTAACCCGCATTAAATGCTCATCTTCAATGCCAAGGCGGGCGGCATCTTCGGGACTAATCTGAACATAACCAGGTTCATCGGCCAGTTGAGATAATCCCCAGCAGTTGCCTGTCATCGTCCGGGATGAATAATGGCCAACTTCGCGGACAGTGCAGAGTATCGTCGGGTATTCTGCATCAGGCACCTCTGCCGGCGCACGCCATTCTGTCGCGAAAAATATCCCCTTCTTGCTGGCCGTTTGAAATATATTGCCTTTAAACAAATAGGAAGTCCCGGGATCATCAGCAGTTTTGCAAGGCCACTGCACACTGCCCTGCCGTTCTATTTTTTCATAAGTTGCCCCGGCATAGCTCGGGCATAACCCGATCAGTTCGTTCCATATTTCTTCGGTATCTTTATAAATGAGATCATAGCCAAAACGTTTTGCCAGCTCACCAATAATGACCCAGTCATCCTTAACATCACCTTTAGCATCAACCGCCTTGCGGAAACGCTGGAACCGCCGGTCAGCCCCGCTGAATACGCCACCATGCTCACCCCAGGAAGTTGCCGGCAGGATCACATCAGCATGCAGTGCTGTTTTGTTCATGAAGATATCCTGGAATACCACAAATTCCAAATCAGTAAGAGCCTTGCGCAGGCCGCCTGAATCCGGATCGCTTTGCGCCGGATCCTCGCCAATGATGTAAAAGGCTTTCAATTTACCGGCAGCCACAGCGTGGGGGACTTCGGTAATGGTAAAACCAATCTTATCAGGCAGATTCTCTACCCCCCAGGCTTTGGCAAATTTTTTCCGGTTGGCCGCCTCGATAACCGGCTGATATCCGGGAAAAACATTAGGTAATGCCCCCATATCGCAGGCTCCCTGCACATTATTCTGTCCGCGTACAGGGCCAACACCCGAACTGGGCTTGCCAATCTGCCCGGTTAAGAGGCACAACGAGCCAAGACCTTTGACAACATCTACGGCCTGCCCGAATTGGGTTACCCCCATTCCCCACAAAATAAATGAATTATTAGAGTGAGTATATATCCGCATTGCCTCTTCCACGGCTTTGGGATCAATGCCTGTAATGGACTCGGCATACTCCGGCGTGTAACGGGCAACCGTCTTGCGGTATTCCTCAAAGCCCTCGGTAAAATTGTCAATGAAGCGATCATTTTGCCAGCCTCTTGCTAAAATAATATTGGCGAAACTATTGACCATAGCCATATTGGAACCATTCTTAAGCTGCAGCCACAAGTCGGAAATCCGGGCTGCCTCCGTTCTGCGGGGGTCCACAACAATAATCTTTGCGCCTTTCTGCTTTGCCCTTACAATCCGCTTAGCCACTAAGGGGTGAGCCTCAGCTGCGTTGTAGCCAAAGATTAACAGGCAATCGGCATCTTCAATTTCAGGTATTGAATTGGACATCGCCCCGCTGCCAAAAATAGTTGTCAAGCCGGCTACCGAAGGACCGTGACACACGCGGGCGCAATGATCAACATTATTCGTCCCAACTACGGCCCGCATGAATTTTTGCATGACATAATTAGTTTCATTGCCCGTACCCCGGGCCGAACCGGTACCCATTATCGCATCCGGACCATATTTCTCCCTAATTGTTTTCAGCCTGTCGGCCACATAATCCAGTGCCTCATCCCAGCTGACCTCATGCAGCGGCTCATTGCGGTTATACCGGAGCATCGGTTTGGTAAGACGTTTACTTAATATCTTGGTATCGTTTAAAAAATCCCAGCCATAATGACCTTTCAGACATAATTCACCCTCATTAATCGGCCCATTAGCCGGTTCAGCCCCAATAACCCGGTTGTTCTCAACACATAGGTACATTTGGCAGCCCGACCCACAATACGGACAGACAGTCAACACTTTCTCCAACTAAAATCTCCCCCTTTGATTACACAACTGTTATCTATATAAAACGCTGGGAGAGTTATTCAGTAAATTAACAAAACGATACTCATGCCGACAATCCTAATAAAGCTTGCCTTGGCTGACCTAGCCGGTACGCCTGAATCCCAGTTAAAGCAATACCACATATACGCCAAAGAAATATGTCCAAGATAATTTAGCAAATAGTACTACGAAACTACTGCACCCATTTTACGTTTCAGTTCATTATAGGCTGCAGTAAGGTCTGCTTCCGCTTTTTTCTGATCTTTGATCGCTTCAACCTTAACGGCACAATATTTATATTCCGGTGTTTTCGAGATCGGATCAACTACATGAATAGTCAATTCGTTGCAGGCACCAAGCCACCATTGATAGGTCATGTAGACAACGCCGGCACCAACCCGGTCAGTCAGCAGTGCCCTGGTGACAACTGAACCCCGTCGTGTTGTCACCTGTACAAGCTCTTCGTCAGCAACACCAAGTTTATCGGCATCAGTTGGATGAATCTGGAGAAATCCCGGCTCGTCGGCCAGTTTGGCCAGCCCCCAACAGTTGCCTGTCATGGTCCGGGATGAATAATGACCAACTTCCCGTACGGTTGACAACACCAGCGGATATTCGGCATCAGGCCGTTCAACCGGCGGGCGCCACTCGGCGGCAAAAAAGTTGCCCTTCATAGTCGGAGTTTGAAACCGGTTGCCTTTGAACAAATATGCCGTGCCGGGATGCTCTACCGTCGGACATGGCCATTGAATACTGCCTAATTCTTCAATTCTTGCATAGGTGGCACCAGCAAAACTCGGACTCAGGCCAATCATTTCACTCCAGATTTCCTCAGTATTTTTATAATCCATTTCATAACCGAAACGTTTTGCTAATTCGCAAATAATAACCCAGTCGTCCTTAACATCACCCTTAGCCTCCACGGCTTTGCGGAAACGCTGAAACCTGCGGTCCGCACCGCTAAATACGCCGCCATGCTCTCCCCAAGAGGTTGCCGGCAAAATAACATCGGCAAGTAATGCCGTTTTGTTCATAAATATATCCTGCAGAACTACCAATTCCAGCTCACCCAGCGCTTTTCGCACGCCGGCGGCATCAGGATCACTCTGCACCGGGTCTTCACCAATGATATAAAAAGCTTTAAGTTTTCCTTCTTCAGCACAATGGGGAACATCTGTAAGCATATAGCCAACTTTATCTGGCAGGCTTTCTACGCCCCAGGCCTTGGCAAATTTTTTGCGGTTGGCCGGATCGGTAACCGGCTGATAGCCTGGAAACACATTAGGTAGCGCCCCCATGTCGCAAGCACCCTGTACATTATTTTGCCCCCGTACAGGCCCGATTCCAGATCCGGGTTTAGCGATTTGCCCGGTTAAGAGACATAAGCCGCCCAAACCCTTGACCACATCCACCGCCTGATTATATTGGCACACACCCATGCCATAAAGAATAAATGACCTTTCTGATTTAGCATAAATTTCCATAGCCTGTTCTACAAGCTTAGGGTCAATGCCTGAGATTTGCTGGGCAAATTCGGGTGTATATTTCTCAACCGTTTTTCTGTATTCCGTAAAACCTTCGGTGTAATTTTCTATATAAGTCTTATTTTCCCAGCCGTTTGCAAGTATAATGTTGGCAAAACTGTTAACTGCCGCCATATTCGAACCGTTTTTCAGCGGCAGCCAGATATCAGCGATTCTGGCCGATTCTGTTTTGCGGGGATCAACAACAATAATTTTGGCTCCCTTTTCTTTCGCCTTTAAGATACGGCGAGCCACCAGCGGGTGAGAATCGGCACCATTATAGCCGAATATAAGTAGACAGGTAGCCTCTTCAATCTCCGGAATAGAGTTTGTCATAGCTCCACTGCCAAATGTCGTAGCCAGACCGGCTACAGAGGGAGCGTGTCAAACACGGGCGCAATGATCGATATTATTAGTGCCGATCACCGCGCGCATAAATTTTTGCATAAGGTAGTTTGGCTCATTGCCCATGCCGCGGGCCGAACCGGTGCCCATAATGGCATCGGGTCCATATTTTTCCTTAATAGCTTTTAGTTTAGAGGCAACATAATCCAGGGCTTCATCCCATTCCACCTCCCGGAACTCTTCCTTCCGGTCATAGCGGAGCAATGGTTTTGTCAGGCGCTTACTTAAAATTTTAGTATCGTTCAGGAAGTCCCAGCCATAGTGACCTTTTAAACAAAGCTCACCTTCATTGATATGGCCATTGGCAGGCTCAGCACCAATGACCTGGTTATTTTCGACTAATAGATACATTTGGCAGCCGGCTCCACAATAGGGACATACGGTTAAAACTCTCTCCAAAATTCTCCCTCCAAATCTTTTTTGCAGTTGAGCAGCCTTTTATGGCGTATCAGTGGCTGCTCAGCGCGTCTCGGGATGTCTCTGACCTTATTCCATCTTTTTGAAAAAACTCCTGCCTGCTTGTGAAATTTTTTTCACACTTAGGCAAAAAATAAAGTAAGGCCATTAGCATCTACTGCCAATGGCCTCACTTGATCTTCCCTCTATAATTAAAAACAGGCATCAACTAATAAAATAACCTCTACTTCCGCATTTAACGGCAACGGGGGCGAGTTTTCCGGAATAACAATAATTGCATTAGCCCCCATTGCCGACTTGAGCATGCCATTGCCTTGCGCCCGTGACGGCTCAACCAGGATATCATTTTCAGTTTGCCAGCACCGCGCCCACACAAACCGCTTAGCACCGGTCTTTTTATTAAACGGTGCTGCCAGTATGGCTTTAATGCGAGGCCGCCACCACACCTTGCGGCCACCCATCTTCATTAATACAGGGCGTACCAATTGTTCAAAAGAGATTGCGGCCGCGGCGGGATTACCGGATAAGCCAAAATACAGCTTGCCGTTGCGGGTACCGGCTAACACAGGCATGCCTGGCTTGATACTTACTCTGTCAAACAGCAGCGTAATTCCCAGTTTTTTATAGACTTCACTAATAAAGTCATAATCGCCCACAGATGCACCGCCGGTCGTAATAAATACATCACAATCAGAGGCGGTTTCCAGCAGATGGGCAATCTCGTCAACATTATCTGAGGCGTTTCCCAGCAAAACGGTCTGGGCTCCGGCCTCAGCCGCCTGCGCACTCAGCATAAAGCTGTTGGAATTGCGGATTTTGCCAGGTGCCAGAGGGAAATCAACAGGCACAATCTCGCTGCCTGTCGCAATAAGTGCCACCCGTGGTTTACAGTATATATAGGGACGGCTTTTGCCAAGAACAGCTAACATCCCCATTACACCGGCGTTAATCACTGTCCCCTGGAAGATAACCTCTTCACCGCGGGCAATTTCTTCACCCTGCAGGCAAATATTTTTTGCAGCCCCCCGGCCATCCAAAATAGTTACTTCATCTCCATCCACAATCGTGTCTTCCAGGCGAATGACACCGGTAGCCCCAGGCGGTATGGGCGCACCCGTCATAATACGGCTGGCTGTTCCGGGAATAACCGGTTTATGCGGGGTCTCGCCGGCAGGAATATTATCAGTCTGCTGTAGTGTTACCGGTGTTTCAGGGGTTGCATCAGCCACTTCTGTATCAATTAAAGCATAACCGTCAAGCGGCGATCTATCAAAAGGCGGAAAGTCAGTATCAGAAATAATGGTTTCCCCTAACACCCGGTGCCAGCAGTCACTCAACACGACTTTCTCCTTCGGCATAACAGTGGCTAAATTTAATAAAATTTCCTGCGCTATCTCTAATTTAACTGACACCAATTTTTCCCCCTTCACTTTCTAAAACAGACAACCGGCCAGCGGCATTAATTCAGGTTATAAACCGCGCTGTCCCATCCGGCAGAAGTTGCTACTGCATATATTTGAGACAATCTAAATCAAGTTAACCTATAATCCGTTCGGCATGAGTATACACATTTAACCGGTCCTCCCTGGCAAAGCCAATCACAGTCACACCAAGTTCCTCCGCCATATCCAGAGCCAGACTTGTCGGTGCGGAGCGGGCAATAATAACCGGGATATTCATTTTACTAACCTTCAGAATGATCTCAGAGGAGACCCGGCCGGAAAAAACCAGTACTTTGTCATGAGTGCTGATTCCTTCGCGCAGACAGCGCCCGTAGAGTTTGTCAAAAACATTATGCCGGCCAATGTCCTGACTCCAGCAGATTAGTTTCCCCCCCGCCGCCAGTGCCCCGCCATGTACGCCGCCTGTCAAACGGAATGTTTCCGAGGCTGCCTCCAGCATTTCCGAATAAGCCATAGCCTGCTGTGCGGTTAGTGTAATCCCGCTATTAATAGTCTTTGCAGTTAAAACATCATTGGTGAAATAAAAGGCACTCCGCCCCTTGCCACAGCAGGCAGTAAGGTATCGTTTTAAAAACATCTTCTCAGCCACGGTTTCACCGGCAGTGGTGGTCACATGCACGATACCTTGCAGTACATCGACTTTAAGGGTTTCAATATCCTGGATACCCTGAATGATCCCTTCGGTCGCAAGAAAACCGGTCACGAGAAATTCTTCCTCGCCATAAGCAGCCAGCATAGTTACAAGCTCTTTACCATTTAAGTAGATCGTAAGCGGCATTTCTTCCACAACCGGCTCGGCCGTTTCTTTTACCGTCTTACCAAGATACTTAACAACCTGATAGGATGCGGTTCCTTTCAGTGCGTCCGTAACTCTCACTCCTTTTCGGCCAGTTCCCGGTACAGTATTTGCAGCCTGGCTGTAATTGACCCGGCCGCCAGCCCGGTACCGATTTGTTTGCCGTCACAGACCGTTACCGGAATAATCTCCATAATAGAACTTGTTAAAAAAATTTCGTCAGCCCCGGCCAGTTCGGCTGGGGTTACTGGCCGCACCGCAACCGGTATCCCGGCTGCCTGGGCCAGTTCTATGACAACCTGCCTGGTCACGCCTGGCAAAATCCCACTGTCTTCATCAGGGGTTACCAGTCTGCCCCCGGCCACGCAGAATACATTGCTCATTGACCCCTCGGCAATAAAGCCGTCCGTATTCAGCATAATAGCCTCCTGGGCGTTAAAGCGCCGGGCCTCCGCTCTGGCTAACATATTGTCAAGATAATTGGCTGACTTTATGCGCACAAGTGGGGATGACAAATTGCGCCGTAATTTCACGGTGGCAATCTGCCACCCCGCTGGCGGCAACGCCGGCGGCAGCGGCGAGGCATACACGGCAACGGTGGGTTGGCCGCAACTGCCGGCATCCGGACGGGCTGCCCCAATACCCCGGGATAAAGTAAGACGGATCGAGCCATCAGCTAAATGATTGGCTGTAAGAGTACTGGCAATCGCTCTACTTAGTTCCTGCCTGCCGGGAACCGCAGGCCAGCCGAGGCAATTGGCAGCTCCTTCAAGGCGCTTAATATGCTCCTCAAATCGAAACACCCGGCCTTGATAAGCACGCATGGTTTCAAATAGACCGTGGCCGTAAAGAAAGCCATGATCCAAAGGCGAGACAACAGCAGCATCGTCAGCAACAAGCCGGCCATTAAAATAGACAATCATGGTTTATCCAACACCCTTATACTTGATAACCCAGCGCTTTCATAAGCGCTCTGGCCTTGTCCAAACTCTCTTCATATTCAAGCTCAGGTATAGAGTCGGCTATTATCCCGCCGCCCACCTGATAGTAAGCCCGATCGTTTTTGATAATAAAAGTCCGGATAACAATGTTTAAATCAGCATCGCCATTAAAATCAATATAGCCGATCGAGCCGGTATAGATACTGCGCCGCACCTTCTCCAGCTCATCAATAATCTCCATGGCCCGTACCTTAGGGGCTCCGGTAATGGAACCGCCGGGAAAAGATGCTTTTACCAGATCAATAATGTCCTTGCCGTCAGCCAGTTTCCCTACTACAGTTGACACCAGATGAAACACTGTCGCATACTCTTCTAAACGGATTAAGTCAGGCACACGGACACTGCCAAACTCACAAACCCGCCCCAGATCATTGCGTTCAAGGTCGATAATCATAACCAGCTCGGCCCGGTCTTTTTCACTGGCAAGCAGTTCTTCTCTGAGCAGCTTATCTGATACCGCATCATGCCCCCGTGGCCTTGTACCTTTTATCGGCCTTGTCTCCACCAGACTGTCGGTTACCAGTAAGTAGCGTTCAGGGGAGGCACTGGCTACAATAACCTCGCCAAAATTCAGATAAGAGGCAAAAGGTGCCGGATTAATATGACGCAGATAACGGTACAGCTCGTACGGGGGTACCGTCACTTTAGCATGGAAACGCTGGGTCAGGTTAACCTGAAAGATATCGCCTGCGGCTATATAATCTATGCCTTGCTGCACCATGGCGCAATGTCCCTCACGGGTAAAGTTGGATTGATAGTCACCTTCTGGAATTTGCGCTTTGGGTTCAGGCAGCGGCTTAGCAGCGGCTAACAGGCTGGCCAATTCGTCAATGCGGGCCTCTGCCCGCTGAACCCGCGCCGATTCATCCCGGACAGGAAAGCCATTGGCGGCAATATAGGCCTTGCCGTCATGGTGGTCAAAAATTAAAACCGTATCATAAAAACCCAGGAAACAGTCAGGGTTATTCAAATCATCAGTACTTAGCCCGGGAATCGATTCTAACAAATATCCCATATCGTAGCCGAAATAGCCGATAACACCGCCAGTCAGCGGGGGCAGTCCGGGCACTTTCCGGGTTTTATATATAGTAAGCAGTTGTTTAAGTTCATCAAAAGGATTGCCGTCAAAAGTCCGGCTGCCACTCTGATCCTCAATATGTATGGTTTGGCCTTTGCTGGAAAATAATAAAAACGGATCACGGGCAATAAACGAATAACGGCCCATGCCGTTTATATCCACGCCACTGTCTAAAAAAACACTGTTAGGCTGCCTGGCAAATAAAGCAAATATTTCAGCAGGTGGCAATTCGAGGTTTATTTCACGAATAATTGGTGTCGGTCTCATTTACCGGCTAGCCCCTCTCTTCTGGTTCTCCACGCAGGGTTCATGGCAAGGAAGTTTTTCAGCATAGCATGTCCATCTTCAGTCAGAATGGACTCCGGGTGGAATTGAACACCTTCAATCAGGTACTCTTTATGGCGAATACCCATAATTTCACCCAGCTCTGTCTCAGCAGTAATCTCCAGACAATCAGGCAGGGTTTCCCGCTTAACAATAAGTGAATGATACCGGGTAGCCGCCAGGGGATTCTTAAGGTTACGGAACACCCCTTTACCATCATGATGAATAACGGAAGTCTTGCCATGCATTAAACGCGGTGCCCGGACTACATCGCCACCGAAGGCCTGACCAATGGCCTGATGTCCAAGACATACGCCAAGGAGGGGAATTTTACCCTTAAAATGCTTAATAAGCGCCAGACTGATCCCCGCCTCGTTGGGAGTACAGGGACCGGGTGAGATAATAATATGTTCGGGCGACAGATCTTCTATCTGCGGGATGGTCAATTTATCATTACGGAAAACCTGCACAGCTTCCCCCATCTCGCCAAGGTATTGGACAAGGTTATAGACAAAGGAATCATAATTGTCTATCATTAGCAGCATCTGTCATTCCTCCTCGGCATTATTGTACCACAATCATTGCTAAAATTATATCTGCATAATTAAATGGGCCAGGGGCGAACCCTGACCCATCTTTCGTCTGGAATTAGCAGTTCTGTAAACTCTTCTCCGCATTGGCAAAATACAATTCCACAGAATCATATTTTTTCTTTTCAGTAAATACCGGTACATCACTAATGGCAGTAAGCCGTGCTTTTTGACCCTCGGTTGCAAAACCATCAGTGAACAAAACATTGCTGCCACAAGGATTTTTCTTACTGTTCGGCCAGTAGACAGCTTTGTCAAAATCAGCCAGGCTCATTCCCTGATAACCCGGAATCTCGCCGGCAATTGCCGCTCTGACATCAGTAATATTATCATATTTAACCCCTAAACTACGCAGGGTTTCCAGTAATATCTGCAGGGTCTCCTTACCGGTTTTCGGTGCAAGGGCAGCCTGTACGGGCTGGATACGACGGTCACTCCTGGTATAGGTGCCACTTACTTCAGTGCTGCTTACCAGGGGCACTACCACATCCGCAGCCGCTGCGGTCTGGGTCATGAAGATATCATAAACGGCCAGGAAGGAAAGCTGTTGCAGTTGAGCTGATTCTTCCGGATAGGCAGCCGGATTCTCGCCAATAACCACCAGGGCCTTGATTTTACCACTGGCAATGCCTTGGGCAATAACACCGGCAGGCTGCACGAAGCCCATGTCAATAGCACCCTGACTGTTATTCTTGCTTCTGACAATGATGATACCCCGGTAAGCGGCGCCTACCTTACCTGTCACGACGGCTGCATAGGCCAAGAGTTTAACAGCCTCGGCCGTAATGGTATCTTCATCAATTAAAATAAGCGGTTTTGCAGCCTTGGCATATCTCTGGGCCAGACCTTTAACAGGTTCAGCAACCGCTATATCAGCCAGTGAGGCCTTCAAGTCGGCAAAACCTTCGGCTTGGGCGCTTATTTTTTTCTCATCCACACCCAGGTCCAGCAACGCCTTCAGGAACGCTTTCAGATCGGCTGTGCTGGTCAGTGTTTTAGGCCAGGCTGTGCTGGTGATCCCTGCCAGTCTGATCCGGAAATCCAACACCGGGTGGTTTTCTTTGATGTCGCCCACAGTAAATACAAAGTCGCTATTTTCAAGTTCCGCAAAGCTGTTAGTGGAGGCATCATGCCCAAATACCTCATCCAGACCGCTGCCACCGTTTACACTGTACGAAGACTTAAGGGTGGTTTGCACGGCATCAGCCAGCTTGCCAGCCACAAACAATTCTTCGTTAGTCAGCCGGGGTGATACGACAATCCCGATACTGTCTTTACCGTGTACGGCAGAAATGGCTTGCAGGCGTTTAACGACTTCCAGGTTGGCTTCACTCCAGTTTGCTGTTACAAACTTGCCATTACGTTTAATGACCGGTTCGGTCAGGCGGGCTTCATCATTAACATAACTTAGACCAAATTTGCCCCGTTTGCACAGCCAGCCGTCATCTCTGGTTTTGTCTGGTGTCACCCGGAATATGGCCTCACCTTTATACTCGACATTAACATTACAGCCAACACCGCAGTAACCGCAAACAGAGGCGGTGCTGTCCAGACTGGCAGGTAATTGTTTACTTGCTGCCTGTTTTTCCATGCAGGCACCGGTCGGGCAAATATCAACGCACTGACCGCAGGATATGCAAGCCGTCTCACTCAATGGCAGTTTAAACTCCGGCATGATAACCGAGTCAAACCCACGGCCCACTAAACCAATAGCAGTTGCACCAACAACCTCGTCGCATACGCGCACGCACAAGCCGCACAACACGCATTTGTCAGGATTACGCTCGATAAATGGATGCTTATCATATTCGGCAGTTTTATGACATTCAACCTTACTGTCTTTTACGGTATCAACGTCATAATCCTGGATATATTTAATAAGCTGACATTCAAAATAGTCGCGGCAGCCGCATTCCAGACACCGTTTGCTCTCCCGCAGGGCTTCTTCTTCGGTGAAGGTCTGGGCAACCTGCATAAAGCTCTTGTTTCTTACGTCTGCGTCTTCAACAGTCAGTTCCACCCGGGCTGCTTTGGCTCTGTCAGCCAGATCCGCTGCCGTTATGTCTTGCTGGGTAATATAGGCAGCATCGGCATAAGGCACCAGACAACCATTCAGATAACTGTCGATGACCTGAGCGGCATTTTTACCCTGAGCAATCGCATCAATGGCGATTTTCGGACCGGTGACGGCATCACCGCCGGCAAATACTTTGTCCATATTGGTAGTAAATGAGCCGCCGTTGACAACGATATTACCGGATCTGTCTGTTGCAATGTCCTTGATATTGCCGATAACGGTTTTCTGACCAATCGCGGCAATAATCCGGTCTGCTTCGTAAACAACAACCTCACCGGTCGGCTCTGGTTTTCTCCGGCCTGACTCATCGGCTTCACCCAGCTTCATAACCTCACACTTCAAAGCTTTGGCTTTGCCATTTTCGCCGAGCACCTCGACTGGAGCAACCAGCAGCTGGAATTTCACGCCTTCTTCCTGTGCTTCGTGAATTTCAATCTTTTCCGCCGGCATTTCGTCGATGGTTCTTCTATAAATAATAGTAACTTCCTCAGCGCCAAGCCGCTTCGACGTACGCGCCACGTCCATAGCAGTGTTACCGCCGCCTACGACCAATACTTTACCACCGAGGGTAATGTTGCTGTTCATAGTTACTTCCCGCAGGAAGTCTATGCCACCAAGGACACCTTCCATATCATCGCCCTTGCAGCGCAGTCCCTGGCTCTGCCACGAACCAATTCCCAGGAAAACGGCATCATTGCTGTCACGCAGGTGAGCCAGACTGACATCATCACCTATCTTGGTGTTATAAATAATCTCTACACCCATTTTTTCCATCAGGGCGACTTCCGCATCCAACATGGCTTTGTCCAGCCGATACTGAGGAATACCATAACGCAGCATGCCACCAGGATGAGGCATAGCTTCATAAATAACGGCCTTATGCCCTGCACGGGCCAGGAAATAGGCGGCAGTCAGCCCGGCCGGACCGGCACCAACAACAGCTACTTTCTTACCGGACGGCGCTTTCATTGGCGGCTGATATTTTTTTCCGTTCAGGTCAATTTCAGCGACAAAACTCTTCAACTGGGCAATAGAAATCGGCTCTTCCACCAGTTCGCGCCGGCAAGCGGTTTCACAAGGATGAGGGCATATCTTGCCAATACTTGCCGGTATTGGCATTTTATCTTTAATAAGTTTTAAGGCTTCGTCATATTGACCATTGGCAATAAGGCCGACATACCCCTGGCAATCTGTCTGAGCAGGGCAGGCCAGCATGCAGGGCGGACGGCAGTCGCCGCGATGGTCTGAGGATAATAACTGCAATGCCGTTTTCCGGGCAGCAACTGTCCGGGTGGTGTCGGTCTTTATAACCTGACCATTTTGTACAGAGGTTGCACAAGAGCGAACAAGCTTGGGACTTCCTTCCACTTCCACCACGCAAAGTCCACACGCTCCATACGGCTGGATTCTTTCATCATAGCACAGATGTGGTATCTCTATGCCGTTTTCAGCAGCGGCCTGTAAAATCGTTTGTCCTGCCGGTGCAACAATCTCCCGGCCATTAATATTAATACTAATTTTGCTCATTATTCACCACTCCCTTCTACTCGACACAAACTGCGTCAAATCGGCAAGCACTCGCACAGTTTCCGCACTTGGTACACAAGGCTTGATCAACGACATGCGGTTGTTTCTTTTCGCCGCTGATGGCTTGCACCGGACATTTCCGGGCGCAGACAGTACAACCAATGCAATTTTCCTGATTAATTGTATAGGTCAGTAATGGCTTGCAGTTCTTGGCCGGACATTTTTTATCTTTAATATGGGCGATATATTCATCTCTGAAATACCGGATGGTGGTCAATACCGGATTCGGTGCTGTCTGCCCCAGACCGCACAAGGATCCGTCTTTGACACTGATGGACAGTTCTTCCAGCTCTTCAATATCACCCTCACGGCCATCACCGGCAGTGATTCTCTCCAGGATTTCCAGCATCCGTTTCGTGCCAATACGGCAATAAATGCATTTACCGCAGGACTCTTTAACTGTAAAGTCTAAAAAGAACCTGGCCATATCAACCATGCAAGTGGTTTCATCCATAACGATCATACCGCCAGACCCCATAATGGCGCCTGTTTGGTTAATGGAATCATAATCAACAGGGGTATCAAGCAAATTCTTGGGGATACAGCCGCCGGAGGGGCCCCCCATCTGTACAGCCTTGAACTCCCGGTCATTGAGAATGCCGCCACCGATATCATAAATGACTTCCCGCAATGTCATACCCATCGGTACTTCAACTAGACCGCCGTTTTTAATCTTTCCGGCCAGCGCAAAGACTTTAGTCCCTTTGCTTTTTTCCGTGCCGTAAGCTGCATAGGCGCTGCCGCCATGATACATGATCCACGGTACGTTGGCGAAGGTTTCCACATTGTTAATATTCGTCGGTTTGCCCCAGAAACCTGACTGGGCAGGGAATGGGGGTTTAAGCCGGGGCATCCCCCGTTCGCCTTCCAGGGAAGCGATCAAGGCAGTTTCCTCACCGCAAACAAAGGCGCCAGCACCTTTTTTGATTTTCATATCAAAGGAGAAATTAGTCCCCATGATGTTCTTCCCTAACAGGTTGCGCGCTTTCGCATCGGCAATGGCAATTTCCAGCCGTTTTATCGCCAGGGGATATTCAGCCCGGCAATAGATGTGGCCTTCCTGCGCACCAATGGCATAGCCGCAAATAATCATGCCCTCCAGCAGGGCATGGGGGTCGCCTTCCAGCACACTGCGGTCCATGAAGGCCCCGGGATCGCCTTCATCGGCGTTACATACCACATATTTAACTGTGCCTTTGGATTGTCTGGCCGCATTCCATTTAAACCAGGTCGGGAAACCGGCGCCGCCCCGGCCGCGCAAACCTGATATCTTAATCTCTTCAATTACTGCTTCCGGAGTCATTTCCTTAATGGCTTTCGCCAAGGCTTTATAACCGCCCTGAGCAGTGTATTCATCCACATTCTCCGGATCAATTACGCCACAGTTTCTTAAAGCAATCCTTACCTGGTTGGCTAATATGGCATAAGGCTGTTCGGTTGTGGAAACAATATATTTATCAATTGGCTGCCCGCCAATAATATGAGTATTAAAAATCTCAGTGGCCATATCGGCGGTTACATTGGCATAACTGTATACCTTGCCGCCGTCAAGCACATCAATAATAGGTTCATAAAAACACATGCCGATACAACCGGTCGGCAGCAATTCAATCTCTTTGCCTGAGTCTTTTATTTCCTGGACCAGCCGGTCCATAACCTTGCGACCGCCGGCGGCAATGCCGCAACTGCCAAAACCTACTCTAACCTTCACTGACAACACCGCCTTTCTCGGCTTCTGCGATATCCCGCACAATTTTCCTTACATTGTCCGGCGTAAGCTTGCCGTATGCTTCACCATTAATCATAATAACCGGTGCTAAACTGCAGCACCCCAGGCAAGCGACATCTTCCAGAGTAAACAAACCATCAGCCGTTGTTTGCCCAGGGGTAATCCCCAGTTCATCACAAATAGCATGGCCGACCGCTTTGGAACCAAGAACATGGCAAGCCGTACCCTGACATTGCAGGATAACATATTTGCCAACAGGATTTAAACGAAATTGGGAATAGAAGGTCGCGATCCCATAAATTTTGGCACGTTTATTATCGGTATTATCAGCGATAGCCTGCAACGCAGCTAACGGTAAATATCCATATATGTCCTGTGTTTTTTGCAATATCCCTATGATACTGCCCGCTTTGCCAGCATATTCTTTGAATACTGGCGCGAGCAATGACAGGTCTATTTTATCGTCGGCAAATTTCGTTTCGAGCTCTTTTTCGCACGAATTACACATAATTCTACCTCCTCGTAATGCCCGGTATCCTACAAGTTATATTTAATTGTACATATTATACCTGATAATATAACGATTGGTGGGGTCAGCTGGGTTCAGCTGACCCCACCAAATTGCAAAACGGCTTCGTCTTAGTTCTAAATTTATAGCGCGGCAACAAAGCACAGTTTCCCAGACCTTATACTTTAGGCCTTGGCAAGAACCCAGCCCCTTTAACAATCTCAGGCAGCGCAGCTTCCCAACCAACCGGCATAATATGAATACCGGCAACCCCGGGGATCTGCTTGAGCTGATTGCACATTTCAATGGCGATCTGGATGCCTTCTTTTTTGGGATCTTCGGTTTTCTTCATCCGTTCGATAAGACCATCCGGTATCTCCATACCGGCTACGTCTTTTTTCATATACTGGAGTGCTTTAACCGATCTTACCGGCAGTATGCCGGCCGTAATCTTGGTTCTTTCATGGATACCGCGGGCTACTACCATCTCCATAAAACGGGCAAATTTTTCGACATCAAATATTGCCTGCGTCTGGATAAAATCAGCACCGGCATTCACTTTCTTTTCCAGCCGGATCGCCCGGAACTCAAAAGGATCACCAAATGGGTTTTCTACAGCGCCAATAAAAAACTTCGGTTCGTTTGCTTTTATGACAGCATCTGACAAGAATTTTTTATCGTCCCGCATCTTTTTAACCATTGAAATCAATTGCAGCGAGTCAACGTCATATACATTTTTACTTGTCGGGTGATTACCGAAAGACTGGTGGTCACCGCTCAGGCACAAAACATCACGAATGCCCAAACTGTAAGCACCAAGCAGATCACTTTGCATTGCAATCCGGTTCCGGTCCCGGCATGTCATCTGGATAATCGGCACACCGCCGCCTTTGAGCACGTGCATGCCGGCAGCAATACTGGACAGCCGTACAATGGCTGTCTGGTTGTCAGTAAGGTTGAACCCGTCCACAATGTCTTTCAGTTCATGGGCATGATGCTCCAGTTCATGGCCGTCAGAATGCTGGGGCGGGCCAAGCTCACCGGTAACGACAAAGTGACCAAGGGAGTACAGCTTCTCTAATTTACTTTCGGTCTTTAATACAGCTTGTTTATCAATAGCTACCGCTTCGCTCATAACCGCACATCCTCCCTCACAATTTTGCGGGGACCGCCGTCTCTGTTTTTGGACCAGTTTTTAGCCGGCAGTACTTCGGTCATCATGTCCAGACGTCCTTGACCTTTGAGGCGGTCATAAATGAGCTGCCAGGCGCAGGGGGTGTCTTTGCTGATCTCACATACTCCATTTTGTGAGCCACCGCACGGTCCGTTCATAATGCTCTTGGAGCAGCGGATAACCGGGCATACGCCGCCGGTTTTGGCAAGCACACACTCGCCGCATAACATACAGCGTTCTTCCCAGATTCCGTGTTCAATGGCAGCACCTGCAAATTTAGTGTTTTGACCGGGTACAAAAATGATTTCAGGATAACTCTCGGCCATAAATTGTACACCAACACCACAGGCCATAGACACAACTGCATCTACGTCTTTCAAATGTTCTTTAAATCTGACTACATATTCCGGGTCACACTGACGTTCATAAGTTGCCGTTTCAATTTCCAGAGGCTGACCATCAACTTTTGCTTTCATCCGCAGAGCGCTGGCCATAATGTCAGTTTCTTTCTGCCCACCGGACAAGCATACGGTAACACAGCCGCCACAACCGGCAACCAGTACTTTCTTTGCGCCTTTTATAGCCTCGGCAATTTCCTCAATCGGCTTTATTTCTGCAACTATCATATCGCTTGACTCGTCTCCTTTCTAGGCCTTCCGGGCCTTAAGCGGACTCGGACCTAATTTCTCAAGCAGTCCGGCCATATCCCGGGCAATCTGAGCAAAACGCGGACCATGCGTGCCGGACACGTTATACATAACTAAACGTTCTCCGCCAACCCCAACCTGATCCAGCATTTCCTTAATATGATCTAAACGCTTCCGGGCACGGGAACTGCCTTTCACGTTCATGCACTCATGCTCAGGGCAGCCAGCGACAAATACGGCATCAGCGCCTTTTTCAAACGCTTCCAACAGCAGTCTGCCGTCAACTTTACCAGCGCAAGGCAACTCAACGGTCTCGATTTTAACAGCAACGTCGGCCGGAGGACCAAGGTCAGAGCTGATCAACGCACACAAGCGGCAAACAAACCCAACTACTTTAACATCACTCATATTAACCTACCTCCGTCAACGCGGTCTCAACCCGGGCGAGAACCTCATCATCCTGATAATGATGGACAAAAATTGCTTTGTTCGGGCATTCGGACGCGCACATTCCACAGCCACGGCAATCGGCAGGCGGAATATAAGCAGCTCCCATTTCCTTTTTCTCCCGTGTAATCTGCGGGATGGTGTAAGGGCAAGTCCGCACACAAGTCAGGCAGGCGGCACATTTATCCCATTCCACCTCTGCCACCATACCGCCCATCATCAGCGCCGGCTGAGCGAGAATGCGGGCGGCACGTCCTGCTACCCCCTTGGCTTGGGTCAGGCAATCCACAACTGATTTGGGGCCGTGGGCTGCACCGGCGATAAAGATACCACCGCCGGGGAAAGCAATTGTGCCAAAATTGGAGTGAGTTTCTGACAGAAAACCATCAGCATTAACCTGAATTTTAAATATCTCAGCCATTTGCCGGGCTTCCGGTGATGCAGTCTGAGCAACGGCCAAAATCACCTGATCCGGGTTCAGTGTCAGTGTCAAGCCTGATTGGGGATCAAGGACCGCCATCGACAGGCTGCCGGCATTGTCTTTTTCCAATACAGGCTGAGCCGCTTCATCATAGTGAACAAATATAACACCGGCTTTGCGGGCTTCACGGTATTTCAGCTCCAGATAACCGGGTGTGCGAATATCGCGTGACAGTACATAGACCTTGGCGGCAGGATTTTGCTCTTTAATCTTCGTGGCTGCATAAATGGTTTCACCACAACAGGTCCGGCTGCAATACTTATGTTCCTCATTCCGGGAACCTACACATTGCACGAATACATACGTAGCCTCACCCTTAAGCGGCAAGCGGCCATCTGTCAGGCGGTACATGGCCTCAACACCGGTAATGACCCGCTGATCCTGACCGTATAAATAATCGGAAGGCACATAAGTGGTCGTACCGGTAGCCAAAATCACCACACCGTGGTCAACCTTTTTGAGGGTTTTAACAGCGCCTTGGCCGGTGGCAACAGTGGTCGTAAAGTGCCCTTGGCGGCCACTAAACTCTGTTACCTCCGAATTAAGCAGTACCTGAATTTTTTCGTTTTTCTGCACCTGTTTAGTCAGATTCTCAACCGTCTGCTTAAGATCCTCAGTTTCCAAGCTGCCGGTGAAATTACTGACATAGCCGCCGAGTACAGCAGCTCTCTCCACAATGGTACAGCCATAACCGCGATCAGCCAGTGCCAGTGCTGTCGCCATACCGCTAACGCCGCCGCCGACCACCAAGGCCCGGGGAGTCACCGGTTCAGCATGCCACCGGAGTGGCTTAAAGGCTATTACGTCACTGACAGCGCGGGCAGTTACCGCCGTGGCCGCTTTGGTGGCCTTCTCGGTATTAGTATCCCATACCTTAGCCGGCACATCTGCCAATTCAACAAGCATCCGGTTTAGGCCGGCCGCTTGTGCTGTTTCCTGGAAAAGATTGAGGTTATGCTTTAAAACACAGGGAGCAACAACTATACGGTTAAGCCCTTGTGTGGCAATCAGCTTCTGAATCTTTGCTATGGCTTCAGGCTGACAAGCCGCCTGATCACATTCAACTACAGTTACACCGGCTTGACTCTTCGCTGCTGCAGCTACAGCAGCCGCATCCGCGCCCATAGTGGCCAGACCGCTTTTGCACAGGAATACACCAACCCGGACAGGCTCCTGGCTGATATCACGCTCAACCGTTGGTTTCCGGCCCGGACGGCCTTCCGGTTTTCCTAAAGCACGCGTAGTAGCTGCTGCTGCTGCGCTGGCCAGTGACATTGTTTCCGGGACATCAAGCGGGCCTTGGCTGCCTCCAACTGAAAAAATACCAGGTCGTTTGGTAGTTACCGGTTCAAGTGGGTCAACCTGAACAAAACCAAACTGATTAAGCGGAATTTGCAAAATTGCGGCAGTTTCTTTTAAACGGGTAGACGGACGAATACCTGCCGCAAGTACAACCAGATCAAACTCTTCTTTAACTGGTTTACTGGCCGCAGCATAGTTAATTGATAATTTTTCGGTTACAGGATCTTCTTTAACCTCAGAAATCATAGTCCGTACATAGTTTGTGCCTAATTCCTGCGCCCGTGCTAAGAAGGTATCAAAGTTCTTACCGCAGGCTCTTAGGTCAAGATAATACACCGTAACATCGGTCTTTGGCGCAAATTCTTTGGCCAAAATAGCTTCTTTGGCCGTAAACATACAGCAAATGGCCGAACAATACTCCCCTTTGGACACTACATCCCGGGAGCCGACACATTGAATAAACGCAATCTTTTCCGCACATTTTCCGTCTGACGGGCGTCTGATACAGTCTGAGCGATAACGGCTTTCAGATAATAGATGTTCAAACTCTAAACTGGTAATAACGTTTTTATAATACCCATATCCGTATTCGCCTTTTTGGGATACATCATACATGCTGAAACCGGCTGCCAGAATGACCGCTCCGACGACGAGTTTTTGGGTGCGCTTGCCTGCTTCAACATCGCTGATGGTAGCCTGGAAATGACCTACATCCCCTTGTAATTCAACCAGCCTGCTGCTGGTATAAACATGAACAAGCGGGTTGTTGCAGGCACGGATAATGAGTGACCCCAACACCGTACTGGCTGCATGAAGATTGCCCCCCAAATACAAAGCGGAAATATTTACCTGATCACCCCAAACACAGGCGGACTGGTTGCCCTGTCCGGAGGAGTCGATTAGTTTGCCGCCAAGATTTGCTTCATCTGTTACCAGATGAACCGGGTATCCTGCCCCAGCTAATTCCAGAGCCGCCTGCAGACCGGCAATGCCACCGCCAATAACGAGCACATCCTTTTGCATGGCTCTCACTGCCTTTCGCTAAAATATCTTATCTTCACCATCATTGCAATTAGGTGGTATAACCGCCGAGAAACCGGACATAGCTATATAATAGTTCTGCCGGTTTCTCTGGATAGGTTACAACAGTTGCAATGATGTCAAGAGCGGTACGGGATCAACAATATGTTTCTTCATCCATTTTTTTGCTTCAGGATGAGCGAAACTGATCCCCAGCAATTCGGTGAAGAAAAAGATTGGTATGGGTTTCTGTATTTCTTTCTGCCGGGTTTCTAAAGTCATCTGACACAAGGGACATGCTGTTACGATCGCATCGGCTCCTGCCCGTTGTGCGGCAGTTACCAGATTTTTTGTTATCTCGTAAACAACATCGGTACGCGGTACTGTTAAACTGCCGCCACAGCAGTCAGTTTTATACGACCACCGCTTTACATCGGCACCGGCCAGCTTCATCAGTTGATCCATTGCCTGCGGCTGCTCGATGTCGTCAAAAGCCACATAAGTAGGTCTTGTGAGGAGGCAGCCATAATAGGGTGCCAGTTTAAGCCCGCTAAGTGGCTTTTTAACCTGCTCGCCAACCTTACTGATATACTCTTTCCGCATGATGACTTCCAACGGATGGGTCACATGGACAGTCCCATTGTAGGATGATCCCATTATGCTTTTCAGTTCCTCATTAGCATCCTTGGCTTCCGGAGTACCTTCCCGGCAATAATGGTCTGCACCTTTTACAAGATTATAACAGGCAGCACATGGCAGTACTAGTTCCTTTTGCTGTTCGGCCTCAGCAATAACAAGGTTCCTCAGCGGCAAAGCAAGTGCAAGAAATTTGTCAGTGGAGTGACCGGCGGTAGCGCCACAGCAATTCCACTCGGGAAGTTCAGCTAACTCCAATCCTAGTGCAGCAAATACAGCTTCGGTAGCCATATTATACTCAGCCGCAGTGGAGTGTAGCGAACAGCCTGGATAATAGCCTAGTTTCATCGCGCCTTTTTCTCCTTTGCTCTCTGAAATATTTTCTTGACTTCACCCTTGCGCCGCTTAAGAGCATTATGTGGCAAAAATGGCATTTTGCCCCGTTTTGTCATTTCTTTGCCGAGATCCATATCTGCCAAATAAGTGCCTGTGCACAATTTGTAAAGTCCCATAAGGCCAAGTTCATAACCCCGGCCTTCGCCGCCGATAACCGGAAATCCTTTCATGGAGTCAAGAAACAATTCGTAAAACAATTTGACATTATAATGACTGGCCGGAATCTTATCCTCAGCAATGGTCTCCATCTTAATAGTGTCCATAACCTTGGATGTGTCAATTCCGTTCGGACAGCGCACTGCACAGGTTTTGCAACCTACGCAGAGCCAGGGGGTATTGGATTTATAAACCTTATCCTTTTCCCCCAGCTGAATCATCCGCAAGATTTCGTAATTGTTATGTTCCATGACAAAGTTTATCGGGCAGCCACCAGCACACTTCATGCAATGATAGCATGAAGTGATTGGCTGGTGAGATTTTTCTTCGATTTCCTGGCAGAAAGAAGCTTTTCCCTTTACAGGTTCGTTCACCGTTGACATCATTGACCTCCTTTCCTGGCGTAAACCCAGCGGGTATTACCGCTGTCTGAACACCTTAGCGTAGGAGTCGCAGTAAATATCCTGGTTAAGAATTAAGCGGGCAGTAGCAATAGCATCTACAAGCGCTTCATCGTTAGCGTCGCAGATAGCGGAGTCCAGACCGGCAGTCATCGCCATTACAGCAAAAGTGCGGTTAATCAGCGGACGATGCGGGCTTTTTTGCGAGATATTGGAGAGACCAACAGTAGTTTTGGGAGGAGGATTAGAAATCATCTTAATTTGGCGAATTGTTTCTAAAGCTTCAATGCCATGTTCCTGGGCAACGTTAACTGGCAGAATGATCGGATCAATGAAAAGATTATCAGGTTGCAGGCCATAGGCTTCGGCATTAGCTACGAACTCCATAGCCATTGCTACCCGGTCTTCAGCGCTCTTCGGAATGCCGACTTTATTGATACAGAGGCAGACTACGTCAGCTTGGAACTTAGCAGCCATTGGGAATACGCGGTCAATTTTTTCTTGTTCACAACCGATAGAATTAATTAAAGCGCCGGGTTTACCATAAGCGATAAGCGCGGCTTCCATGGCGTCATAGTTCGTGGTATCGATTGCGAGCGGCAGGTCAGTGCACTCTTTTAACACACTTACCATCCAGGGAAGGTCAATAGTTTGGTCTTCCGAGTTAGGTCCGGTGTTTACGTCCAGGTAGTGAGCGCCACCTTCTTTTTGTTTTGCAGCCCATTCCTGAAGCGGTTTCGGGTCATGTTCCCGAATTGCTAAACCGATGTCCTTGAACATACCATTAATTCTCTCGCCAATAATAAGCATTAGTAATCCTCCTCGATTTTATTGAATTATATTAAGGGAAATCGCAAATAAAGTAAGTGTCTTGCCAATATCCTGGCTACGCTGTATATAAGATTAAATTTCAGGTTTAACCATTAATTCTTCAGCATTTTTCTTAAAGAGACGGACAGCTTCCGGATGACGGAGAACCATAATGTGAGCGCCGCCTTGCAGCAGACCGGTAGCAGTCATAGCTTCCCACAAGATAGCGCGGTCAGCCTGATTACCCCAGTTCGGGAAATCTTCCTCGGTAGCCACTGCTTCTTTGGCACGCCATGCTTCATAGCCAACCTGGCAGATAACCGGCTGCGACAGCATTTTATCGCCGGCCAGAGCGCCCAGGCGACCACGCTCAAGGATGGAATAGGTATACTCAATACCATAACCAAGAGCTGCTGTGCTAGGATCAATAAGAACATTCTCAGCCGACAGACCCAGTTCGGAGATAAGGATGTTCAGCTGTTTGCAGATGTTGATATCAAGCGGGCTTTGGGCAAGCACTTTGTGCTTATGCACCATGGCTGCGGCCGCAACTGATTTATAGCTGTCCTGTTTGGCCAAACCGATAAGCAGGTTTTCACCGGCAGCAGCCTCAGCAACAACAGGCAGAACCGCGTTATCTTTTTCATCTTCGCCACAACCGACAACAATAAGCGGCACCCCTACTGCGGCAAGTACGTCTTTAACGATTTTTGCGCATTCTTCAGGGCTCTTATCGCCATTATCAGGATGGGCTCCGGCTAGTTTCAGATAAATCATATCGGCACCGGCTTCAACGCACTTTTTAGCCCAGGCGACAGGGTTTTCCATTACACCGGCATACACTTCATTCAAAACAGGGTGCCAGCCAGGATTGATATCTTGAATTTCCATTGCTACTACTGGTTTTAAAGGCATGTCGCCTTCAAAATGAAGGAACGGCATAGTCGTTTCGCCGCCAACGGTTACGGTGCTGGTACGAGTGCCGCCC
Source organism: Bacillota bacterium (assembly GCA_023388195.1). Lineage (GTDB taxonomy): Bacteria > Bacillota > Negativicutes > Sporomusales > Sporomusaceae > Sporomusa. The sequence goes on from JAEWGR010000084.1 coordinate 59,484, forward strand.
TCTTCTTTGGTTGCACCGAGGGTAACGGTATTAATTTTACCGGAATATCTTTCTTTCAATATATTAGTTGCCATAGTTACGCTCCTTCCAAACTTTTAGATTTCTATTTTTTTACATATGGCGTTTACCGCCTGTACAGCCACCGAACTGTCTGGTAAATCAAACAGGGGCTGACTTAATAAGTCATATTTTGCTACCAAAGGATCACTGGGGATCACGCCGATTAGCTCCAGGCCGGTCTTGTCAATCTCGCCCTGCAAGGAAATAATATCCTCATCACTTTGGGTTTTGGTAACAATTAAATAGATTTTTTTCACGTCCGATTTCAGTGTATCGACAAGCTGCCGTACACGTCCGGCCGAACGAATGCTGCGGGCTGAGGCGTCACTTACCACAAACATATAATCAATATCCTGAGTTACCCGGCGGCTGATATGCTCTAGTCCAGCCTCGTTGTCCATCAGTACATAACTGTAGTTCTTGCCAAGCTTATCCATATAGCCTTTTAGCAGGTTATTAGGAAAACAATAACAACCAGGGCCTTCAGGTCCACCCATCACCAGCATATCAACATTATCTGATTCAACTAATGAAGCTTGGAGTTTATATTCAATATAGGTTTCCTGGGTCATACCGGCAGGAATGTTCTTAGGATTTTTGGTGCTTGTTATCATTTCCGATATCGTTTGCTCAACATCCATACCCAAGGCTTCATTTAAATTAGCATTGGCATCTGCGTCAACTGCCAAAATGGAGCCTTTATTGTTTTTAACAAGATACCGAATCAGCAATGCTGTAAATGTTGTCTTGCCGGTACCGCCCTTTCCTGCCACTGCTATATGCTTTGCCATGTGTTGAAACTCCTTTCAATACGCCCAGATAACAGCTGCTTTGCATCAAAGACTGATATTGGGAAATAAGGTCAAATCAGTATGTGGAATAAACAAGGATGAGACAAATTCATCCATAAACAGGTTACCAACCGATAACTCTATATATGTCATTTTGCCAGCGAGGCTATTGGCCTCAAGCCAAGCCTCCTGCGATAACAGAGCCATGCAGGCGCCTTTAGCGGAGGTATTGCCAACATATTTATACTTTTCTATCGGTATATCAGGTAATAAACCAATGGCTATCGCATCAGATATATTCAGGTAATTGCCGAAGCCGCCGGCCACATAAATGGTTTCAATACTCTCAAGCTCAAAACCAACTACATTCAGCAGGGTACGGATACCGGCAAAAACTGCTCCTTTTGCTCTAAGCAGGTTTTTGACATCGGCTTCACTGATGACAATGTCACGGTCAATATCTGTCTCTTCCTGCCAAACCAGAACATATTCCGGCCCTGTTTCACCAATGCGCATGCGCTCAGTTGGCAAACTGGTCAAAAATTTTCCGGCCCGGTCAATAACACCGGTGCGCCGTAGCTTGGCCAGGCAGTCAATCAACCCGGAACCGCAGATGCCGATTGGTTTGCCATTATTGATTGTGGAGTAAGACACCTCATAGTTTTGGGGGTCTATTTCCAAACGCTCAATTGCACCATACATGGCCCGCATACCATAGGTTATCCCTGAGCCTTCAAATGCCGGACCGGCGGAACAGGAACAGGTTACCAGCCAATCACCGGAACCTAATACCATCTCACCGTTGGTCCCAATATCTATCAATAGGGATATTGGTGCATCTTCATTGCCCATACCGGTAAACAAAGTGCCGGAAACAATATCGCCGCCAACATAGCTGGCCACTGACGGATAGCTGAATACCAATGCATCCGGATTCACCCTAAGCCCCAATTCCTGCGCCTTAACAACAGGAAAAAAGTTAGCTGTCGGGATATAAGGCTCCAGACGGATAAACTTGGGGCTAATGCCCAGGAACAAGTGAGCCATGGTAGTATTACCGGCTGTCATCATTACCCGGATGTCAGCTTCTTTAATATGCTTCTGCTTGATCAATAAGTCTGTAATTAATGTGTTTATCGTATCAATAATCGCTTGATGAACAGTTTGTACGCCATCAGGCTCATCTACGGCATACACAATACGGCTGATGACATCGTCACCAAAACGGGCTTGCCGGTTATGTGTACCGGCAGTTTCAACAACCCTGCCTTTTTCCAGATCAAGGAGATAGGCGACAACGGTAGTAGTACCAATATCAACAGCAATACCATACAGAGGCTGATGACCATGGCCTGACTCAACAGCAATGACTTCCGCCTTGTCACCAACCTCAGATAACAGTACAGTCACTTTAAATTGGGCAGCCCTGAGGGTTTCTCCCAAATTCCGAATGAGCGGGAGGGAAATATTAATATCCGTACACTTAGTTTCTTTCTTAAGAGCCAAAGTCAGGCGATTAAAATCGTCACGGTTGTCCTGCAGGTTAGCCGGCGGCAGCGTCAGCCTGATACGCCGGCAGAGCGGATTGAGAGGATAGCCATGCAGTGGGTTTTCCTGTTTCTCCAGCAACAAGTCTTTAAGCTGCCACACATGCAGCAAATAGTTGCTTAAGGCTTCGGACATTCCACTGGTCGCCTTATTGTCATCAACGAGCACCTGATTTTTGCTCATGACCGAGGTTTTAGGGATCTCTACCACCAAATCCTCGTCCTGAACCAAAGTCTGGCAGGCTAAATTGAATCCTTGCTCCGCAATCTTAGCTGCCAAATGGCTGTCCCTTTTGGCTTTAACAGCACCGCTCTTAATGTGTACTGTACATTTACCGCAAGTACCATCACCACCGCAAGGTGCTTTCATTTCAATATTGGCTTTACCGGCGGCAGTGAGCAAATCCGTGCCTGCGTCGACCTCAACTTTGACTCCTGCGGGAAGAAATGTTACGAATCGTTTGTTCATCTTTAAAATACCCTCCTGATTCGTTGAGCAAGGCTGCTATTAGCATTCAGCCAACAGTTACAGGGGTGATTATTTCACAAGGTGCGGGTAACGTGCTTTGGCAAAAGCCGGAATGCCAGCAGCTTCCTGTGGTCCAACGATAACGTCTAAACCAGATTTTTCTTTCAGTTTACCACTGATAATAGCAACATAGCCAGGAATAACAATGCTGTTATGATTCACTTTATCCATAATGCCGATATTTTTAATGAATTCAGCAATAGGTTCAGCAACAAACTTCCCTGCGGCCCAGGCAGTAAGAACTGAAGAACCGTCAGTATCAACAGCTACGATGTAGCCGGGGATTTTACTTGCTGCTACTTCACCTTCAACAGCAAAATAGGTCAACGCGAAATTTGTGCATACATACACCGGCGAGTCAGGACCAACATTACCAATTTCATAAACCTTACTGGACTCAACAGCCATTGGCTTTTGTGGGTCAGTATAAATGTTCATCCGCCAAGCCATTAACGGCAGCAATTCCGGTTTTTCATCAACCTTCAGGCAGACAATGCTGGCATATTTAGCAACATAAGTAGCCGCTTCGACGATTTCTTCTTTCGAATCGGTGGCTACTGTGCAGGCGAGCATCGGATAGCCAAAAGGACGGAATTTTTTCTTGATTGCCAACCGGCGGGCGTTAACCATTTCAGCCAAAGTTTTAGCTTGTTGCTTATTGCCAAAATCAATAACAAGCTCTTTATATTGAGCAGCCACTTTTTCAACAAGGGCAGCTGTGTCGTCAAGGCCGTCGCCTTTAACTACTACCGGGCAGTTGTTGGCTTTTGCCAGAGCAACGACCTTTTCCCAGTTTTCAGCAGTTGCCGCATGCAGCAGCGGTTTTTTGGCAGCGACAGCAGGAACAGCCGCTTCTAAACCCTCAAGATTAGCGACCAGTAAAAGGGCAAAATTAGCTTTGGCAGCCACAGCTTCAACCGCAGCTTTAAAGGTAGCTGCATTGCCGGAGCAGTTAGTGACAGCCACCATGTCGATTGCAATTCTTTGACCCACACGGTCCATAACCAAACCGTTTATTTTTTCGATCTTAGCATCCAGTTCGGCACCGGTCAGGGTGTCGGAAATCCGAATTGCGAAAGCAGTCTGATGATAGAAGGTTTTGTCATGACGGTACAGGACAGTTTCATCACCCATTACAACCTCTTGTTCGCCTACGCCAACTTTTACAGTGCGTACTGGCGGTGCGGTAGCTGCACCCAGGGTTTCTTTCGCAGCCTCGGTTGCATGAGGACACATGTCAAGGGATGCTTTGCCGTTAGCCATTGCCATTGCAAAAGCCAGGCAAGTTGGTGAACCACAGTCTTTACAGTTTGTTTTTGGTAGTTGTTTAAAAATATCCAAACCTGTTAATGCCATTTTCTCTTCTCCTTTCGATTATAAGCACTTCAAATAAATATGAGAATTGTGACACATCCTGAACCTATAAAATTCCCAGTACCAAGATGTGTCACTCATTCTTCCTTAAATTAGATAACTACGGGTTTCTGTATTACATCATGGGATCCATAGTCATTGCCGGATGTTGTTTTTCTTCCAGGAACGGCAGGATTGCTTCTTCATCGGTGCCAACAGTTTCATCGGCAATTTTGTCGACAAAATCAGCGCCCAGTCCGGCCGCTACAGCCGCATCAATCAAATCCTGACCCAGGAATTCTTTAAGTTCCTTCGGCATCCAGACAACACGTGCCAAACCACCATCTGCAGGAATAAACTTAGCGCTGCAGAGATAGCGACGGCCCATGCCCATGAAACCAGGGGTTTGAACACCGCCGCCGCAAGTTCCGGCCAAAGCCGAGAAGGTCATGCCGCAAGGAGTTTCACCAGTGTGTTCACGAGTTGTAAGCATGACACCGTTACACAGCGGTAGTATCGCCATAATAGCTTCGAAACATCCGCAGGAGGTCATAGGATCTTCCATCATGGTATAAAAATTAACCCTGTCTATTGTCCGGTTGGAGCCTGTATAGAAGAATTCATTCAGGTTTTGCCACTGACCTTTTACAGGATCTATGCACTCACCTTTAGTAACAGGCTGATTGGGACCGGTTGGGGCTATTTCATTGGAGGCTTTGGCATCCAGCCAGCTAACCGCGCCACACAGGCCTACATGTTCTGGTGTTACAATACACACATGGTTAGGGGCAAAGGACTGGCAGAGTGTGCAGGTGTACCAGGTGTCGACTGCTTCGTCAGTAAGGCCTTTGAGGCGGGCGTCACGAGCAGCGTATTTGGCGGTTGCCAGTTTAATTTTTTCTTCAATGACATCTTTATCGGTAACAAGAGTGACTTGTACACGGTCAATAATAGCCGGATAGTCAGATTTGAATTTGGCAATAAGAATCTCGCCAATGTCTTTAATTTTGAAGCCCAGCTCTTTAGCATTTTTGCCAATACGCACCCACATCATATTACGTTGAGCTACGTGCCATAAACCTTCACCATAGTTAATGAAGTAATGGATACGGCGTTCAAGCACGCCTTCGAAGTCTTCCTGCATCTTACGGCCATAGACATCAACCATAACGCCGAGCGGGAATACGCTGCCTTCCGGCATTTCATCAATTTCCGGTCCAATAACCTGAATTCTACCGTCTTCCACCTCATCGGCCTCACACATCCGCACAAGCTCGAAGCTAGTGGAACGGCCGCCGCCGAACTCAACATGAGCATCTTTTTTCCGGATAGTTTCGCCTTCGAAAGCAGGCCCGATAGTAATCGGCACAGGGATATCAACGATCTTAATTTTGATGCCGCGCATTTCCAGACCAAGCTTACCGATTTTTTCATAATCTGGCTCAGATTGATACCAGTCAGGAATTTCTTCGGCTACCGGCTGGTCGGTAACAATCGGGAAGCCCATAAAGATAGCGCCGAATTCGGCAGCAAATTTAACAATGTCATTAGGTCCAAGCTGAATAACGAAGGCCAGTACGCGTTTAGCCTGATATTCAATGGCCCGTTCACGCTGACCGGCAGGAATGCCGCCGAAGGCCAGACCGGCACGGAAAGCAAAGTTAACGGCATGGATAACCTGGGTAAAGTTGCCCAGCGGGAAGGTAATGAAGTCAGAGCCGATTTTAACATTTTCTTCAATACACTGT
>JAEWGR010000154.1 GCA_023388195.1 Bacillota bacterium
GCCATCGGCAACTACAGCGGCAACACCATGGTCATCTACGGCCATAACAGCCAGAACCCGGCAGAAATCATCGGTGGCGGTCTCCGCATCGAACAAGCGGCAGCCGGGTCGGCCATCACGCTCATGACCGACAGCAGCGGCATCAACGTTGAAGAAGAGAATACCGTCAAGGCTGTACTCAATGCTTTGGCCGGCAAACTGACTTACGACGGCTACCAGAGCGCCAAGGCCAACCTGAGCGGCAAAGTGGCGATCTGCGAAGGCCTGACCGCCCCCGGTGTCCTGTGGAAAGTGGGCAGCATCGAGTTTAACAGCGCGACCGGCAGCCTGGCGGAAGGTTCGGTAATCACCCCGGACAATCCCATCGAATACGGCCAGTACGAAACCATGGTCATGAGCGGCGCCAAATCGGCCATGGTTTCGTCGGCCATGCTATGGCGTACCGAAAACAACGACCTGCAAAAACGGCTGGGTGAATTGCGTCTGTCGCCGGAGAACGGCGGCATCTGGGCCGGCGTCTACGGCGGGAAAACCAAATACGACCAGAACAACACCCGGTACAGCACCAGCTATAAAGCCATCCAGATCGGCTATGACAAAGAAATAAGCGACGGCTGGCGGGTAGGCGCGGCTGTAAGCCACACCGACGGCGACAGCGACTACATCCTGGGAGGCCGTGGGGATAACAAAGCCACCAGCCTGTCGGTCTACGGCACCTGGCAGGGAGATAAAGGGCATTACAGCGACCTCGTCATCAAAGGCGGTCAGATTGAAAATGACTTCACCGTCTACAACGAAATGGGCCATAAAGTAGAAGGCAATTACAAAACCAAGGGACTGTCGGTAAGTGCGGAATACGGACGGCGGATTGAATACGGCAAAGGTCTGTACGTAGAGCCGCAGGCACAGCTGAGCTGGGGGAGACTGCAGGGCAAAGACTACTTAGCTACCAGTGACGTAAAAGACGCGGCCGGCAACTTCCGGACCATGAACATCAGCCAGGACGGCTTTACCAGTCTGGTAGGGCGAATCGGCATTGGCGTAGGCCATCTGAGCGAAAAAAGCAGCATTTACGCCAAAGCCTTCTTGGCACATGAATTCAGCGGGGATTTCAGCAGTCGGTTTATTGCCGAAGAAGCCAAAAAGAGCCGGGTGGACCTGGGGGGCAGCTGGGCCGTGTTCCAGCTGGGCGGCAGCACAAAAGTAAGCAACAACGCCTATGCGTACGCTAACCTGGAAAAGAGCGTAGGCGGGGATGTGGATACCGAATGGCGTCTTGACGCAGGCATGCGCTGGAGTTTCTGATAGAATTATAATTATTAATGAAATCTGTCTTCTCTTGCCTTGCTGGAAATACAACTTTACATTCAGCATAAACAGATATCCTGAACAGGGAATCACTTACCTCTTCATGTAGTTTAGGACGGGACGCAATCTCGTCCTTTTTCATTGTATCTACAAGCATCCTTAATACCGTTTTTCATCAGTGTCTCCTCCTGCCAAGGCCGGAGACTGGTAATGGGTTTTATCCCGCAAAAAATTATATATTTTTACAAACAGCTCTGCTGTAATGTGAATATAATAAAATAACATAATATGGAGGTATTTAATATGGATATAGAAAAAATTAAAACCACTATTGATGATGTCGGCCGAAAAACGAATAGTGCTGTCAATGGCTTTGCGGCTTTTCACAATTTTGAGAGCTGGCAGGTATGGCTGGGGCTTGTAATTATGATCATTTTGACCCTATTGATTGCGTTAATCCTTTGTTAAAACCAGAGGCAGAGCAGGCAGGAAACAATCTAGACAATTTATGCTAAATCAATTATGATTAAAATACGACATTAGTATAAAATTAAATAAATCTGCTAGTTTAACTAGCCTTTACAAGTTCCGCAAGGATTAATAGAGAAACCGGTGAAACTCCGGTACGATTCCGTCACTGTAATAGGGAGTTCTAAAGAGAATGCCACTGAATCGGTTTGGTTTGGGAAGGCCTTTAGCACGATGAACTAAAGTCAGGATAACTGCTTGTAACTGCTCAAACAGGGTTCTTACGGTTTATAGGAAGCTGGTTTATTTCTTTATGACTGTATGGCTTGCATACAGTCTTTTATGTTTCTGCTTAACATAACTTAAAGGGGGATTTTGGTTTGGCTACGCATGATTTGGTGATACGACCCATTCGGATTGAAGATATTGCGGCTGTACAGGACTTTCTGTTAAAACAGCTCCAGGATTTGTTTCGGCAGGAAGGTCAAACTGCAATTACCGATGATATCTGGGGACTGGGAAAAACCTACCTTGAACCGGAAAACTGCAACATGTGGGCCGTCTTTACGCCGGCGGGAACAGTAGTGGGTTCGGCAGCGATCTGTACTTACAATAACAGAATTGAGTTGCTCAAAGGCCGCTATCATCTGCCTACAACCGCTGAAGTGGGACGCTGCTACATTGATGCTGGTTTAAGGCGCCAGGGGATTGGTTCCAGCCTTGTCGGACTAATGACTGACTTTTGCCGTCAGCACGGATACAAAATGCTGTATTTGCATACCCATCACTTTTTGCCGGGAGGCTTTAATTTTTGGCAAAAACAGGGGTTTCAAATTATCCTTGACCAAGGTGGCAGTTTCGAGATTGTTCATATGGAAAAACGGTTATAGCCAAGGATAAAAAAAAGGCTGACACAGAGAGTCAGCCAAAACAATGACAGTACTATTACACCTTTACGGGTCTACTGGCTTTACGGATCGCAGTTAAGGCCTGATTAATAATTTCTTCCACCTGACGTTTGTTTAATCCTAAAGGGCGCACCATATTCTTAACTTCATTTCTAAATTTTTGTTCATCAAAATCAATAATCAAGATTATCACCACCTTACAATTCCGGTTACTTTATTATACGGATTATGTTGAAAGGAGGTGACCAACTGGCGTTGAACCATTAAAATAAAAAAGGCACTACCCTATAATATTCCATTAGACGGCATTGCTTTTTCTCTATATAATAGATAGTATTAATAACTTTCCTAGAAAGGAAAATACCCCATGAAACCTAAATGGCACGTTGTAAATTTGCCAATAAGCCTGCTTAATTTTTGTAAAATTGCCATATATAGAAATAAGGAGATTGAGATTACCGGCTGTGAGGTGACTCAGATCCGCATCAACAGGTCCTAATTGGCTGGCAACTTAATAAACCCCAATATTTGTGGCAGCAGGCAAACATCAAATGCGGGCTGCCTTTTCGTATTTTTTTACTGCTTCTTGAGATTATAATCTTGGGAGGTGATTATATGAATTATTATTTTGTTGGCGTCTTGTTGACGATTTATGCTGTTCTGCTGGTGTTATGGTATAAAGAAAAACATTAGGAGCCGGGCTTGCAGGCTATTCCTGATCCGGATTGTTATCTTCTTCAGGGCAGGGTTTAGCTGCCGCTGGTTGTGGCATCAATAGACGTGCAGGCTTATCTGCCTGCACCAGGATATTGTCCTGCCACATTTGATAACCATATAGGATAAATTCATGCACAATATTAATTAAATACACCAGTAAGCTGCTGCTTAGGAATTCGAAGATCCCAATACGGACCAGCCACGGCAAAATAACAAAGGCAAAACCAACATCAATAATAGCGTTAGTTATTACATAGAGCCAAATACGTCCATAGGTAAACTTAAAAATCCACATAGTGAAAATTGGTATCGCTGCATAAATATACGGCGGCATTTGATTCAGGGGAAAGAGGGTTTCCTTAACTGCCCATAACCGTAACGTAATCCCTGATTCCACGATTATGGCACCGGTTGCGGCAGTCAATAATGCTACAGGTGCAAATCGCTTGATATCCGCTTTTTTCATAAAAAACAAGCTAAGTATCGGGACTATTATCATAGACCATAATATGACCGTATTACTCATTGTCAACCTTCTATTCATATAGTTATTTGTGCGCAAGGAGATTTTTTAATAGTGTAACCAAGCAACAGGCTGTCATACAGTATTTTTTATTGCCACAATGCAGGGCAATCATGGTTATCTGCGCGTAACCTCAATAAATATAAAAGCAGATGACACCTGTTAACTGACAGGTTGTCATCTGCTTAGAATCCCTATTTCTACATACTTCTGAATAGCCCTACAACTTTGCCAACAATAGCCACCTGTTCAGCATAAATAGGCTCCATTAAGTCATTCTCCGGTTGAAGCCGGATACGGCCAGACTCTTTGTAGAACCGTTTTACCGTAGCCTCTTCATCATCAATTAAAGCTACAATGATATCGCCATTATTAGCATTGCTTTGCTGTCTGACCAGAATGTAATCGCCGTCAAGAATACCGGCATTAATCATGCTGTCGCCCTTGACAGACAACATAAATACATCATCTTCACTACCTAAAAGTTCTGCCGGCAATGGGTATGTTTCCTCAATATTTTCAATAGCTAATATAGGCTGACCAGCTGTCACCAGCCCGACTAAGGGTACCGGAATAACTGTCTTCTGCCGCCATTGAGCTTCATCAAGCACATCAATAGCCCGTGGTTTGGTAGGGTCCCGTTTAATATAACCCAAAGTTTCAAGCTTTGTTAAATGAGAATGCACAGTAGAACTACTGCTAAGGCCAACCGCCTCACCAATTTCACGTACAGAGGGAGGATATCCCTTGGCCCGGAGATTTTCTTTAATATAATTTAATATCTGATTTTGCTTAGCGCTGAGTGAATTAGCAGCCACAACATCACCTCGTCCCAATTGTACCACAAACAGGAAAAAAAGAGAACATTAGTTCTGAAATTTTATCAACAATGGCAAAACCGCTGATAGTACCGGCGACAATGAGCCGGTCAAGCAGGAATTTTTGAAAAAAACAATCGAACATACTTGCGTAGAACATATGTGCTGTGTTAGAATTGATTTATATCGAACATAAGTTCAGTGAGGTGTGTATTGGATGAAAACTATAATGATATTATCCCTTGTTCTCGTTTTATTTGTAATTGCTCCCTTAACCAATTCAAGTGCCTTCGCCGGTGCAGACGCCTATCAAACAGTCTATGTTCAACCAGGTGATACGGTTTGGAAGATAGCGGCAAACTATGTTACCGTTAAAGAAGACGTCCGGGAAAAGGTATTTATAATCAGGCAGGTAAATAAGTTAAATAATAATGCCCAGATCTATCCGGGCCAGATATTAAAGATCCCGGTAAATAAATAAGTCCATATTTTACAGCTGCCTGCCGGCAGCTTTTTGCTTTTACCAGTCAGGCTTGCCCTTGTACAATGACGGATCAATGCCGGCGATAAAAGGGGAGGGGGTATCTGTATAATAAAGAATCAGACGATGCAATGCCCGGGTACAGATAGTATATAGTATATGGCGGTCCTGAGCATGACTGTAATTGGTATTGTCAGCATCTATTACCAGTACGGCATCAAACTCTAACCCTTTGGCTAAATAGGCCGGAATAACAACAACGCCCGGGTAAAATTCATCATCTTCCTTCGTAACAAGACTGGGCCTGACAGCCTGACCGAGGGTTGGATAAACCGTCATCGCCTGAGCGGCAGTCTTTGTAATCACGCCGATGGAGTTCCAGCCTTGGTTCAGCATTGCCTGTATGGTGCCGGCAATAGCGGCGGCTTGCTCTTGTGGTTGTTGCATGTGCAAAATAACCGGCAGCGGACCAGAGCGATTCACTGTAAAGATATCACCCGCATCAGGCAGAACAGCTTGACAAAAAGCTTGAATTTGGCGGGTTGAGCGGTAGCTTTTCGTAAGTCTGAACAACAGCGTGTTCTCGGCACCAAGACTATTGCTTGCTTCTCTGAAGCTCGCAGTCACCAGATATGGCTGTACTGCCTGGGCAGGATCGCCGACAATTGTCCATGAACAGTTGGGGAACAGGTGAGCAAGAATTTTATATTGAAAAATTGTATAATCCTGAGCTTCATCGATTATAACATGCTTGATATCAGGTTTAGCAGGGAACCCCTGCAATATACCCTGGAAGTATAAAAATGGCGGGATATCTTCATAAGGCAGCTGCCCCCTGTTAAGATAAGTACGGGTCTGCTTTTGAATCATTTCCCAGTCCGCCGGGATGGGGAAGCCTGTTTCCTGCCATAATCTTCCTTGGGTAAACATCTGTTTATATTCATTAACAATATCCAGCGTGGTTAATTGCTCAATCTGGTCTGTTATGGCCCGCAGTTCGTCCCTAGTTTGAATTCGGGCCAGTGCCCTGATTACTTTGTCATTAATCTCTTCACCGGCGTTAACGATCTCATCCATTTTCTCCTGGCGAATACTCTGAATCACTTCACTCATCCGCTTTTGAATTATTGTTTTTATTTTTTCAAGGCGCAGCACTGGCGGCATCATCGCAAAACTAGCGGTATAATAATGTCGCCATTCGTCCTGATAAAAAATTGTTTTGCCCCGGACAGTAATCGCCGGATACTTATCTACCCGGTCTGATGCCAGCCGGTCCAGATAACGGAGCAAAGCCTGGCAAAAAAACTCGGAAGACTTGAAACGTATATTAGCGACCCGTTTAGGATCCGGGTTAGGTGCCAGCATATACTCCAGATAGGTGGTACGGGCTTCAAACTGAACAGGCATTTCGGCAGCCGATAGGGCAATATAGTCTTGAAATGTCATTTGAACAACATTTTCTTCGCCAATCTCGGGCAATACACTGGAAATATAATCGCCAAAGATGTGGTTTGGTGAAAGAATTAAGACATTCTGCGATGTCAGCCCGGCACGGTCATGATACAATAAAAAAGCCACCCGGTGTAAAGCAGCCGACGTTTTGCCACTGCCGGCAGGCCCCTCAACAAATAGTACCCGATGCGCCTGATCGCGGATTATCTGATTTTGCTCACGTTGAATACTGTTGACGATCGTATGCATCTTATCATCGGCGCTTTTGCTCAGCAGCTGCTGGAGAATTTCATCATCAATTTTCAAATCAGAATCAAACATATATTCTATTTGTCCGTTCAAAATTTTGAACTGCCGCTTAAGAGTAATAACACCGGTAATTGTACCAGCAGGGCAATGGTATGCTGCCGCTCCCTGGCCATAATCATAAAACATGCTTGCTACCGGTGCCCGCCAGTCGTAAATCATAAAGCTACCGGTTTCTTTATCACTTAAACTGCCAATGCCAATATAAATCAGCTCAGACCCGCACTCATCAGTCTCAGTAAAATCAATACGCCCAAAATAAGGCGATTTTAGCATTTTGTACAAATGGCGGGATGTGTAATGGATGTGTGTGGACAAGGCCCGCTGGCGGTTCATAGTTTCAATGAACTGGGCCTCATCAGTGGAGTTACCATTGCCAGACTTCCAGTAGTCCCGCAGGGTAGCCTGCAATAGATCCCGCTGGTTGTCAGAGCTTTGTTCACTGATATGGATTTCTTCAGATATTTGCCGGAGTGTTTTTGCCAGCCTGTCGAGCTCAAAATTCTGTTCCTGTTGATTCATATGTTCCTCCTCAAGAGAAATTAACCCAGCAAATAAGTATCTATACATCCCCAGGCAGTATTGGGAAGGGGAGAGAGGAGAACAGTGTACGAATTGTTTCAAAATTATAGTTAGTCATTATGTTCCCGGTCATCCCTGGAAAGAATTATCAGCGAGCGCGTCATTTTTATTAACTGCTTCTATTGTATTCACACTAACTGGTACGGATACTGAACAATGCAAGTATATCGCCTAAATAGAGAGCGCCTACCAGGACAAAGCTGATAGGCGCCTAACTATCTTAGTGACTGCTGCGGGCCATTAAACCGGCTACTTTATTAGCAAAACTGATTGGGTCATCCGGCGCAATGCCTTCCATTAGCAAGGCCTGTCCATAGAGCAAGTCGCAATAATCTTTGAAGGCTTCCGATTCGGGGGTATTTTGATATAAATTCTTTAATACCGTGAAGATTTCATGATCCGGATTAATTTCGAGAATCCGGTTAGCTTTATACATAGTTTTATTCATCTCAGACAGGATCTGCTCCATCGACAGGCTGATCCCATTATCATCACTTACCAGACAAACCGCACTGGATTTTAGACGACTGCTGATCTTAACATCAGCTACCTTACCGTTGAGATGATCTTTTATGGCTTTAATCAATGGTTCATTTTCCTTGGTCAATTCGTCCGTGTCCTTTTTGGACTCGGCAGCGTCAATATCATCAAGCTCCAATTTACCGCGGCTGACTGACTGGAATTTTTTCTCTTTATATTCACGCAGGGCATCTATAGCAAACTCATCAACCCTGTCAAACAGGTAGAGAACCTCAACCCCTTTTTCCCGCAGCAGCTCCATTTGCGGCAGGCGTTCGACTGACGAGCGGTCTTTGCCGGTAGCATAATAAATAACCTTTTGGGTTGCGGGCATCCGGTTAACATAATCGTCCAGACTGGAAAGCTCCCCGGCAGCCTGCGATGTGGCAAACAGCAGCAAATCTTTTAACTTATCCCGGCTCTGATAATCGGAATACACACCGGTTTTAATGGCTTTACCATATTCCTGCCAGAATTTTTCATACTTGGGCCGGTCTTTGCTCAATAGATTCTCAAGTGTTTTCAATACGCTTTTTTCAAGATTTTTGCCAACCCGTTTTAATTGTTGACCATGTTGGAGCAGTTCGCGGGAAATATTAAGCGAGAAGTCAGGTGAGTCCACTAAGCCTTTAACAAAACGTAAATATTCAGGCAGCAGGTCCTGACAATTATCCATAATAAACACGTTTTTGGAATATAAACGGATACCGGTTGTTGCTTCACGCTGATAAAAATCAAACGGAGCATGGGCAGGAATAAATAATAAGCTAGTATATTCGACAGCGCCTTCTACTTTGGAATGGATTATTTCCAAAGGATCTTCCCAGGCATGAAACAGATTTTTATATAATTGATGGTATTCTTCCTGAGTAATGTCATTTTTATTTTTGGTCCAAAGCGGCGCCATAGAGTTGAGGGTACGAACCTCGACCGTCTGGGTAGCCGGTGCATCTTCAATAACCTTACCCTCATCATCAAGTGGCTTATCTTCTTTTACAAAGTTCATTTTAATCGGATAACGAATATAATCTGAGTATTTTTTAATTAAGTTCTGCAGGTTATAGCGATTCAGGAAGTTTTCCTCTGGTTGTTCGGCCGAACGGTACTCCTCCTTAAGTGCCAGAATAAGGGTAGTACCACGGGTTTCCTTTTCAATTGCTTCGATTGTATACGTTCCGTCGCCGGCCGACTCCCAGCGGACCCCTTGGGCCTGTCCGGGGGCACGGGTGATCAGGGTCACTTTTTCCGCTACCATGAAGGCAGAATAGAAACCAACGCCAAACTGGCCGATTAATTCTGTATCAGCTGCTGAACCGGCCGCTTTCACTTTGTCAAGAAAGGCTTTGGTGCCTGATTTGGCAATTGTGCCTATATTCTCAATAACTTCCTCATAGGTCATACCCATACCGTTATCCGAAATTGTTAACGTATTTGTAGCTTCATCAGGCAGTATGAAAATCTCAAAATCGGCATTATCTTCCAACAGGGCATGATTTGTCAAAGATTCAAACCTAACCTTGTCAATGGCATCTGATGCATTGGAAATGAGTTCGCGCAGGAATATCTCCCGGTTGGTGTAAATAGAGTGCACCATTAAATCCAGTAATTGTTTGGTCTCAGCCTGAAATTCTTTGGTTTGTTTGTTGATTGCTTCTTGAGCCATAGTAAACCTCCATTACTCCATAAATCTGTAAAGTTGTTGTTAGCACTCTTAACTACTGAGTGCTAATGCTATTTAAATAATAACGAAATTAAGCAATAAAATCAACTATAAATAAGATAAAAATGGCAAACAGCAACCCAAAAAATGTATATAATCATGTCCGGCTTAATTAATAAGCTGTTTTCAGGCATATATTAGTTTACTTTATTTACTAAAATAGCAAGATTGTTTTTATCCATGTATAATAAAAAGTAAAAAGGTTATAGGAGGTAGAATGATGTCTGTCTTAGAAAAAAACATGCAGGTTTTAACCGATGTCGCCTCGCCAACCGGGTCGCCGGCCACCATCTTTTATGCCGGGCGGGGCGAGGGAGACCAGTTTGGTATGACACGGTTTCATGTGATGATTGATGATTTTTCTTATGGAATTTTTACAGTCCGCGGCGATTTCAGCACACTTGAGCAGGCCCGTGCCCGGCTGCTGCAGCCTATCCGGGAAGGGGCTGGCGAAAGTGCCGCTGAATTTGCCGTTCGCCATCTTTGGGTGCATATTGATGCAAATGAATACTACGCCCTTGGCTAACATCTGCCCCTTGACAACCTGCCCTAAGTCCGGTATAGTTCAAGTAATCAATATTGCTCTAATCGTTGGGGAGTAACTGCCAGATAACGTCAACATACGGTGCCGCGGCACCTGGCGCTATCGTTGGGATAACCAATAGTGAGACCTTCGGTATGTATTTCATGCGTACCTGGGGTCTTTTTTATTTTGTGTAAGGAGGAACCGAGCTAAAATTGAATATTTCGGGGTTTTATAGTCTGCCGCGCTTGTGACAATAATACAATGTATGGATAGAGGAGGAAATATTAATGGATTTTTGGGGATCAATCGGACCCGAATGGTTTATGGCTTTGGGAAGTATATTGTTAATTAACCTGGTGTTAAGTGGTGACAATGCGGTTATTATTGCACTGGCCAGCAAAAACCTGCCTGTCGCCCAGCGGCAAAAGGCGATCCTGTGGGGTAGTGTTGGCGCAGTAATTCTGAGAATTATTCTTACATTTGCTGCCGCCCAGCTTCTGGAAGTACCCTTTCTGCAATTTCTGGGGGGCCTGGCACTCCTGTACATCGCCATCAGCCTATTAATAGATAACAGCAGGGAGGTAGGTTACGGCGAAGCGGCATCCTACCGGGAAGCTATTAAAATTATACTGGTTGCAGACCTTATTATGAGTCTGGATAACGTGTTGGCGCTAGCGGCGATTTCACAAACTGTCCCTTCCGGTAAGTACGGACTGATTACTGTCGGCCTTGCCACCAGTATCCCGCTGGTTGTATTTGGTGCTCAGCTGCTTATGAAACTTATGGATCGATTCCCGTCTATCATCTATTGCGGCGCCGGCATACTCGGCTACGCGGCTGCTGAGATGATTGTCAGCGACAAAGTAGTGGGAACATATCTCAGTGAATATACATTACTTTTTAAAACCGGTCTCACTCTGGCGGTAGTTATAGCGGGTTATTTCCTGAAAGCCCGCACCACAAAAGTCAATCATTAAATCAACAGACCCCGCTGCCTTTATAGGCAGCGGGGCCGTATTATTCAGATTCACCGCCGGCATATTCTCCCGGTACCTTAACTATCTCCGGTGTGGGTAACTGAGCAACGCCCTTTAATTTTCGTTCAATAGCCCTGGTACGCACAGTGGCAGCATCAAGTTGTTTACTGGCTTGATCCAGCTTTTCTTTAGTTTTAGTAAGAACATCACCAAATTTGCCGAACTCGGTTTTTACAGCGCCAAGCAGCGCCCAGACATCACTGGAACGTTTTTCAATAGCCAGCGTTCTGAACCCCATTTGCAGGCTGTTGAGCAAAGCCGCAAGTGTTGTTGGTCCGGTGATGTTAATACGGTATTCACGCTGCAGACTGTCGCACAGCCCTGGCCGGCGCAATACCTCGGCATACAGGCCTTCCACCGGCAGAAACAGTATCGCAAAGTCAGTGGTGTTGGGTGGGTCGATATATTTTTCTTTGATTGTTTTAGCTTCTTGACGAATTCGGGCCTCCAGGCCGGCAGCAGCACCTGCTACTAACTCAGGATTGGACATTTCCTGCGCTTCTAACAGCCGCAGGTAATCTTCCTGGGGAAACTTAGCATCAATAGGCAGCCAGACAACGGCATCGTTATTGTCCTTTCCTGGCAGCCTGATGGCAAATTCCACCCGGTCCTGGCTGCCAGGCTTGGTGGCCACATTGGCCGCATACTGATCCGGTGTTAACACCTGCTCCAGTAAGGAAGCCAATTGCATCTCGCCCCAGATCCCCCGCGTTTTTACATTTGATAAGACTTTTTTGAGATCACCAACCCCGGAGGCCAGTTGCTGCATTTCGCCCAATCCTTTATGCACCAGTTCCAGGCGTTCACTCACCAGTTGAAACGACTGGCCCAGGCGTTTCTCTAATGTGGCATGCAGCTTTTCATCAACCGTAATGCGCATTTCTTCGAGTTTTTTGCTGTTATCGCTCTGAATCGATGTGAGTTTCCCTTCTACAGTTTCACGGATTTTATCAAGCTTATGTTCATTAATCTGAATAAGCCGGTTGAATTTCTGATCATTGGCATTAGTGAAGTTATGCAACTGCATTGCCAGTTCTTCACGCAGGGTTTTACAGTTAAAAGTCAGCTCCTGGCGGTTCTTTCCCAGCTCGTCTCTTACCATGGCCTCCATACGCTCCTGATTATAAGCCAGCTGCTTAAGCGGAGCCAAGCCGGCCTGACCCGATTTATGTGTTTTTATCAGTATCAGCAGGAGTAAACTGCTGTTAATAATGAGTACAATAAATATAATCGCTGTCAATACATCATTCATTGAATGCACCGTCCTTGGAATTTAGTTTATTATTTCCTATTCAAGGCCTGTGGCGATAAACCCTTTGTCAGCCAACAGGCTCCGGCCGCATAGTGACATATGTTTTTTGCCAAGTTACGCCAGCGAGTCTGGATTGTTAATAAAAAGCTAATACTAAGTTAACAGGTATTCCGCAAAATATATGAATAAGTCGGCTTGATCCAAGGGTCCCTGGCAAAAATCAGTAGATTATGCATTGCTATTAAGATAACAGGCGTGATTACTCAATCCAATTCTTATGGGGAAGATACAGGACAACATTATGAATATCCTGGCCGCTATCACAAAACACATGGAAATTCGGGTTTAAATGACTGTTGTTAATTATAAGTAAATCACTTATAATTAACTTAGATAATAAATGAAATGGAGGGGCGATGTCATCTTTAGCTAGCGTGAGATAGTTAAGACTGTAAAATTTAACTTTAATATAAATACTATGGAGGTGTCTTAATGAACACGCTTAAGACTACTGTTTTACTTGCTGCACTGACAGGATTACTGGTTGCAGTCGGTGCTTTCTTCGGCGGCACCAAAGGCATGACCTTGATGTTTGTTATTTCCATTGTGATGAACTTTGCCAGCTATTGGTACAGTGATAAAATTGTTTTGAAAATGTATGGTGCCCAGGAGGTTACACCGCAGAGTGCACCCGATTTGATTCGGATGGTGAGTGGCCTGGCTCAAAAAGCCAGGATGCCAATGCCTAAAGTGTATATTATCAATACCGATGTCCCGAATGCGTTTGCAACCGGTCGTGATCCCGAGCATGGGGTTGTCGCTGTAACAACCGGGATTATGCGGGCCCTCAATTATGAGGAGCTGGAAGGCGTAGTCGCCCATGAGCTGGCTCACATTAAAAATCGGGATACCTTGATCAGTACTATCGTTGCCAGTGTGGCCGGTGTCATAACCATGATCGCAAACATTGCGCAATGGTCAGCCTTTCTGGGCTTTGGCCGCAGTGATGATGAAGAAGGCGGTATCGGCGGGATTATCGAGTTTGTTTTTCTGGTAATACTGGCACCGCTGGCAGCCACGCTTATCCAGTTTGGTGTTTCCCGTTCACGTGAATATATTGCCGATGAAACAGGTGGTAGTGTTTCAGGTAATCCGCTGGCCTTGGCCAGTGCGTTAAAGAAAATTGAATACTATGCCCGCCATCAGGTAATGCCTGAAGCGACGCCAGCTACCTCGCATCTTTTCATTGTCAATCCGTTTAGCGGCGCCGGCAGCATGATTGTCAGCCTTTTTAGCACCCATCCTGCAACAGCAGACCGGGTGGCTAAACTGGAAGCACAAGCCAAAAAAGCACGATAATTTTACCCTGGCAAAATCCTTCTGAATTTTATTCAGAAGGATTTTTTGCAGGATATAAGCAGTTGAATATGGAAAAAATATAGGGCGGCTGCCGACAGCCATTATATGTGTTTTGGATTTACTAGCCTTTGCTAAACAGACAAGACCAGGAGTTGATTTTACGTGTCAGGCCAGTTCATTCCGTATAAAAACTTACGACCCCATGTAGATAACAGCACGTTCATTGCCACTGGCGCCAGAATTATAGGCGATGTCACCATCGGTGCCAACGCCGGCATCTGGTTCAATACGGTACTCCGGGGTGATGTACAGCCGATCACAGTCGGGCAATATACCAATATCCAGGACAACTGCACTGTACATGTATTATATGACACTCCGGCTGTAATCGGGGAATATGTTACGGTAGGGCATGGCGCCATATTACACGGCTGTACAATAGCCAGTAACTGCCTCATTGGTATGGGAGCAATTATTTTGAGCTATGCCGAAATTGGGGAAAACTGTATCATTGGCGCGGGTTCCCTTATAGCGGAAGGAAAAAAGATTCCGCCCAACTCGCTGGTTGTTGGTTCACCAGGCAAAATTATCCGTACAGTCACCCCCGAAGAAATACTGGCCATTCGCCAGTCAGCCCTTATTTATTCCCAGGAAGCTCAGAATTACATATGAATTGAGGGATTTGAATGGAAAGCACCCTAGTACTCTTAAAACCTGATGCCGTCCGGCGCAAACTTTGCGGCGAAATTCTTAGCCGGTTTGAGCGCAAGGGACTCACCCTAACGGCACTGAAATTGCTCAGATTAACACCGGCAATGGCTGCCAGCCACTATCAGGAGCATAGCGGCAAACCTTTTTATCCGGCGCTTATTGACTTCATTACTGCCAGCCCGGTAGTAGCCATGGTACTGACCGGTCCCGATGCCATTAAGCTTGTCCGGGTCATGATGGGACCAACAAATCCGGTTGCTGCCCCGCCGGGAACCATCCGCGGCGATTACGCCACGATCATGTCCGAAAATATCATTCATGGCTCCGATAGTTCGGCTAGCGCGCAGCGGGAAATTGCCATTTATTTTTCCGAACAGGAACTTATGTAAATACTTACAAGGAGAGGATTAGCATGAGTAAAGTGTATACTAAAACCGGCGACAAAGGTACGACCGGCCTGCTGACCGGAGAGAGAGTCAAAAAAACCAGTGCCAGGGTCGAGGCTTACGGTAATGTGGATGAGATAAACTCCGCCTTAGGTCTGGCCCGGGCCAGCTGTAGCAGTCCCAAAGTTAAGGAGGCCATATTTAAACTGCAAAAACTCCTGATGCTGTTTATGGCTGACTTGGCAAGCAGCGGTGGTGAGCAGCATTATGTTACGGCCGACCATGTTGCCAACCTGGAACAGATGATTGATGAATTTGATGCGAGCCTGCCGCCGTTAAAAGGGTTTATTGTGCCTGGGGAAACGCCGGGAGCAGCTGCGCTTGATCTGGCACGCACAGTTACCAGACGGGCTGAACGGCAGACTCTGCGGTTTAAAGAGCAGGAAGCCGAAACACCGGTAAACGATCAATTACTTATCTGCATCAACCGTTTGTCAGATTTATGTTTTGTGTTGTCCCGTTTTGAAACGGAAAACCTGTAATAGCTGCCAGGTGCTGTAAATAAATTGCAGATCCGGGAGAAGTAGCACAACTTTGCACAACCCGCATAAACTATATCGATAGCTTAAGAGTGCGACAGTTCTTGACCATGTTAGATTTTCGTTAAAATATGATGTGGGTCAAGGCACTAGCATTGATAATAGCTAAAATGAGGGGGCGAGCATGGTGAACTTCCGCTTCTATGTCATGTCACTGCCTGGACCGCTGCGTAAACTGATGCGTTTGTTGTTGAAAGTATAATACGGCTATACATACAAAAAGAGCTATGCGATATAGCTCTTTTTGTATGTATAGCATTATGAAATTGCAAAACAGACCTGGCCTGTGCCAAGTCTTCAGGGCAACGGCAGAAGTCACTTTTGCCCCTGGGCATAGTCGTTTTTATGTCCACAGATTTATTTATAAATTCCTGATTGCAGAAAAATTTTGCCTGCATATTCATTGGAAAAAAAATATAAATATGGAATAAAATATTAAAATTTTGCTAATTTTAAAGCAAACAAAATAGACAGAAAAGAAGGAATATTCCTAGTAAACAGAGAATTGTAACTCCAAAATGTCAGTATTGAAATTTAATCACACCACAACAGGAGGGAACTAGCCATGAAAGAGTACAAGAGCGACAGGTTAAGAAATGTTGGAATTGTTGCCCATGGAGGAGCCGGTAAGACATCCTTGACAGAAGCCATGTTATTTAATTCTGGCGCGGTAAACCGTTTAGGACGTGTTGATGATGGTTCGGCAACAACTGACTTTGAACCGGAAGAGATTAAACGCAAGGTAACTATTAGTGCGGCTTTGGCACCTTGCGAATGGAACGATCATAAAATAAATTTTGTGGATACTCCCGGCTACGCTGATTTTGTGGCTGAAGTAAAGGGCGCTCTGCGGGCTGTCGACAGTGTTTGTGTTGTATTATGCGCCGCCTCCGGTGTAGAGGTGGAAACGGAAAAAGTATGGGGTTACGCAAACGAACTGGGCCTGCCCCGTATAGGTTTTATTAATAAAATGGACCGGGAAAACGCCGACTTTTATAGTGTTGTCGAAAGCATGAAGGAAAAATTCGGCAACGGTGTTGTCCCGGTTCAATTGCCCATCGGCGCCCAGGACAGCTTTCAGGGCATTGTTGATGTACTAAAAATGAAAGCCTATTTACCACAGAAAAACGGCAGAGAGTACACGGAAGTTGATATCCCCGCCGAAATGCAGCCTAAATGCGAAGAGGCCCGCATGGCACTTATTGAGGCAGCGGCCGAAGGCGACGATGAGCTTTTAGCCAAATATCTGGATGGGGAAGAGCTGAGTACTGATGAAGTACGCAGCGGCTTATTAGCGGCAATTGCGCAGGCCAAAGTGTTCCCGGTATTGTGCGGCTCAGCTCTTAAAAACATTGGCGTAACGCAGACGCTGGACTCAATCATCAACTATCTGCCAGCTCCGGGGGCCAGTCCGGTTACCGGTTATCACCCTGTAACCAAAGATCCTGTGGAAAGAAATGCTGCCGGTCCATTTTCGGCCATGGTATTTAAGACTACAGCCGACCCCTTTGTTGGCCGTCTTAGCTACATCCGGCTGTATTCAGGCACCATGAAACCTGACAGTACGTTATTCAATGCAACCAGAGAAAAATCTGAACGCGTCGGCACAATCTTCACGCTCCGCGGTAAACAACAGGACCCGGTGACTGCTGTTCATGCCGGTGACATTGTGGTCGTGGCTAAGCTGCAGGAAACTGCCACCGGTGATTCTCTCTGCGATAAAGATAAACCAATTATATTTGAACCAATTCCATATCCCAAACCAATGTTTGTCAGAAGCATTGAGGCCAAGAACAAAGGCGATGAGGATAAGATTGGCCAGGCATTAGCCCGTCTCATGGACGAAGACCCCACCTTTAAAGTGCGCAAAGATGTGGAAACCCATCAATTGCTGATCTCCGGCATGGGCGAACTGCATCTGGATATTATGACCGAGCGTATGAAACGTAAATTTGGCGTTGAAACACTGCTTGCCAATCCTAAGGTGCCTTACCGGGAGACAATCCGCGGTTCTGCCAAGGTCGAAGGCAAGCACAAAAAACAAAGTGGCGGCCACGGCCAATATGGGCATGTTTGGCTTCAGCTTGATCCCCTGGCGCCAGGTGCGGAATTCGAATTTGTTGACTCTATATTTGGCGGCTCCGTGCCGCGCCAGTATATCCCGGCCGTTGAAAAAGGGGTTCGGGACGCATTAGCCGGCGGCCTGCTCGCTGGTTACCCCATGGTCGATGTCAAAGTCACCCTGACTGACGGTTCTTATCATACAGTCGATTCATCAGAAATGGCTTTTAAAATCGCCAGTGCAATGGCCCTGCGTAAAGGCGTGCTGCAGGCCAAACCGGTACTATTGGAACCGATCTATTCAGTAGAGGTCCTTGTCCCAGAGTCCTACATGGGAGACGTCATCGGCGACTTAAATACCAAACGCGGGCGCATTCAGGGCATGGAACCGATAGGCAGCGGCCTTGGCCGGGTTAAGGCGCAGGTACCGCTGGCTGAAATGTTCCGTTTCAGCATCGATCTCCGTTCAATTACTCAGGGCCGCGGCTCTTTTGACATGAATTTTTCTCACTATGAAGACGTACCGACCCGAATAGCAGAAACCATTATTGCCGGTGCCAAGAAGGATAAAGTGGAAGAAGCATAAGAATGTTAGGCTAAAAGCCCTGATACTCTGTTGAGAAACAGAAAATCAGGGCTTTTTTATCCCGGCCCGGCATGTACTGATTGCATACAGGTAAGATTTACGGACATATATTTACAGATGAACTGGAGTATTAATATAATAGGAATAGTTAGCTTAAGCCGGAGGTTCTAAAATGGGAGATTTTATAGTCAAACACAACACAAATGGCGTGTGGCATGGAGAATTTGCCAGTTTCTCAGCAAAAGGTATCAAACACGGTATATCAACACGCCTGGGGGGACAAAGTTCCGCTCCTTTTACCAGTCTCAACCTGGGCCTGCATGTTGGCGACGACACTGAGGTAACCTGGCAAAACCGCCAGGCTTTTTGTCAGGCACTGGGCTTATCCGCAGACCATGCAGTTACTGCCGACCAGGTGCACGGCACTGTAGTTTACCAGGTAACCGCCCGGGATACCGGACGCGGTTCCCGGCATTACCATGAAGCCATTAAAGGCACAGACGCCCTGATTACCAATGTTCCGGACATACCACTGCTGTTGTTCTTTGCCGACTGTGTACCTGTAATTATCTTTGATCCGGTACAAAACGCCATTGGTATCAGTCATGCCGGCTGGAAGGGCACAGTAGCAAAAATAGGACAAAAAACCCTGCTCGCCATGAAACAGCAATACAAGACAAATCCGGCCGACTGCCTGGTGGGGATTGGTCCTTCTATCGGACCTTGCTGTTATGAAGTTGATGCGGTTGTCATCAATAGCCTGCAGGCAAATTTCAGCCGGTGGCAGGAACTGGTCATCCCGGCCGGCGAGCATTGGCACCTCAATCTCTGGCAAGCCAATCACCAACAAATGCGGGAAATTGGCGTTTTAGATGAAAATATCAGCATAAGCGGGATATGTACTGCCTGCAATACGCAAATTTTTTATTCCCACCGGGCGGAAGCCGGTCGCACAGGCCGTATAGGCGCAGTGATTGCTCTCTAAACGCAAGGCCTTACTATCTTTGTACTTGAATTTATTACCGAAGCCAATTATAATAAAAGAAAACGTCAAATAATTGACACAGCAAAGACGCTGCTGCTTCCTGTAAGGGAGCACTGCGTCTTTTCATTTATAAGGGGGTAATACGGGGTGCAGTCTTTACTGATTACAGGTGTGGTTACGAACAAAATTATCGAGGTTAATCCTCTGATGCCGCTTGCCGAACTTGCCGCCTGTTTTAAAACCGGCGAACAGTCTGCCGTCATCCTGCAGGCGGATGCGCAATGGGGTTTTATTACGGTCCAGCAACTGCAATCCCCGGGACAATCCCCGGGAGTTTATGCCCGCGATATTGCCTCTTTTAATGCTGTGATCAAACCGTTTTCTTATTGCTCTCAGAGCCTTGACAATATACCGGCTGAACTTATCACTCAGCCTATCCTGTTTGAGGAAGCAGGTA
Source organism: Bacillota bacterium (assembly GCA_023388195.1). GTDB lineage: Bacteria > Bacillota > Negativicutes > Sporomusales > Sporomusaceae > Sporomusa. The sequence continues at coordinate 19,762 of JAEWGR010000154.1, forward strand.
AGATAGTAGCCTTAAGTACGCCGGAGCTGGTATTCACCGCGCTGCTTGCCAGACTTCAGCTGCAGCAGACACAAATGGCTGCAGTGCTGGACACTGTAAATGAAGCGGTATGCGTAATTAATAAAGCCAATCAGGTCGTGATCTGGAATAAACGGGCGGAAAAACTATATGGCATCGGAACCGAAGACATATTGGGCAACTCCATTGATCATTTTTTTACGAATTTACTTGTAAAACAGGCCGCTGCTGAACAGCTTACCGTTAAAGATCAATATCATAAGCCCTGTTCCAATACACATGTGCTGATTAATGCCGCGCCCATACTGCTTGCCGGCCAAACAGTCGGTGGCGTATCGGCCGAACGTGACATCACCGAGATTGTAACCCTTAATCAGGAACTCTCCCGCACCAGCCAAAAAGTCCAGTCACTGGAAAACGAGATTGACAAAATCAACACAGGCACAGATGCTTTTGCCAGCGTCAGTGGCCATAGTACCGGGATATTGGCAGCTGTCGGTATGGCCAGAAGAGTGGCGGCCACCAATGTACCACTGTTGCTGCGGGGGGAAAGCGGCACCGGCAAAGAGGTCTTTGCCCGGGCAGTCCATATTGCCAGTGGCCGGAAGGGTAAATTTATCGAAATTAACTGTGGCGCTATTCCTGCCAGCCTGTTCGAAAGCGAATTGTTCGGGTACCATGCCGGAGCCTTTACCGGGGCTGATAAAAAAGGGAAAGCCGGCTTAGTTGAGCTTGCTGACAACGGGACCCTTTTTTTGGATGAAATCGGTGAACTACCGAAAGAAATGCAGGTGAAACTGCTGCGAGTGCTGCAGGAAAAAAAGTTTTACCGGGTTGGCGGCGCCAAACCGGTGCAAGTGGATGTCCGTGTTATTTCCGCAACCCACCGCGATCTGGAGGATATGATTACGAGCGGAGATTTTCGTGAGGATTTGTACTATCGGCTCAATGTTGTTACCTTACAGTTACCGCCCTTGCGCTCCCGGCGGGAAGACATTCCGGAATTAGTCTATAGGGGCTTAAAGCATTTTAGCGCCCTCCACAATACCCGAACCGATATTAACAGAGTAGACCCGGCTTTAATGGCTGCCTTCCTGGAGCATGACTGGCCCGGCAACGTTCGCGAACTTAATAATATATTAGAACGTCTGGTGATTCTGGCTGACGGCGATATCCTGACGCCAGGGAGTCTGCCTGCTAATTTCAAGGCCGGTTATCAGCAGGTCAAGTCATCAAATACGGCAGGGCTGACAACAATCCCGGAGTTGACAACACTGGAGCGCTCTCTAATTGAAGAAACACTCAAAGAATCCAAGTTCAACAAAGCAGCAGCGGCTAAAAAACTGGGGATCCCGCGCAGTACCCTATATTATAAAATGCGGCAATTAAATCTGACATTAGATAATGTCAGTTATTTGACACCACCATCGAAAAACTGACTATCAGCAAGTACCAAAAATGAAGCTTCCCTATATTTTTTCTGGCCTTTTATTAAAATTCCGGAGTGAGCCCGCCGCCGACAATCGGGGCAGATACCTGGCTTCCATTACTAAAAATTGATGAGGCATTTTCCCCTTTCTGCATTTTGGCATATTTCTTGCAATATAGTAATTACAAGGAGGTGCAGTTATGCGCATCATCAATCATCCAATATTAACATTTCCGGAAAAAAGCAAAGTTCAGTTCAGCTTTAACGGCCAACAACTCGAAGGGTATGCCGGCGAGCCAATTGCAGCCGCACTCCATGCCGCCGGCATTACCGTGCTCAGACACAGTCACGAGTTGAACCGGCCACGGGGTCTGTTCTGCGCAATTGGCAATTGTTCTTCCTGTTTAATGGTTGTTAATGGTATGCCAAACGTGAGAGTATGTGTGGAACCCCTGCAAGCAGGAATGACAGTGGAAACACAGACAGGAAGAGGTAAGCTGCCATGAATATAGATATTGCAATTATCGGCGCCGGTCCTGCCGGACTCATGGCTGCTATTCATGCCGGAAAACTGGGGGCACGGGTATTGCTGATTGAACGTGCCGAATATTATGGCGGCCAGCTTATCAAACAAACTCATAAATTTTTCGGCTCGAAAAGCGAATATGCCGGTGAACGGGGGATTGATATCGCAGCGTTACTAATCAAACAGGCGTTGTCACTCCCCAACATAACCAGTTGGAATAACGCTACCGTGCTGGGTTATTATCAGGAAGACGGTGTACTGACAGTCAAGCATCACAATACGTTTGTCACTGTTAAGGCCAAAAAAATCATCGTCGCTGCCGGAGCTGCTGAAAAAACGCTGGCCTTTCCGGGCAACGACCTGCCAGGCATCTATGGAGCCGGGGCAGTCCAGACTCTGATGAATGTCCATGGTGTTATGCCCGGCAAACGCCTGTTAATGGTAGGGGCAGGCAATATTGGGCTGATCGTTGCCTATCAGTTGCTACAGGCCGGTGTTGAGGTTGCCGGCATTATCGAAGCAGGCCCCAAAATCGGTGGCTATCTAGTGCATGCTGCTAAAATACGGCGGGCCGGCATCCCGATTTACACAAGCCATACAATCAAGGCAGCCTATGGAACCCCTTCGCTTACCGGGGCGACCATCTGTCAGTTAGATTCTGCCTGGCAGCCAATACCGGGAACCGAATTCGATATCGAAGCCGACGGTTTGTGTCTGGCTGTTGGTCTGACACCGCTGACCGAGCTGTTGTGGCAGGCAGGCTGTAAAATGGCCTTTGTGCCGGAATTAGGCGGCTATGTCCCTTTCCGCACCACTGGCCTGCTGACTACCCATCCGGATATTTATGTGGCCGGTGACGTCGCCGGGGTGGAAGAAGCCTCTGCCGCCATGGTAGAAGGAAAATTAGCCGGGCTGGCAGCTGCTGCCGGCTTGGGATGGACGATAAAAGAAGAGGATTATCGGGAAGCCCAGAACCAATTAGCAGCACTCCGGGCCGGCAGTGTCAGTGCCAAAATACGCGCCGGCCTGGCCAAGGTAACATGTAGCCATAGCAGTGAATTAAGGGAGGTGACCGGCAATGCTTGAACAAACAGGCGTACCTACAGCTGCTGATATCAATACTGTTTTACCGGCTCCAGAAAGACTCTGTCAGGGTCCTGTAGCGATATTTGAATGTTTTCAGAACATCCCCTGCAACCCTTGTGTCGAAGCCTGTCCGCGGGGGGCCATTACCATTGGCGCTGATATTAATGAACGGCCGCAGCTTGACGAAAACAAGTGCAACGGCTGCGGCATTTGTCTGGCCCATTGCCCGGGGCTGTCCATCTTTGTCGTTGACTATGCTTATAGCCCGCAGGAAGCGTTAATTAAACTGCCTTACGAATATTTGCCGCTGCCGGCAGCCGGTCAGATGGCAGATGCCCTCAGCCGCACGGGTGAAACAGTCGCTCTTGCTCAGGTGCAAAGGGTCCAGCAGAATAAAAATAAAACAAACGTAGTATGGGTGTCTGTCCCCAAAACACAGGCCATGAATGTTCGGGGCATTGCCATACGAAAGGAGGACTAATCATGACAGAACCGGTTATCATCTGTCGTTGTGAGGATATCACACTGCAAGATATTCAGGAACTTATTAAACAGGGAAAACACAGTTTAGAGGAACTCAAACGCGAATGCCGCTGCGGTATGGGCCCCTGCCAGGGCCGTACCTGCACACCCTTGATTGCCCAGGAACTCGCCAAAGCTTTACAAGTCCGGACCGGCGATGTTATCCTGCCAACTTTCCGGCCGCCGACGGCCCCAATCACATTAGGGGCTTTAGCAGCAGGGGGTGGCAAGCATGATTAAACAGGCTGATGTTGTTGTAATTGGCGGCGGGGTTGTCGGCTGCTCTATTGCCTATAACCTGGCTAAAGCCGGCGCTGGCCGGATTGCCGTTATCGAACGCGGTTACCTTGCCAGCGGTGCAACCGGCAGGTGTGGTGCCGGCGTCCGGATGCAGTGGGGTACCGAAACCAATTGTCTGCTGGCCCGCGAGAGCGTTCACATGCTGGAAAACCTGCCTGAATTATTGGAGGTCAAGGGTGATATTGAGTTTAAACAAGGTGGCTACCTCTTACTTGCCTACACCGAAAAAATGGCAGACCAGTTTAAAAAGAACCTTACCCTGCAAAATTCGCTTAGTATACCGGCCCGCTGGACAACACCGGCTGAGGCCAGGGAAATTGTGCCGCATTTGAATACAGACGGACTCCTGGGGGCTACTTTCTGTCCCAAAGACGGTCATGCCAACCCATTTAAAGTGACAAGCCTGTATGCCAAAGCAGCTGCCCGATTAGGGGTTCAGTTTTATACCTATACCGAAGTCACCGGATTAAGCGTTGAGGCAGGAAAAATTACAACAGTCCACACCAACAAGGGGGATATTGCCACTAACACTGTTATTAATGCGGCCGGTGGCTATGCCAAAATGGTCGGCCGGATGGCCGGTATCGAGCTGCCAATTTTTCCGGAGCGGCATGAAATACTGGTAACCGAACCGGTGGAACCTATGCAAACACCGATGGTCATGTGTTTTTACCATAATCTTTACTGTCAGCAAACTCCCCATGGCAGCTTTATTATGGGGATCGGCCACCCTGATGAGCCGGAAACCTTCAACATTACTTCGAGCTGGCAGTTTTTGACGGAGATGGCCAAACGGATTACCAGGATATTACCGCCCCTTGCTAATCTAAATGTTGTCAGACAATGGGCCGGCCTTTATGACATGTGTCCGGACCGGACACCGATTTTAGGGCCTGATGCTACCATTCAGGGCTTCTACACAGCTGCCGGCTTCAGTGGCCACGGTTTTATGATTTCACCAATGGTCGGTAAGCTTATGGCGCAGATGGTTCTCGGATCACCCACCGATATTCCTATTACTATGTTTAGCGCCGAAAGGTTTGCCCGGGGCGAATTATATATTGAGCCTTCTGTCGTCTGATTATGAATTCATCATAATCACCGGCATATGCGATTACCCCTGGTGCAGGAAAAATCCATAGCCAAGAAACTGTAAATACTTTTATACCAAAGAAAAAATATCTCTTGCAAAATTCAGCAAACCGTAATACAATGTATAATCATAGGAAACAAAAGTATAATTGAATTTTTACTATACTAAGCAAAGTTGCTTTTTGGAGAAAGACATTTTTTTGTGCTTCTTCAAAAAGCTATTTTTTTACCCAAATTGATGTTTAACAATGGATCTTTAGTGGAGGTGATATGTTAATAGGGTTCCGGGTATTCTATAAATTTTGCGTGAATGGGAGAGGATACTATGAGTAAAATCGGAGTAAAAATGACGTGTCTGGTAACTATGCTGGTTATGTTGGCAGGTCTGGTCACCGGTTGCGGCGACACGGCCAGCAAAGACATTAAAATCGGTGTGGTTTACGAACTTACCGGTAATACCGCGTCTTTTGGCACAGCTGCTGCTAATGGGGCAAAAATGGCCTTTAAAGAAATCAATGCCAAGGGTGGCGTTCTCGGCAAACAAATTCAGCCAATCATCGCTGACAATAAAGGCGAGCCTTCTGAATCTTCCAATGCAATGACAAAAGTTATTACCCAGGATAAAGTTATTGCGGTAACCGGTTTTACCACCAGCTCCAACGGCATTGCCGGCTCAACTGTAGCTGAAGCTAACAAAATCCCCTTTGTTGCTGCCGCTACTACCAACCCAAAAGTGACCTTGGATGAAAAGACAGGCAAAACTAAAGATTACACCTTCCGTGTTTGTTTTATCGATCCCTTCCAGGGTACTGTTGCTGCCAACTTTGCTTTAAACAGCCTCAAGGCTAAAAAAGCGGCTATTATGATTGATAATTCCAGCGACTACAGCAAAGGTTTGGCTTCCTTCTACAAAGAAGCCTTTACCAAAGGCGGCGGCGAGATCATTGCCGAAGAAGCTTATTTGCAAAAAGACCAGGACTTTAAAACAATCCTGACTAAAATTAAAGCTACCAATCCTGATATTCTTTATGTCCCCGGCTATTACGAAGAAGTTGGTAAAATCGTAAAGCAAGCCCGCGAAATGGGCATTACGGTGCCGGTAGTCGGCGGTGACGGCTGGGATTCCCCGAAACTTACTGAAATCGGCGGTCCCCAAGCCCTTAACAATACTTACTTCACCAACCATTACTCAGTAGAAGATACCAGCCCGCTGTCAAAAGCTTTTGTCGAAAACTACAAAAAAGAATTCGGCCAAATGCCTGATGCCATGGCAGTACTTGGTTATGATGCCGCCTACGTACTTGTTGACGCCATCAAACGCGCCAACAGCACCGAAGCAGCAAAAATCCGCGAAGCCCTGGCTGCAACTAAAGACTACAAAGGTGCTGCCGGCGACCTGACTCTTAATGATCATCATGATGCCGTAAAAGGTGCGGTTATCCTGGAAATGAAAGATGGCAAACAAGTATATAAAGAAACTGTAAAACCATAAAAA